>CAIOIZ010000123.1 GCA_903858475.1 uncultured Bacteroidota bacterium
AAAAGAAATCAACCAATACATCAAATACTATAACAACGACAGAATCAAACTTAATCTAAATGGAATGAGCCCGAAACAGTATCGAGCTCATCACTTTAAATCTTAATTACTAATTTTGTCCAACTTTTGGGGTTCAGTCCATGTGTACAGGGCTTTCTTTATTATTTCTTCGGTAAATAATATTACTGAATGATTATTTTCCTTACCTCGGTATTGTTATCATCTACTATTTTCAATAGGTAAATTCCTTTTGCAAATAGGCTGGTATTAATTTGAGTAGAGGCATTCGTTGTTTTTTCTTGATATAGCATTTTGCCATTCATCGAACTGATACTAATAGATACAGGCAATGAATTGTTTTTAGCTATCCAAACATTGATGAAATCAATAGCTGGATTAGGAGCTACCACCACTTGGTATTTACTATTAAACAGTACAGTTTTTACTGCAGAAAGAACACTGTGTCCATCACGGTCAACTATTTTTAAGCGATAGTAATTAATTCCATTCGCAGGATTATTATCTGCAGTGCCATAGCGATTTTTTAAAGCACTGTTACCAATAGCAGTAATGATATTTAAAGTGCTCCAGTTGTTGCCGTCTGTTGATTTTTCAACAACAAATTCTTTGCTGTTTAATTCTTGTTCTGTTGTCCAACTAAGTTTTACAATATTGTTCATTTTTTGAGCAGTGAAATCTGTAAGTTTTACAGGAATTACACCAGTAGTTAAAGAAGCAAAAGTAAAAGGACTAAAGCTGCTAACGCCAGTAACTGTTACTGAACCAGCAGTAAGTGTATTTCCTGGATCAGGCGTTCCTCCTAAATCATTCCAATCAGCAACAGCAAAATGTGCCATTCTGATAGCACTCGGTGTAACGATATTACTATTAACGTCGGTATAATTGAATTTCAGGTCAACTGTACCTGCTGTAGTTTGGTCAATTATCCAATGTTCAAAGCCACTCACTGAATAATTAGGGTAAGTGCCTACTGTGGTAGGATTAATAGTATAAGTGCCATATCCTGCATTCAAATATTGAACAGCATAGACATTACCACCAGTGTAATTGGAAAAGTTAACAGGGGCATATTTATTTCCTTTGCCAACAGGGAAAGCAAATGCAGTGGAACCGGTTCTTTTTAATTTACCATCTACAAATGAGCTGGTTGATGCGCCGCTAACTGTTGCAGATGAAGATAGATCAATAGTAGATCCTGTAGGACCCACTAATTTGCCTTTAGTTAGTGTCAGTGCACCATTGATGGTTACATTGTCTGCAATAGTAATAGAGTCTCTTGCAAATGCTGCATCAAAATTGATGGTAACATTATTTAAAGTAGAACCTGTAGCAAAGCGGAGTATACCTGCATTGGCAGTTGTACCCACTGATTTTTCAACCACTAAATTGGTATTGGTAGTGCTTAATTTACCAAGGGCCGTAGTAGTTGCAACAGCTGCTTTTGTTAATTTAATTGTGTTTCCTGTGGAATATAGCGTTGTAGCTGTAGCAGCACCCTGTGTTAATTGAAGTCCTCCACCTGAGGTATTGCCAAGAGTTAAATTGGTATTGGCACCTAGCATAAGATCAACATCCGTACTAGTGGTATCTCTTCTTAATCTAAATAGCATCAGTTCTGTTCCATTACCGTTGATATTTTGCAAACCGCTATTTCCATTCATGGTTAGTGTAAGACGGTTGCCATCGCCAGTAGCTACAGATTCAAATGTACTTCCGTTTTGGAAGGTTACATCGCCCCAAGCACTTACGGTACTGAATGGAGAAGCCGCTCCATTGAAATTAACTACATTGTCTACGGTCCAATTGCCCTTAACAGTTGTTGTGCCGCTGGATAATACTTTAATACCGCCAGTTAGTTTTAAATTATGATAAACTAATGAGGCTACTCTAATGGTGTCAATAGAGGTCAATCCTGTTTGTGCATATTCAACCGTACTTCCTGTTGCAATGGTATTTAGGAAAGGCCTTCTGTTATTTTGAATTACTAGGTTTGCGTTATTTAAAACATCAATTCTTGTTGCAGAAGTGATAGAATCAATACCTGGTAAAACGGTAAGTGTCATTGGAGAGGTGCCGTCGCCTACAATAATTTTAGTATTTGTAGTGGCATTACTCACATCCCATACGCCAGTATAATTAGCATTGGTTTGATTGGTAATATTGAAATACTGATAAGCGTTTGTGAAATTACTTGGAGATGCACCTGTTCCATCTGTAGTGCTGCTCCAAGTACCCAGATTGGTTAGGCCAAGATTTGCTTTGGTATTATAATAATTTTGTACAATTCCTCCTGCAATATTTACCACTGCGTCTGTTGCTGTTCCCCCACTGCATGTTACCGTTCCAGTAAATGCACCCTGTGGAGCTGTATTGGCGATTCTAAAATATACAGGTGTGGAAGCAATTGTTCCTGCAGTATATCCAATTGGTTGTCCTGTTGTATAAAATGTACTATTGTTAAATGATATCTCCACATTTGAAGAAGGGGTAATAGTTATGCTACCAGTTGCTGGGCTCAAATTGGCAGCAGATAAAGTAAATGTTTGTGTTGTTGAAGCACTGCCAAAATTGGTATTAAGATTAGTAACACTTCCAGTTGCTGTAATTGTTGGAGTTACTGCTGCTGCACCTGTTATATCTGCCCATGTCAATCCAACATTGATGGCATCTACAACAGTTTGTACTGAAGTGGTGGCTGAACCTTGTCTTAAGGCAATTGCACTAATTGTGCTTTGCCCTGCAGTTGCATTATTTATTGCCTCTGGAGTGCCAGCGGTGGCTTCAGAGCTTGGGACGCCAGAAGGAATCACCCACATTGATACAGGGGTTACAGCACTACTAATGGTATATTTTACAATGATTAGATAAGTTGTGTTTTTGGAAAAACTAGTGGTACCATAGACCATTGTTCCTGCTGTTGATGAATTACCTATTCCAAAATTAACTACTCCAGCAGTTATTTTAGCATAAACTCTAGCTGCCAAAAGGGTAAAAGATGCACCTCCACCAGAGCCTACATGTATAAAGTAATCCCCTGCTTTTGTAACAGCTGCATCAGTTACGTTGGCCAAGAAAGAATAATAAATATTTTGGCCAACTGTTGTTTGGTTAGTGAAAGTTATATTAGCATCTTCTCCACCTAAATTATTTACTAGTGCGGCATTTCCAACTCCACTACCTGGAAAGCCTGCATATGTCAATCCAGTTGTAGTTGCAATTGGATTTGTTCCAGCTGCGCTATGAGCAGTCCATCCATTGGCAGATAGGTTTCCCGAAAAAGAGAAATCCTGCACCAATAAGGACTGGGAGTTCACAAAAGAAATTGAAAAAATCAAAAAACTTAGTAGTAATGATTTTTTAGTAAAGATTTTTTTCATATTCATGCTTTTATTTGAAATGCAAAATTAATCCATATAATTGGCTGCACGATTAAATCGGCCCGCTTTTTTATCCACTTAATGTAAATTTAAAGTAGCAGTAGGGAGGATGCTATGAATCTTGGAAAAGTTGGCTGGCTTATGGTATTTTTTTCAGCATCATGATATACACGGGAAAGTGATCGCTGTACCCATAATTGTAAGTCATGCCATCCCAGGAACGCTTACTATAACCTTTGTATCTGCCTGTTTTTTGCACCAGAAACTCCTTATTGAAAATGGTTGACTTTTGGTAATAGTAACCAGCTTGTTCTTTATTCAACCAGCCACTGCTGATAATAATCTGATCAAATAGCCCCCAAGCATCTTGATAGGCTAGGGTACCAATGCCTTTTTTGTACATCTCCACCCATGGGTTAAATAATCCACCAGCAGCCACTTCTTTCTCCTTTGCCTTGGCATTTAAAACCTTGGTAACACTGGGACTAATAGGATCGTCGTTCAAATCGCCCATGATGATAATTTTTGCATTTGGATTCAAGGCTGTAAGACTATCTACTCTAAATTTGGAAACTCTAGCAGCAGCAGCCCTGGCAGGTATGCTTCTTTCCTCACCACCTGAGCGGGAAGGCCAGTGGTTTACAAATACGTGAATGGTGTCGCCATCCAGTATTCCCTTTACATACAATACATCTCTTGTAAAGTAGGAGTCCTTACTACCACCCGGCAATTGGGTAAAAAACGGAGCGCTATAGAGCGGTTTAAAATATTTTGGATTGTATATCAAGGCCACATCCACCCCTCTCACATCAGGGCTATTAAAATGAACATATTTCAAATTGCGGCTCTTTAACTTTTCTGATTTTACAAGGTCATTTAGTACTGTATCATTTTCTATTTCAGCCACCCCTAATAAAGCCAATCCGTCTGGGTTAATATCAATAGCCATTTGCGAAATAGCATCGGCCATATGATTTATTTTTTCGAAATAAATTCTTCCATTGTATTGTCTTTCGCTATTGGGGAGAAACTCCTCGTCATCTTTATACGGGTCATTAATGGTGTCGTATAAGTTTTCAACGTTATAAAAGCCAATGAAGGATACTTTGTACTTGCCTGCTTGTGCAAATGAATTCATTGCAAAAAAGAAGGCTAAAATGCTAAAAATGAGTGATTTTTTCATGCGTAATTATAAGCTACAAAGGTATTGAATGTGGTTGAATATTAAATTATTATCATGGTAATTATTTGTTACTAAAAACATCAGGCTAATGCAGCAATTAGCCTAACTTTGTGCTCTTTTTAAAAATAGATTATGCTGCGAAAACTACAACCCGGATTGCTTTTGCTTTCCCTAACGCTATTATTTACAAGCAACGCCTTTTCTCAAGTAACACCTGTTCCAGATACGGCCACAGTGGAAGAAATAAAAGAAGCCATTGGTGATAATGTACCCATTGTTACTTTGGATGAAAATGACATGCAGGATGGTAGCGCTCAGAATATCTCCAGCCAGTTAAGTGCCGGCAGAGATCCTTTCTTTAATGCTGCAACATTCAAATTTAGTGCAGTTCGATTCCGCATTCGCGGTTACGACAATGATCTATTTGGCACTTATATGAATGGTGCTCCAATGGAAAACCTAGATAATGGGTTTACTCCTTTTGGCTTATGGGGTGGTTTGAATGATGTACTAAGAAACAGAGACAATACCCTTGGTTTGCGACCAACCACCTATGCTTTTGGCGATTTAGGTGGACTAAACTACATGGATACAAGGGCCAGTCGTCAAAGAAAACAAACAAGTTTTAATCAGGCTTTTAGCAATCGAAATTATACTTATCGCACGATGCTTACCCATTCAACGGGGTTGAATAAAAAAGGCTGGGCATTTAGTGTTAGTGGCAGCCGTCGTTGGGCAGGTGAAGGGTATACCGATGGTACTTATTATGATGGATGGTCGTTTTATGTTGGTGTTGACAAAAGAATTAATGACCGACATCTTTTGTCATTTGTTGCCTTTGCTACGCCTACTGAAAATGGACGCCAGGGTTCTTCTGTACAGGAAATGGTAGATATCGCAGGAACCAATTATTATAATCCATTCTGGGGTTATCAAAACGGAAAGAAAAGAAATGCCAGCGTGGCAAAGTCTTTTCAGCCTATTGGAATTTTTACTCATGAGTGGAAAATGAATGAGCGTACTACACTATTGTCTGCAGCCAGTGCAAGCGTTGGGAAGCGCAGTGTTACTGGTTTAGATTGGTATAATGCACCTGACCCTAGACCAGACTATTATAGGTATTTGCCTAGCTATTATGATGAACAACCAATGCTGGCAGAGCAAATTAGAAAAGCAATTATGAACGATGTTAATAAGCGTCAGATTAATTGGGATGGTCTTTACAATGCCAACTATGGTGCCATCGGAACAGTGTACAATGCCAATGGCATTGAAGGCAATACTGTTACGGGTAGACGTAGCCGTTATATCGTAGAGGAAAGAACAATCAATACCACCCGTTATAATTTTAATACTACTTTAAATACTTCCCTTGCTGAAAATGTTGATTTTAGCGCTGGACTTACTTACCAATCGCAGAAGAATAGCTATTATAAAACAGTAAATGATTTATTGGGTGGCGATTTTTATGTAGATGTGAACCAGTTTGCTGAAAGAGATTTTGGAACCGATCCAAATGCTACACAAAATGATGTGAATAATCCCAATCGTATTTTAGGGGTAGGCGACAAGTTTGGCTATAATTATGATATCAATATCAAGAAAGCCAGTGCCTGGATACAAAGTGTTTTTAAATTCCGTAAAATAGATTTCTTTATTGCAGCTGAACATTCTTATACTCGTTTTTGGAGAGTGGGTAATGTTAAGTCGGGCTTATTTCCTAACAACTCCTACGGCACTAGCAAATTCAATGATTTTTATAATTACAGTGCAAAAGCTGGCTTGACTTATAAAATCAATGGCCGCCATTATATTTTTGCCAATGGTGCTTATATGACCCGTGCTCCATTTTTTGAAAATGCTTATTTAGCACCTCGTACCAGAGATTTTGTTCAGGATAATTTAAAGTCAGAAAAAATATTATCAACCGAAGCAGGTTATGTAATGAATACACCTAAATTCAAAGCTAGGTTAACTGGTTATTATACCAAATTCATGAATCAAATGAATGTATTAACCTTCTATGATGATCAGTACAGAAATTTTGTAAACTATGCCGTTAGTAATATCGGAAAGGAACATTTTGGCGGAGAATTTGGTATGGAAGCGAAATTGTATAAAGGGCTTAGCATAAATGCAGCAGCAGCTGTTGGTAGGTACTATTATAATACGCGTCAAAATACAACGGTTACTATTGATAATAGTTCTGCAGTGCTATCAAATGATATTGTTTATTCAAATAATTTCCGAGTGCCAACTCCACAAGAAGCATATACTATTGGATTGGACTACCGCTCACCAAAATTTTGGTTTGTGAATGTGAATGTGAATTATTTCAGGCAAATGTGGTTGGATTTTAATCCGGTACGTAGAACTTATGCTGCTGTGGAAGGGCTGGATCCTGCTTCAGCTAAATGGCATAGTATTATTGACCAAACTGAATTAACGCCGCAATATACTCTTGATATGTTCGCAGGGTATAGTTGGAAAATGGACAAGCGTTTTAAGTCATTGAAGAAGGCAACTTATCTAGTGTTTAATGTTGGAATCAATAATCTTTTGAATAATACAAATGTGGTTTCAGGTGGATATGAGCAATTAAGATTTGATTTTCAAGAGCGCGATGTGAATAAGTTCCCTGCTAAAAAATTCT
>CAIOIZ010000124.1 GCA_903858475.1 uncultured Bacteroidota bacterium
GTGAATAATGCAGGGGGTAATAGCGCTTGGTCTGGTGTTGAAACAGCTACAACAACATCTGCCACACCGCCATCACTTACTACACCTGTTGCTTCGGTAATTGGTAATACTACTGTTACTATTGGTGCAACTATTTCAAGTAATGGAGGTTCTGCAATTACCGACAGGGGAACTGTTTATGATATTACTGCTAGCCCAACTGCTAATTCTTCAAGTGAGGGTGGAACAGCAGTAGGTGCTTTTTCACATTCAAGATCTGGGTTAACACCAAATACATTTTATTATTTCAGAGGATATGCATCCAATACAATTGGTACGTCATATTCTGCTGATGGGAGTTTTACTTCTTTACACAATGCTCCAACTTCTTCTGCTGCAACATCAATAACAGCCTCCGGGTTTACGGCAAATTGGTCGGCACCAACTGGTGGTGGCTCAGAAACATTTACTTATACAGTTCAGTATTCAACTACTTCGGATTTCTCCAGCGGTAATACTTCTATTTCTGGTATAACAAGTTCTAACTTAAGTCAAGCTGTTTCTGCTTTAGGCGCCGGAATTCAATACTGGTATAGAGTATTGGCAAATAATGCAGGAGGTGCAGGGGCATGGTCTACAACGCAAACATTAACCACGTTGGCTAGTTATGCAACATTGAACTCGCCAACTGTTAGTGCAATAACAACAACATCAGCAACCTTAGGAGCAACGATTACCAGTAATGGTGGTGGAGCTTTATCAGAGAGGGGAACAGTGTACGATTTAACTTCAAGTCCAACAGCAAATTCCCTAAGTGAAGGTGGAACAGCAGTAAGTGCTTATACGCATTTAAGGACTGGCTTAACTCCAAATACTCTCTATTATTTTAGAGGATATGCAATTAATTCTGCAGGTACTGCTTATACTTCGGATGGAAATTTCACCACATTGCATAATGCACCCATATCGTCATCTGCTACTTTAATTACAGGTACTGGGTTTATAGCGAATTGGTCTGCCCCAACAGGTGGCGGTGCTGCTACTTATACCTATACACTACAATATTCTACTACTTCTGGTTTTACAAGTGGAAACACATCAATTACTTCAATATCTAGTGCAAATCTGAGCCAAGCTGTTACAGGATTATCTTTAGGTACGCAATATTGGTATAGGGTTTTAGCAAACAATGCTGGAGGTAACGGAGCCTGGTCAGGTACACAAACATTAACAACATTAACTGTTGCTACTTTAACCACAACGGTTGCAAGTTCAATTACTCCTACAACGGCATCGTCTGGAGGAAATATTTCATCCGATGGAGGAGCATCAGTAACGGATAGGGGAGTTGTTTGGAATACAAGTGCAACGCCAACTATTGCATTAAGCACTAAAACTTCTGATGGAACTGGAACTGGAAGTTTCACAAGTTCATTAGCTTCTTTGACTGCTAATACCACATATTATTATCGTGCTTTTGCAACTAATAGTGCAGGTACTGCATATGGTAATGAAAGTAATTTTACAACATTACCTAATGCGCCAACTTCATCTGCGGCATCAGCAATTACATCTACAGGATTTACAGCAAATTGGACTGCGCCTTCTTCAGGAGGCGGTGCTAGTTTTACTTATACCTTACAATATTCAACGACTTCAGATTTTTCAACTGGAAATACCTCAATTTCTAGTATCTCGAGTGCAAGTTTGACTCAGCCTGTTACCGGTTTGTCATCTGCTACTTCCTACTGGTATAGAGTATTAGCAATTAATACTACAGGTAACGGAGCATGGTCAGCAACTCAAACGCTTACAACATCACCTGAGACGCCTGGTGTTTTACTTGCGGAGGAGAATTTTACTCCAGCAACTGGATTGTTAACTGCAAATGGATGGACACAAATTTCGACATCTATTATTAGTCCAATAACAACCGGTTCTGGAAATGGATTGAGTTATACAAATTATGGTTCATCTGCAATTGGCAACGCAGCGATCATGGTTAATACTGGACAAGATGTTTATAAAGCAATTTCAGCTCAAAATCCGGGCGCTGGTACTTCTACTGTTTATTATAGTTGCTTGGTAAAAGTATCAGCAATTCTTACAGGTGATTATTTTATAGCACTTGGCGAGTCAAGCACTTTTGCTGGAAGCGCTACTTACCGGGGAAGGCTTTATGTTAAAAAGGGGTCTGTAAATACTGCTAAAGTACAATTTGGTATATCTACAAATGGGACAGTTTCTTATAATAGTACTGAATACAGTACTGGATCTACAATATTATTAGTTGTAAAGCATGTTTTCACAACTACTACTTCAACAAGTAGCTTATTTATCAACCCATCTGTCATAACTGAACCTGCAATTGCCGATGTTACTGAGAGTACAGCTTCTATTGTTACAATAGGTTTGGATGCAATAGTTTTAAGACAAGGTGGCTCTACTGCTGCACCTACATTAGTTGTAGATGGAGTGAGAGTAGCAACTGGCTGGGGAGCTGTTACTGGTAATCCTCAATATTCTGATAATACTATAATTGCTGCTGGAAATTACAATGACGTGGTAACTTATACTGGAGCTACTACATCTTTAACTGGAAATGTAAATATAAATAATCAATTAACATTGAATGCGGGCACTATAAGTGTTGGTGCCAACACCCTATCCCTAAATGGTCCAGCCATTGCCGGTACAACCGCTAATCTGGTTACATCTGCTACTTCTAGTTTAAGTTTTGGTGGCAGCTCTTCAAATATTATTATTCCTTCCAGTGTTACAGCTTTAAGTAACCTAACTATTAATAATACAAATGGAGTAAGTGCAAATAGTGATTTTGCCATCGGTAATACATTGGCACTTACTGCTGGTTCATTGGGATTAAACAATAAAACAATTACACTCAACGGGGCTGTAACAGGTACGGGTACACTAACTGGTTCATCCAGTTCTAATTTAGTCATTGGCGGCACAGCTGGTACTATCAATTTCAACAATAGTGTTGCAGGCAATAATTATCTAAAAGATCTAACCGTTAGTGGCAGCATGACCATTGGTGCCAACGGTTTAAATATTACCGATGGAGCCACACCGGGTTCTGTAACAGTAACGGGTACACTAAATACAAGCGATTTGCTTACTTTAAAATCAGATGAATTTGGAACCGCTAGGGTAGGTCAATCAACTGGTGCTATCACCGGTAAAGTAACCATCGAAAGATTTGTAAAAGGACATCGGGCTTGGCGCTTTTTAACTGCACCTGTGCAAGCTGGCACTGCACCTTCTATTAATGCCGCATGGCAGGAAGGTGCTACAACAGCTTCTGGTACACCTAATCCTAATCCAGGTTTTGGAACTCATATCACTGGAGCCAATAATACTAGTGCCGGTTTCGATCAAAATCCAAGTGGTAGCTACTCAACCAAACTATCAACTACCTCCAATGTTTGGGATAATATCACTAATACTATTACTGATAAGGTTACCGCACAGGATGGGTATATGGTTTTTGTAAGAGGATCTAGAGCCAATCAATTAAACTTGGGCGTATCGGCACCTGTCGATGATACGCGTTTACGCGTTACCGGTGAGTTGAAGCAAGGTGATCAAAACTTTGCCGCTAGTTTCTTAGGCATTAGCTTAAAAGTAATTGGTAACCCTTATGCCTCTGCCATCAGTATTCCACCACATTGGGGGGCAGGTAATTTCCCAACCACTTATTCTGTATGGGATCCAAAAATGACTGGTACCAATGGTGTAGGTGCTTTCGTACAATATTCATGGGACGATGAACATTCTGTATGGTTGCGTTCAGCAACTCCTCCTTCTAGTAATATTCTCGATGGTGTTGTTGAATCAGGCTCAGCATTCACAGTGCAATTCCCTGCAGGTACAGCTACATTTAGTTTAAGTGAATCTAATAAAATCAGTGGATCTAATATGGTTCAAAATCCAACCAGCCCACGCGAAGAAATGCGCATCAGCTTAAATAAATTCAATGCAGATGCTACGGTTTCTTTGCAGGATGGTATGATTACTACCTACGACCCAGCATATGATAATGCGGTTAATAATGCCGACGCACAAAAGGCGAATAATTTTGCACAGCAAATCAGCAGCATACGCGATGGAATTAAAATAGCCATTGAAAGAAGAGCTGTTATTGCTAATACAGATACTACTTATATGAATATGAGCGGTATGGCCGCTGGCAATTACCAATTCGAATTACAAGCCAGTAACCTGAATCATCCTAATTTGCTAGGTAAACTAGTCGATAATTATGTAGGCAATGCAGCAGTGCTTGACTTAAATGGAAATACCGTCTATCCATTTACGGTAGATGCCAATGCAGGATCTTACGCTGCTGATCGTTTTAAAATTGTTTACTATTCTTCTACTCCTTTGCCTGTTACATTCACCAATGTAACTGCACATCAAATTGCACCATCCAATGCCATTCAAGTGGACTGGAAAGTAGATAATCAAGTTAATATCAAGGAATATCAAGTAGAACGCGCAGCGGACGGAAGAAATTTCACTGCTATTGGACGTCAATTTGCTACTGGTGCTAATGGAGCATCTGTAAATTATTCTTTACTGGATGGGGCTGCTGTAAGCGGCGATAATTTCTATCGTATTAAATCAATGGGTTTAGCAGGCGATATTCGCTATAGCATGATTGTAAAAGTGAAGATTGGAAAATCAAATCCAATGATTAGCATTTATCCAAATCCGATTACAGATAGAATGGCAAGCGTACAATTTACGGATATGCCAAAGGGTAATTATACACTCTCATTGGTAAATTCAATCGGACAAATAATGCAGACCAACGCAATTACTCATACTGGTGCTAATACTGCACAAACCTTGAATATTGATCGCAATATTGCCAAAGGCGCTTACCAATTAAGGATTGTGAAACCAAGTGGAGAAAAACTGGTTTTGAAATTGATGATTGTTGAGTAAAGGTTGAGGTTGAGGTAGAGGTTGAGAGGTTGAGGTTGAGGTAGAGGTTGAGGGGTTTAGGGGTTGAGAGGTTGAGGGGTTTAGAGGTTGAGGTAGAGTTAAAGAATGAGATTGAGATAAAATTAAAGCCTGCCCTTCGGGGTGGGCTTTTTTAGTAACAACAAATCGAAACAGTCGTGCTTAAAGTCAGCAAGAAATAATTTGTAACTTTAGGATAAACGATTTAGAAAATCATTTTATACGCTCCATTTCTTTATTGCTTAATAGTTTCAAACTAAATATTGTCAATGCTATTAAAAAACTACCTGCCTGCTTTTGTTAAAGACAAAAACAAACTACTTATATCGCTGTTAGCGTTGTTTTTGTTGATGATACAAAGCATGACTTATCCGCTGTGGCTGGCTGGTAGAAATTTTCCCTTAGTGCCCATACAGGATTCATTCACTATCATACCTGCTAGCGTTCATCTAATATTATTTGTCTTGATCTTACTAGCCTTATTTGTTTTAGTGATTTATCCAAATAAATGGGTTGCTAGCTTGGCGCTATTGTTTGAATTGTTTTCCTGCATGCTCGATCAGAATCGTTGGCAACCCTGGGAATACTTTGCCCTCTGTATGTTGGCTGCCTTTGTATTAATTAAGGATCCTCAGAAACAAAAATTGGCCTGGCAAATTATAATCATTGGACTCTATTTTTTCAGTGGAGTAAATAAGTGCAATCCTCAATTTGTATTAAATGTTTGGAATGGAATGATCTTGCATCAATACCTAGGTATTGAGCATTCGAGTATTTGGGTAATCCGGCTAGGGTATTTATTGGCTCTCCTAGAAGTATTGATGGGGGTTGGACTGCTGTTTAAAAGATTTCGCAAATATGCGGTATTGCTTATTGTTGCTATGCATTTATTTAATCTTGCTTTTCTAGGTCCTTTGGGTTTGAATTTTATCTACGATGTAATACCCTGGAATATGGCTATGCCAATATTTTCCATTGTATTGTTTTACAACCAGTCTTTTGTTGTTGAAAAGCCAGCCAATTGGAAGAATATATATATTATACTAATGGCATTGCTTTGGTGGATCGCTCCTTTCTTTCATTTATTTGGTTATTGGCAAAAATTCTTTTCAGCAGATTTATATAGTGGGAAATCAGCCAATATTTATATCTGTACAGATACGATACCCCCCTATTTCAATTCCAATAAATATGTAGTGTTCAATAGCCCGCATGCCGATTGCTCAAAAGCTATTTCAGTATTTAAATGGGGATTGGCAGATATTAGAGTAGTATTTTATCCTTCTTCAAAATCGTATCATGCCATTGTTGATTATTGGAAGAAAAAATATCCTGATAACCGGGCAAGATTTTATTTGTATGATACAGATAATAAAATCATAAAACAAGAATTGAAATAAAGGAAATCATTAAAAAAGCCCAACAACTAGTTGGGCTTTTTAATGCAATTCGAATTATTATTTTATTCTTTAACAAGACTCAATACCTTGGTTTTGCCATCATCACTAATGCCAGTCAACTGATAAATACCAGCTGCCAACTGCTGAATGTTTAAATCAATTGCATGGAATCCTCCAGTGAGTGCAATGGTTTTATTTAATACAATTCTTCCACTTAAATCAGCAATTTGAATTTGTAGATTGCCCGATTGTGCAGCACTGATATTTAATTTGCAATTACCCTCCCTGATGGGGTTGGGGGCAATATTAATTAAATCGAAACCCTTGCTTGCACTGCTCATTGCAACAATGCTACTATAATTGGTTTTGCCTGCAGCGTCGGTCATTTTAACACGATAATAGCCAATGCCTGCTACTGGATTGGCATCCGAATAGTTGAATGCTTGCAAACAACGAAGGGCAGTAGCCAGGGTACTATAGATAGGAGAGAAATTGCGGCCGTCCTTACTTCTTTCTAAAACTATACTTGCTGTTGCGGTATTGGTACAATTTACTTTCCATTCTAATAAATGCGCTCCAGCTTGTTTGCTGCCTTTGAAATATTCGATGGTTACTGGTAAGATACTCACATCGCTGGTAACTCCAAAAGGAGAGAAGCTACTGATGCCCGCTATCGTTTGTGTATAAGGGTTAGTGCCAGCTGCTGCGCCCTTGGTGCCATTGATGTCAACCACACCTGCATTGCAATGCACTACAGCGGATATGGCTCTTAAGAAGCTGGCATTTTCTTCTGCTCCATTCCATTGTAATGTAATGTCAGCCACCGATCCACCTGCCGCAGCTTCCGTAATCGTCCAAACCCTGTTTACACTAGCCAATGCATTGGTATTGCAAGGAGTGCCAGCAGCCACGCTTACGGTAAAATCATCTGCAGTTCCGGTATTGCTAATGGTTGCTGGCGTATAGGCGCCACTGGTATTAGCAACAGGGAAACTAATGGCGGAGCTAATATTTTTGATGGTTAAGCCACCTGCGCCGTCAGTAATAATATAATTGCTGGCCGAGCCACCTGTTACAGATCCGGCACTCATATTATTGGCACCCAACGTTACCGTGCCACTAGATAAGGTTAATGCGTTGGCTACGGTAATATTGCCCAAAGCAGTAATGCCATTGCTATTATTGATTTTTAGGCCTGCGTAAGTTTTGGCTTCTGCAAATTGTGCAGCGGCGCCATTGAATTCAACCGTGGAGCCTGTTAGTGTAACCGTGGCCGTTGGTATATTTCCCAAAAACGCACCACTAGCACTGAGGGATCCTAATTTTAGGGTACCCGTAACAGTTATTGCTGATGAACCGTTTAGTTGATGAGTGCCTGTGCTTAACGTGCCTGCTACTGTAATGGTACTTCCATTAATCGTTTTATCAGCACTGAGGCTTGCTACTGCAGCTGCAGGAATGGAAAGGCCATTAGTGCCAAGCGCAATGGTTCCGCTTCCACCTATTTCGGCATTGGCACCACTAATAATAAATTGTCCAAATGTACTTTGATCAGTGGAGGCAGTTCCGATGATTCCATCTCTAAAGGTTTTGGCACCAGCTCCAGTCCAGTTAAAAGCAGCATTGATTTCTAATTTGCCATTGATGATAGTAGCGCCGGAGCCACCTGGTGAACCGCCCGGAGCAGTACTGACTCTAAAAATCGGAACAATATTGGCAGCTACTGTAGGGAAGAATGTAGCAGCCGAAGCTCCAAATACTGAAGTAGAGTTCCAGTCAAAAATGGCAGCATTATTCCAAACAACCGTTGCTGCAGCTGCAGTGGCAAAACTATTGTAAGTTCCTCCCACTGCTGCACCTGCTCCAATTTGAATTTTACCATTGCTGGCAACATTGATATTTGAACTGGCATTATAGAAAAAGGTAGTGGCATAGCTGCCAGTAGATGTTATTTGCATTACCCCAGCCGCTGCAATATTCAAATCATCTCCTATTCCATTGTTAAGGGTTAAAGCGGCACCTATTTGAATAACCAAATTCCCTTCTACGCTTGTTTGGTCAATGGTAATGGCCGAACTTAAATTAATAGTATGTCCAGATCTAATGGTAATTGTATTGGCATTGAAATCGGGTACAAGGGTAGCCGTATGCCATAAAGTACTTCCATCGGTAGATGATTCCCAATTGCTGGCAATATTCCAGGCAGCAGGGCCTACAGCTTTTGAACGGAAATAATCCGTAGCTGCAGATGGTGAACTAATATCAAAACCGGTACTTGTAATATCCCAGTCAAGTGTTGTTGTGCGTTCTGCATTTAAACTTAGGCTGGTACCTTCAACTGTATGAGTTAATCCTGCAAAACTTGCTAATCCTGCAATAGCAGCAGCGCTTACCGGACTACCAGTAAGTGTACCAGTAGAGGTAATGTCGATGGCGCCTGTAAATCCAAGATCTCTATTGCCGTTGGCATCATTGGCAGAAATAGTAACTGTTGGTGCCATGGCCACATTGATAGCGGCACTGCTGGCGTTTTGTACAAAGGCTAGTGCAGTAGCAGTAACATCAATGGTATTGTTGCCGCTACCAGAATTAATATCCTGTGCAGTAGCCAGCTGGCTACCACTTACACTGATATCTGCAGTTTGAATCCTGCATACAAATACTTGTCCATCGATGCTCGTATTTAAAACACCCAAGGATGATTTAAGCCATATTTTTAAAGTATAGGTTTTGCTTGCATCGTCGGCGATATAACCCAAGCTACCCAGGGTATTGGTAATACTTGCGAAAGTAATGCTGCTGGCACCGATGGTGGCGGTAGTGGTACTATTGGTACCATCGCTTAATTCTACCCCTGCAATAACATTCGTCCAGTTGGTAACGGTATTGCCCGTACCAGCATTTAATACGATTTGCGAAATTTGAGAAGCTACTAGGTCGGTGGCCGCTGTTGCCCCATCATCTAGCAGGGTAAAATCAAAATTAAGTGCGGCTGCACCCTGTGTATTAGTAATAGAGGAGATGGTTAGGGGTTCTGTTCCTGCACCTGCAGTTAAGCTGGTAGTACCAGGCGGTGCTACAATGGTTCTAGCACTACCCGTGGCGCTACCTGTATTATTAGTAGCGGTGGTAGTAAAGGCACCAGCTGCCACACTTGCCGTAACGGTATTGCCAGGGGTGGAAGTACCAATGCCGGCGATGTCGGCCACGATTAAATAATTTCTAGCGGTAGTGATACCAGTTTCACCAGTAATAGTAAGTGGAATAGAAGCCGCATAACTAGCACCCGTACCCGAAACAGCGGCATCGGCTCCATTGATTTGTCCGTTGCCATCATTGTCTTTAAATAACCTCAGATTAGATATATCAGTGGCTGTAGCAGTGCCACTGGTGCTGATGGTTACAGCAGAAAAATCGGCACTGGCCGTTGAGCCAACAGTAAAGCCCGAAAGCACAGCGTTGCTGGTTCCTTGGTTGATGGTGCCGGTGGGTTGGGTGATATTGGCTAATGTGGCGGTTAAACCTGTAGGGGTTGTAGTAACGGTAGCAGCTGTAGCATTTTCTACTCTGCAGGTAGTTGTACTTGCTGTTAATGTATTTGGAATTATATAGATATTTAAAGTTTGACTAGCTGCAACAGCAATAGGACTTGCTGGCGTAATGGAATAGGTAGCTGCAGATGCAGTAGGAGTATAGGAACCTATAACTGTTGTAGGGCTAGATCCACCAATGCTATATTGAACAGAAACATTCGGACTTCCAGTGGCCGAACTAACTCTTGAAACAATACTTAGCGAGCTAAGCGTAAAGCTTACACTTGCATCACTAGTTATACTAAAAGTATACCATTTGCTTGCTGTAATATCAGCTGCAAGCGTTCCATTGAATCCGGAACCTGATATGCTTCCACCTGCTGCACCACATGTTACACCTGCGCCTCGTGAAATTTGGGAAAATGTAAGCCCAGTAACTGCTGGTGAAATAGTAGCAACAGGTGTAGCAGGACAAGTTATGGTGGTCATTGCAGTATATGAAACTGCTGTTTGCCCCCTGATAATGGTTAGGTGGATAAAACTTAATAGAAAGATCGTGAGAAGCTTCTTCATTTTTAGCGTTATTTGAATTATTGAAATAATAGAAAACAGTTAATAAATAGCTGTATTTTTTTTCACAGGGCAATTTAACGTCCACTAGCATATTTGCCATAAAATTCAGTTTATACTTATATTAACTTATCAACAAGGGGGAAAGGGGCTTGGTAGGGCTAAAGCCTTTTTTCGATTTTTATTAGCTAGCTGCTTAATTCAAATAGTTTGGTTAATCCCTTTTTTGTATCAAAAATGGCCATTTTGCTAACCTTCAAAATTTTGCAGCTTGACCCTTTTTGTAGAAAAAACACTACAAACAAATGCAAATTCAAAACTTTTTTTTATTTTTTTTTAAAATTATTTTTCCGACGGCTAAATCTTCAGAAAATACATAAAATACAGATATTCAATAAATAAAGAATTATAAAAAATAATATAAATAGGAAATTACGGCATTTAATGACCTGCTAGTAGAAGAAATACTACAAAAATATAGTAGAATATTAGGTATTTCCACTTAAGCGCTGTAATATTGCCATCCCTAAGCTTTACTACATACAAGATGCACTTCACACATGAATCAAGTGCGCTGAAACCAAACTTACAATTACACATTTATGTGCGAGAGCACTGTATTGACTGTACCCAAAAGGACACAGACTGATAAATTATTGTAAAGTAAGCATCCAATCCCTAGGAATACACCACCATCCATTTTCCAGAAAACCCAATTAAGTAATTAATACAATTAATACTATATAATAAATTATTACCCAAAATAAAACACAAGAAAACAACCATGAAAACGCTTATTTCTAACCTGATTCTTAACATGAAAACAAAAAGCATGAAAACAATTTTTACTAAAAA
>CAIOIZ010000125.1 GCA_903858475.1 uncultured Bacteroidota bacterium
ATCCGTTTTTCATGTACTAAAAACTTTAAGCTTTCAAGTATTATGTCTTTGTGTTTATCTTCTGTAAGAAGATGTTTCCATTGATAAATAGTAGCCGTATAAAATTGTGTCCAGTAAATAGGGTAGGTAGTTTTCATTTTACTAATTTATGAAAATAGTTCTTAACGGTTTGTGCCGCTTGTCAGGAGACAAGGCGGCGGCGGCTCAAAACCTTATTTAAAATATATGGCGAAAAATATCCAGAAAATAATATTTATTGATAACTAAATCTACAATTTCACTTCCATCACCTTATTGTGCTTACGGCTTTCTTCTGCCATAAAACCCATCACATGACTTTCGATGGATGCATCAATGGTAGATGTTAATAAGGCTGCATTTTTTTGTGAAACGGCTTTAATAAAATCAGCTACCAGTCGCCAATCACCACCACCATGACCATCGGTGTCCTGCTTCCACTCGGTTTTTTTATTTGTTAAAAAATCGGTCATCACAAATGAGCTCATATCACCCACCACATCACCCAAACTTCCCATCACCCTTGTTCTTCTTCCATCATAAGATGTAAATGCCTCCATAGAGAATGCCGCAGTAACACCATCCTTGAATAAAATATTGGTGGTATAATGATCGGGTTGGTCATTGTCCATTTTGTACACACAACGACCATAGTTGGTGGTCTTCAACTGCTCCAATACATAGGCCGCTTGTTTGTCCTTGTCCTCGGGCAAATCAAACACATAATTGCGTTCCCGCTTTCTATAATATATTTCTAAAGCACTGTACACACATTTACCATCTACCTTACATCCATCGGTACATCTATCAGTACTACCCGCTGGCGCATTTTTAGCAGTAAACCATTTCAGGTTACCAAATGCCTGTATATGCGTGCAGGGTTTTTCCAACATCCATCTTAATATATCCAAATCATGGCATGACTTTGCTAATATAATCGGCGTGGTAGCCTTACTGTTATGCCAGTTGCCTCTAACATAGGAATGGCTCATGTGAATATGTTCAATGGGCTCCAAATGTTGCACGCTCACAATATCGCCCAATACACCACTCTGCATGATTTCTTTTAGCTTAACAAAATATGGGGCATAGCGAAGCACATGACATACGGCAACAATACGGCCTGTTTTTTTTGCCAGTGCCAAAATATCCCTGCACTCTTTTTCACTCGGCGAAATGGGTTTTTCCAATAACACATCATAGCCCAATTCCAATGCCTTCATACAGGGACCATAATGTAAATTGTCGGGTGTTGAAATGATAATGGCATCTGCAAACTTTGGACGCTTAAAAACATCTTCCCAGGTATTGAAACGATTTTCTGCTTTTATATTATGTTTGGTTGAATAGCGCTCATTGCGAATGGCAATGGGCTCGGCAACCCCTACAATGTCTAATTGATCGGGATATTGCAGGGAATAACCACCATATACATTTCCTCTATTGCCTGCACCACAAGTGATGGCCGTAATGGGTTTGTCTAATTTGCTTTTTTCAAGCGGCAATAAAATGCGTTGCTTATTTTCATCCATTGCCCAACCCGAAAAAGGAAGGGAAGCAGCACCCATGGATAAACCCAATGCTCTTAATGCGTCTCTGCGTGACCAATTTTTTGACATAATAATTGTATTTAATAGAAGCAATAATCTTGTCACTAAAGCTACAAATCTTTAGTCAGTCGGTAAAAATGTTTATTTTTAAAATACAATTATCAAGCATGCCCGAGACTAACCAACGCTTTACTGCCCTTGATATATTCAGGGGAATGACAATCTGTTTTATGATTATCGTTAATACGCCCGGTAACTGGGCTACCACTTATAGCCCATTACTACACGCACAATGGCATGGCTTTACACCTACAGACCTTGTATTTCCATCCTTTCTTTTTGCCGTTGGTAATGCCCTGAGTTTTGTGCAAAAAAAATGGCTGGGCCTTTCACAACAAAAAGTATTGTTCAAAATTTTTAAAAGAACCTTTGTATTGTTTTTATTGGGATACCTGATGTACTGGTTTCCCTTTGTAAAACAACTGGCAGATGGTACTTATGAAACACTACCCATTGCTGACACCAGAATATTTGGAGTACTCCAACGCATTGCGCTTTGCTATGGCATTGCTGCACTGATTATTTATTACTGCAAACCAACAACTACCGTTATACTTAGTATATTATTCCTAGCAGCCTATCCTATTTTGCTCTATGTATTTGGTGCTACTAACCAACACCTGGGCATGCAAACCAATGCTGGATTTTATTTAGATAAATGGTTGATGGGCGAAAAACATATGTATCATGGCGAGGGACTAGCATTTGATCCAGAAGGATTGCTGAGTACTTTACCTGCCATTGTAAATGTATTGGCTGGTTATTTAGCAGGAAAATACATTCAGGAAAAAGGAAATTCTTTTGAGGGCTTAACCAAATTACTATTGGCAGGTGCCGGATTGGTCTTTTTGGCCTATTGCAGTAATTTTTATTTCCCCATCAATAAAAAATTATGGACCAGTTCTTTTGTGCTGGTTACTGTTGGATTTGATCTTATTATCCTTGCTGCTATAATTTATGTAGTGCAGTTCAAGCAAATAACCAGGGGCACTTATTTCTTTCAGGTGATGGGACGAAATCCAATAGTCATTTACCTGCTATCCGAATTAGGTGTTACACTACTCTACTTTTTCAAAACAGACGCCAATACATCGGTATATAGTTGGTTGTACCAGCATATTTTTGAACACGCGGGTGCCTATCTAGGATCCTTTCTCTTTGCTATATCCATCCTGCTTTGTTGTTGGCTGGTAGGTTATTGGATGGACAAAAGAAAAATATACATTCGCGTTTAGACGAAATAGTTAGTTGAAAACTATTGACCATCATTCTTTGTACAGGTACTCCTGGGCCTAAGCAGCATTATTAAAACCCAAGTTCTTTTTTATACAATGGTTGCCCATCCATTTTTACATTAAGGGAAGCAACCCGTTTGGTTATATTCAGTCGATATTCAAAAGCAAGCAAATGTGTTGAACTTGTAGCAATAAGGAATGAAGTAGGAATACTGGAGTAATGAATTTTGCTTGCCTTATCAGATAAAAGGGTATCAGCAGGTATCAGTTTAAAGGGAAAATCATATTTCAATGAATCGGATTCCTGCTCCATAGGTTGCTCATTGAAGGACCAATTCAAAGTAGCAGTACCTGCAATACTATATATCCATTCAGCCGAATCGGTAAGCAATTGCATATTTGCAGAAAAGTCAATTGACTTAGAAGGGTAATCCTTCCCTGCAATAAATGTTTTGCCGGCAATAATTTTACCATTCTTAGTATCCACACTAGCATTAATGAAGAGTGCCAAATCTAAATTAGTTCTTTTGTCATACAATGGGAATATAAGATTCACGCTGGCAGTATCCTTTGCAACTTGAAGCCCTTTTTGTAAGATATCATAAGCAGTATCCTTATTATTAAATAATTCAAGCTGCTTTTGAAATTGAAGAAAATCGGCCTTATTATTAAATCGCTGATGCTGATAAGATACCAATTCATTCTTAGTAGAAACAACCGGGTTGGCATAAAAATAGTTTGCTTCCTGTTCATTGCAGGAAATCAAAAGAATGATTGCGTAAAAAAAGAACATTTTTTTCATGTTGTTAATTTTTAAAACCGGTTGGCATTCACGCAGAATCCAACCGGTTGTTGATTGATTATATACTGATCGGTCCATTATACAATATATTTCCATCCAACTTCAATTTCAATGATCCCACTTGATCGCAAATATTTACACTTAGTTCATACGATAATACATGAGAGCTGGTATTAGTGCCCGTATTGGTTAAGGTATTAGTTAATGTTGAAGTATAGTTTCCACTAGCGCCTGTACTTCCTGCTATAAGGCCTCCATTAAAGCTGATGCCAGCAGTAGTATTATTTGAATAGGTATTTGAAACGGTTACCGTAGAACTGGTACCTGATACCCAATTAGCAGTAATAGAACCAACCATATTGATATTGGTCCCATTGACAGAATAACTACCCGTAGAGGTTTGTGAATTAGGCGCGGAATTAGTACCGGTAATTAAACTGGTTACATTATCTACCTGAATACTATTGCCTGTTGAATGATAGAGAAAGCTGGTTCCAAATCCAAGATCTGTTCCAGTTAATTGTTGCATTACAGGAGCTTGTTCTACTCCACCAGATCCTACATGTGCACCAGCATCTCCAGCAGGATTATCGTTGGGACAGGGATTTGCTTCTGGGTCATCCAGCACGGTGGTTGCCCCATTGGCATCAGTGGCAATTTTTTTAATACTAAACTTCATCGGAACAAATTGTAATTTACTAATATTTGATAAAAATTGATCATATTCCAGTTTGTTTTTAAAAACCCGGGTTTGCATTCCATTAATTTTTAAGTCAGCGCCTATTTTAGGGCTTGTTAAATAAATTGCTGCATCATCAAGGTGGTTCTTTTTACAACTGGAAAATAAAAAAGATCCGACCAGTAAAAGGGTGGCGACCAAGTTTGTTGTTTTTTTCATTTTTTTAAGTTTTAGGTTAACAATTAATAAGAAAGAATTTTATCTGCATTCCGTTTTATTTGTGTCACAGACTGAGAAGGTATTTTTATTTTCATTGACTTGATTTTAGCCGCCAATTGTTTCGCTACAACCGTATCTCCCATTCGCAGTTGCAGCATCATTATTTTATTTTTTGGTATAAAAAGATGGGGCAATATCCCTGATGCCTTTTGGTAATAAAGGAGTGCAGAATCATTTTTTTGTAAAGCACGATACACATTACCCTTATACAAAAAGAGATTGGTATGGCTGCTGTTTGCCTCTGCTCGGGACAAGGATTCCAAGGATTCCTTCCATCGATTCATTTTATATTCCATTGCCCCAAGATTATATAAATAATCAGGGTTATTGGATAGTGCGTTAGCAGCGCGTTGCATGTATTGCATCATCACCATTCCAGGATTGATTTCTTCATTGGCCTTCCACCAATAAAATTGCGCTCTTGCCCTTTTCTCTGCAAACTGCCATTGAAATACAAGAAGTAACAGCAGTAAAAAGGCTATTGCTGGTTTTCCCATGAAAGGTTGGCGAAAAGGCCTGCTTTTGAAAGGTATAAAAACGGAAAGCTGAATCAATGCCATTAATGTCAATTCGTAGGCATGAAACATATTATAAAAAAAGGAAGAAAACAATAATGCAAGCACTAGAGAAAGAAGCAAAGATTGATAGGGTCCTGTGCTGTCCTTAAGAATGCTGCGCAAGAAATAAAAAATCAAACCCAAGAAACCTCCCAAAACCAGTAGCCCTAGTTCAAATGCCAATTGCAAATATTCATTGAAAGCATGGGTGGTATTATCTATTAAATCTAGTTCAGCAGAAACTATTTTTTGTTTTAAATACGCTTCCTGATAAAGCGGATATAGCTTTTTAAAACTATTGAATCCATGGCCCATTATTGGCGCATCCATAATGCCTTGGAGTGTAATTTTATGAATGACCCATCTGCCATCGGCTGATGCTTTTTTAGAATGATACAAATAATTGCTTGCAGTAAATAAAACTAGTAACGCGCCTATTCCAATTATTGCATTTTTCAATCGCAAAAAACGAATTCCTTTTCGCAGCAGATAAATGAAAAGAAAACAAAGCATTGTTATGACAATGGCAGCAAGAGCGTTTCTGCTATTATTCAGGAGCACTATTCCTATTATCAATACACTGTTTATTCCCGAAAGCAAACCAATACATATGGTAGTAACCGAACTCTTTTTTTTCAGCAAGTAAAACAGGTTGACCGGGAATAGCAATGATAAATAAGCGCTCAATAAATTTGGATTTCGAAAATTGCCTACGACCGAATTAGCAGCTGAATCACTATACATGTATAAGGAAAAGAAAACGGTGCAAGTGGTTATTACAATCAATGTCACCAGCATTGCTTTTTGGCCTAACAATTCGTTACGAATTAAATTATTTATAAAAAAAGGCAATAGGATTATTAAGAAATAATTTTTTAGCTGAGCCAATTCAATACTGGCTGCACTCCACATTCCTGAGCGAAGCAGAATTATTAAGAATAAGCCAACAGCAAAGCCATCAAAAAAAGTATAGACGAGAATAGTTGCTGGCTTAAAAAACAATAGTAGAATGGCAATAATATAAAAACAGGACAGCCATCTACTCATCCAAATTTCATCATAATAAATATAGGCCATACGACTTTCCACATAGAATAAATGTGATGACAGTAGTAAGAAAAGCATGCATAGCAATAGCCTTGAACCCTGTTTGAAAAGCCTAGATTTGATATCGTTGGAATAAAGCAACATAGGATACAAAGGTTTCGTTTGTCCTTTGAATCTCCTAGTTGATTCACTCCAAATATTATGATTTTTTTCTCTCTGTTGTAAAGTCCATTTACCTGGTAACTGGCAGAGAGATTTACAGATTAGTAAATAGCTAATTGATACTTATGGAGCAATCCCGCTAGCTCCTGTGCAGAAAATTTTGCTTTTTTGATTCGATTGGAATCGGGGTCGATGGAAAAATT
Source organism: uncultured Bacteroidota bacterium (assembly GCA_903858475.1). Lineage (GTDB taxonomy): Bacteria > Bacteroidota > Bacteroidia > Chitinophagales > Chitinophagaceae > Ferruginibacter. Next base: position 6,593 of record CAIOIZ010000125.1, read on the forward strand.
GACGGCTTCTCTAAAATCAGCTTTCTCTAAAATGCTATTATCAAAAATAGCTCCTGCTAAATCACAGTTTTTAAAATCTGCTTCCGTTAAATCTGTCTGTGCAAAATCTACCTCTTGTAAAATGGAATATTGAAATACTGTTTTCTTCAGTTTCATTTGAGGGAAATAAGACATATTGAGCAAGCATTTTTTAAAAGAAGCTGAAAAAAGAAATGCTTTGCAATGATCAAAATGCAAGCCTACCATTTTACATTCGGTGAAATGGGTATTTCTTATTGCAGTTTGATTCAGTTTCACCATACTTAGATTACAGTCGATAAATTGACAATCTACAAATGCGATATACGATAAATCTACGTTTGATAAATCGCAGCCGCTGAAAATACAATTGTCATATTCACCGATTACCAATGGTTGTTTGTGAAAATGAATGTTTTCAAAACGCTGGTCGGTTGTATAGGTTGGTTCATTCATGTAGTTGAGATTGTAATAGGTAAATATATTCACTTTGTACAGCTAGTTCGTTCTCTTTGATCCGGGAAGGCATTAACCGAGGCGAAGCGAGTATCAAGTATCTAGCATCCCTCCTCCTTCATAAAAAAAACTCCGGTAAAAATACCGGAGTTCTATAAACTGTTAGTTTGATCTTACGCTTTTTCTTCAGTAGCTTCTGTGGCATCAGCTGCAGGAGTTTCAGTAGCTTCGGTAGCTTTCTTTTTAGCAGTACCTGCTCTTCTGGTTTTCTTAGCTGGTTCGGCAGCGGCTTTTTCAGTGCCCTTACCATATATTTCATTGAAGTCTACCAATTCAATCATTGCTAATTCAGCATTATCACCAACCCTTGCACCCAATTTGATGATACGAGTGTATCCACCGGGGCGGCTAGCGATTTTTGGTCCAACAACCGTAAATAATTCCTTTACGGCAGCTTTATCATTCAGATAGCTGAATACCACGCGGTGATTGTGCATGATGGTTTCTTTGCTAGCTGTGTTCTTGGTTTTGGTAATGAGGGGCTCAATATAAGTACGCAATGCCTTGGCTTTTGCCAAAGTAGTGGTAATACGTTTGTGCTCGATCAATTGACAACCCAAGTTCATCAGCAATGCTCTTCTGTGACTGGCTGTTCTGCTTAGATTGTTGTTTTTGTTTCCGTGACGCATGACATTGTTTTTGTTTCGCCTCCAGTAAGCTGGATTTGAAGGATTAATTTCGTCTGTACCGTGTCAGGATTTACAGACTACTGATTGTTATTAAAGCTCCGAGTATCGGAGGACATTCTTATTCGTCGTCGAGTTTCAATTTGCTCAGGTCCATTCCGAAGCTAAGGCCTCTTTCATGTAATACCTGTTCAATTTCGCTCAAAGATTTTTGACCGAAGTTGCGGAACTTCATCAAATCTTCTTGTTCGTATTGTACCAATTCGCTCAAAGAATTGATTTTAGCAGCTTTCAAACAATTGAAGGCACGTACTGAAAGATCCAAATCTTCCAATGGTGTTTTCAATACTTTGCGCAATTGCAAAGTTTGTTCGTCAACCAAATCTTCTTTCTTATCTTCTTTGCTATCGAATGTGATGTTCTCGTCGGTAATGATCATCAAATGCTGAATCAAAATACGGCTGGCTTGTTTTACCGCTTCTTCAGGATGTACAGTTCCGTCAGTAATCACTTCTATGATTAATTTTTCGAAATCGGTACGTTGTTCAACCCTGGTATTTTCGATTGTATATTTAACATTCTTGATCGGAGTGTAAATAGCATCTACTGGAATATATCCAAAATGGCTGCTTTTTTCTCTATTGTCTTCAGCAGGTACATAACCGCGGCCTTTACCGATGGTGATTTCGATGTCTAATTTCGCACTGTTATCCATGGTGCATATTAGCAATTCAGGATTCATCACTTCAAATGAAGGAGAAGCTTCGCCAATATTAGCAGCAGTGAATTCAGTTTTATTTTTAATAGAAAGTGTTACTTTTTCAAGGTTCACTTCATGCTCTACTTTCTTCTTGAAACGAACTTGTTTTAAGTTCAAAATGATTTCAGTAACGTCTTCGGTAACACCTTTCAGTGTTGCGAATTCATGATCAGCGCCTGCAACGTTAATACCAATAATGGCATATCCTTCTAATGAATTCAGCAGTACCCTGCGCAATGAATTACCGATGGTAACACCATATCCTGGTTCAAGTGGACGGAATTCAAACAATGCTTCAAAATCATTTGCTTTTTGAAGAACTATTTTATCTGGCTTAACAAAATTTAAAATGGCCATATTAAATTTTTAGTTGTTTAATTTATAATAATGATCCGCTATCCTTATTTGCTGTACAATTCCACGATCAATTGCTCCTTGATATTTTCAGGAACACTTTCTCTTTCGGGGAAGGCGATGAAAGTACCTTGAAGGTCTTTCTCACTCCAGTCGATCCAGCTAAACTTCGGATTTTTTCCTTTGATGTTATCGGTAACAGCTTTGTTGGCTGCACTCTTATTTTTCAATCCGATTACATCTCCAGGTTTGCAACTGTAAGAAGGTACGTTCAACACGTCACCATTCACAGTGATGTGTTTATGACTAACCAACTGACGAGCAGCCTGACGACTTGGTGAAATACCAAGACGGAATACGGTATTATCCAAACGGGCTTCCAATAATTTAATAAGGTTTTCACCTGTTACGCCCTTCAACCTTGCGGCTTCCTCAAATGTTTTGCGGAATTGTTTCTCCAATACACCATACGTGTATTTAGCCTTTTGCTTTTCCTTTAACTGAACAGCGTATTCACCTAAGGTTTTACGCTTACGGTTGGCGCCATGCTGCCCGGGAGGGTTGCTATTTTTAGTAAGCCATTTACCATTACCTGTAATAGGTTCGCCAAAAATTCTGCAGATTTTTGTTTTAGGTCCTGTGTACCTTGCCATAGTTTTATTTCATTTCGATTTTTTTTAAATCGGCGTTGAGATCGGTAAAAAATCGTAAAAAATTAATCTAACGCCTTTTGTTTAAATGAACCGCCTTGATCCTTTCAAGACAATTATGACTTATGTTTATTCTTTTCTAGAAAGAAAGAGAACAATCTAATTGAATTATACCCTTCTCTTTTTAGGAGGCCTGCAACCATTGTGCGGCATTGGGGTAACGTCTTTAATCATTGTGATTTCAATGCCATTTTGTGACAAAGAACGAATCGCACCTTCCCTTCCACTACCAGGTCCTTTTACATATACATCCACTCTTTTCAAACCTGCATCACTTGCTACTTTTGCAGCATCAGCAGCAGCCATCTGAGCAGCATAAGGAGTATTTTTCTTACTTCCTTTGAAACCCATTTTACCAGCACTGCTCCAAGAAATAACCTGGCCTTGCTTATTGGTAAGACTGATGATAATGTTGTTGAAACTTGCCACTATATGGGCATCTCCGTAACTCTCTACTTTTACTACTCTTTTTTTAGAGGCAGTTTTTCCACTTGCCTGTTGTGCTTTAGCCATTTTTACAATAAATAGGTAATCTTTAAAAAATAGCCGGATAAATCCGGTTGTTACAACCCTCCTGCTGGCTTACACAGCGATCCGGCGTTGTAACATATAACGTAAGCCTTTAATTACTTAGTAACTTTCTTCTTACCGGCAACCGTCTTACGTTTACCTTTTCTAGTACGACTATTCGTACGGGTACGTTGACCTCTTACTGGTAAACCTTTTCTGTGACGCAATCCACGATAACAGGCGATATCCAGCAAACGCTTGATGTTCATCTGTGTTTCACTACGTAAGGCACCTTCGGTTTTGAACTCGCTGGAAATTACATTACGAATGGCGGTTTGTTCATCATCATTCCACTGATTAACTTTTTTATCAGTGCTTACACCTGCTTTTTCCAGAATGTAAAGGGCAGTTGAACGACCAATACCGTAGATGTAGGTTAACCCCACTTCCCCTCTTTTATTTTTTGGTAAATCTATACCGGCAATACGAGCCATATATAATTTTAATTTTTAATTTAAAATGAGTGTACCCAGCTAACCTGGATTATCCTTGTTTTTGTTTAAAACGAGGATTCTTTTTGTTAATTACATACAGCCTGCCTTTCCTGCGCACTATCTTGCAATCAGCGCTGCGTTTTTTAATGGATGCTCTTACTTTCATAATCTTGTTTTTGATGGAAGCTCAGGGCCTCTTATTTGTATCTGAAAATTATTCTTCCTCTTGTTAAATCATAAGGACTCATTTCAACTCCCACTTTGTCACCTGGTAATATCCTTATATAGTGCATTCTCATCTTCCCTGAAATGGTGGCTAGGATTTCATGCCCATTCTCCAATTTCACCTTGAACATAGCATTGCTCAGCGCTTCTACAATGGTTCCATCCTGCTTAATAAGTGCCTGTTTAGCCATAATTTTTCGGGCTGCAAAGATAGGGAGATTTATTTTATATTTACAAAAATACCACGATATTTACCAACAAAATCCCATTTTTAAGTATGAAAAAGTTGATAATCCCGGTTTTTGGCCTCCTTTTACTGGCCATTTCCTGCAAAAAGAAGAGCTCCGACCCCGTGGTTCCTACAGACAAATTTATGAGCTTCACCTCCAACAGTAGCTGGAATTATGAGCAAATTAATAACCTCAGTTCGATTGTGAGCCTCTATACGCTTACTTCCTCCACCAGAGATAGTACGGCTGGCACCCGTTCCTACCACGTTTTCACCAATAGTTCCGGGCCCAATGAATACTATGCCAATATTGGCACAGATTATTTCACCTTCCGTAACCTGGGAGCAAATTTTGGCGGATCCTCGACTGAACTCAACTACCTAAAAGACGCAGCCGTTGGTACTAGTTGGGTACAAAGCGTACCCGTTACCATCGCTAGCATTCCCGTAACTGTAACGCTCACCAATACAATTGCAGAAAAAGGCATCAATAAAGTAGTAAAACTGACCAATTACCTCAATGTAATACATGTGACCACTACCATGACAATCCCAGGAGCTACAGTTGTTACTGATATACAATCTTATTATGCACCCCGGGTTGGACTAATTACCAGTACCAATAAAATAAATATTACCGTACCTGGTTTTCCAGCTCAAACAACCGATCAGGTGACCAACCTAATCTCCGCTAGTATCAGATAATTTTATCCTACGCATAAAAAAAAACTCAGCACATGCCGAGTTTTTTTTATGCAATATTTTATACTCAATCAAAGGGCTCTTCATTTAAATGCATTTTGGTCATTTCATAAAAATGATTTTGCAACTGATGCAAATAAATCGGATGCATTACATGGCGATGTTCATCGCGGTACCAAATTTCAAAAGCAGAAAAATCATCAGGCTTAGCTAATAACATCCTGAATGCCCCTTTTTTGTATTTAACTGTTCCATCTGCATTCGATTCTTTCGAAAATTTCAATCGGGTTAGTTGTGTTTCATCCAATGCAATTGGACTGAGCTGATCTATTTCGAACCAAAATTCCTGTACGCCGGTATCTACGCATACCTGCTTTTCGTTGTGGTTGAGATTCGTTACTTCTCCGAGACGTTGATCGCCATCGTTATCGGCAATCAGGTAATCACCTGTCTTGATTTCATTGAATTTTATCATAGCAAGTTTTTTTGTTGTCCGAATATAATATAATTCCGGAATAAATCAATGTGCTGCTGACAACTCAGTGGGGCCTTGCTCCTTTTTACTAAGCCAAACAGTAATGGCAAATGAAAGCAAGAACCATCCAATCAAAACATATTGAATCCCGCTTACAAAACCACTTGCTCCAAACCAGTCGCCGGTATAAATAATAATACCAATGGCCATGGCCGCTTTCAGTGCCTCCCAAATAGGGGCATATTTATTTCGATCCATTAATTCAGTATAAGCATAGACGTAAATAAATACGAAGATTCCGTAGAGAATTATATAGGAGGAATCCAGCGACTTGATTAATCCTATATTGGCAAAAAGATAACTAACCAATAGCAAAAGGGTGGTCATCTGAATCCAAATCCATGTGGCAAAAAAGGAATTTCCCCCTTCATCATATTTTTCAAAATGGTACACATCTACAATTTTATACACTGGATATTGCGCTGCCACATCTGCAGGACGCCATCCAGTTGGCATAAACCAGATCCGCAATTTATCCCACCAACTATGGGCATGCCAAGCATCTTTTATCAATAGCCATACATGTTGAAAATTAATCCGAATGGGATTCCAAGTAGCTACGGGTCGGGTGATCCCATATACTGGAGGAATGTTTTTTTGTTCTTCCTGAAATGTACCAAATAGCCTATCCCAAATAATCAGTATCTGACTAAAATTCTTGTCGATATATTCGGGGTTGATAGCATGGTGTACCCGATGATGCGAGGGCGTTACCAGAAATAATTCTAGAAAACCCATGCGTCCGATATGACGAGTATGGTACCAAAACTGTGCAAAAAGATGCAAGGGAGCTACTATGGCAATTACGTTGGCAGGCACACCAAAAATGGCGGCAGGCAATAAAAACACGGCAAAGGTTTTTACAATGCCTGAAATACTTTGTCGAAGTGCACAGGCTAAATTATACTCCTCACTGCTATGATGTATAATATGACCATTCCAGAAAAAATTAAACACATGTTGTAGCCGGTGAATCCAATAACCTGCAAAGTCCAGTGCAACAAATGCTATCAGGTAAACCAACCAAGTGGCTTTTACTTCTACCAGTGCCAGGTGCCGCAGAAAAAAAGGATAGGATAGAACGATTAAATACAATCCCACCACGTCCTTGGTTACATTGGTAATACCCGAACTAAGGCTGCTGATCATATCCATATTACGGACGGTATCAAAGCCTTTGCGCCAGCCATACCATTTTTCGAAAAGTACCAGCAATAAAAAAGCTGGCATCGCTATGAGTAAAATTTTTCCATATGCTTCCATGGGCTAAATTTACATAAAATTATGAAGCATACCTTTCAATGTATCGATGCCCATACTTGTGGCAATCCTGTAAGGCTGGTGAAGTCAGGAGGCCCTGCACTCATAGGTAATAACATGAGTGAAAAAAGACAACATTTTCTAAAGGAGTTTGACTGGATCCGAAAAGGATTGATGTTTGAACCCCGTGGGCATGATATGATGAGTGGCAGTATTTTGTATCCACCTCATTCGCCTGAAAATGATGTGGCGGTTTTATTTATTGAAACCAGTGGTTGCCTCCCCATGTGTGGTCATGGCACCATTGGCACTATTACCATTGCCATAGAAGAAGGTTTGATAAAACCCAAGATACCAGGCATTATTAGGATGGAAACACCCGCCGGATTGGTGCCGATTCAATACGAAATGGAAAATGGCAAATGCAAATCGGTGAAGCTTACCAATGTACCTTCCTTTCTACATTCCAGCGAACTCACTGTTGTTAGTGCTGCACTCGGAGAATTGGAAATTGATGTGGCCTATGGAGGAAATTTTTATGCGATAGTTGATGTTCAGAAAAATTTCAAAGGATTGGAACATTACCGTGCTGACCAATTGATTGCCTGGGCCAGAGAATTACGTGTAGCCATTAACGATAGTTATGAGTTTATTCATCCCGAAAATCCCACTATCCATGGATGTTCGCATATTCTTTGGACGGGGGCTGTAATAGACCCTGCCTCGACTGCTCGCAATGCCGTGTTTTATGGCGATAAGGCCATCGATCGTAGCCCCTGTGGCACCGGAACCAGTGCCCGAATGGCACAATGGTATGCAAAGGGCAAATTAAAAAAAGGGGACCAATTTATCCATGAGAGCATTATTGGTAGTACTTTCATCGGCACCATTGAAGAAGAATTGCTAATGGCAGGAAAAAAAGCCATTCGGCCCGGTATTCAAGGCTGGGCAAAAATTTATGGGCAAAACTGCATTAGTATTGATACCGACGACGACCCCTATGCATTGGGCTTTCAGGTTATTTAATGAAAAATACGGTAATGCATATGCGATTTTAAATTAAAAAAAACTGACTTTATATTTCTACTATCAAATTCACTTATATGAAAATTACCATTATCGGAGGCGGCGTTATCGGATTGTGTAGTGCGTATTACTTGCAGCAAGAAGGTTATCAGGTTACTGTTATAGAAAGAGGAGACATTACCGATGGCTGCTCCTTTGGTAACATGGGTTATATATCACCTAGTCATTTTTTACCACTGGCTAGTCCCGGTATTATACAACAGGGATTGAAATGGATGCTCTCTTCCACCTCTCCTTTTTATATCAAACCAAGATTGAACCTCGAATTGATGCAATGGGGATTAAAATTTTGGAAGAGCAGCAATGCCAGCACAGTCGCCAAGAATGCGCCTCATTTAAATAACTTATTGCAATTCAGTCGTAGTTTAATTACCGATCTTAAAAATAATTTGGGGGACAATTTTGACCTGGAAGAGAAGGGCTGCTTAATGATGTGCAAGCAACAAAAAACACTGGACCATGAATTTCATGTGGCAGATGACGCAGAAAAATTTGGCCTTCAAGTAGAAAGATTAGATCGTGCAGGCGTACAAGCATTAGAACCAGAAGTAGCCATTGATGTAGCGGGCGCTGTATTATTTAAAGACGATTGTCATTTTCATCCTGGTAAAATGATGCTGGCCCTGAAAGCTTACTTGGATAAAAAAGGAGTTGAATTTCGCTTACACACTACCGTTACTGGTTTTGAAAAATCAAATGGCCGAATTACTGGCATCCTAACCGATCAAGGCAAATTTGAATCAGATGAAATCATTGTATCACCTGGCAGTTGGATGCCAGTGATTGCGAAAATGATGGGGGTGAAAATATTATTACAACCTGGAAAGGGCTATAGTTATACTTATCCGAAGTTGGAGAAAAATATACATTACCCAGCTATCCTAGTAGACGGTCGTTGTGCCATTACCCCCTGGGGCAGGGCATTGCGCATTGGTGGCACGATGGAATTGAGTGGTATCAACAATCGGGTATTATTAAAACGCATGCAGGGCATTTATGATTCTGCGAAGGATTTTTATCCAGGACTTGATATTGCCTTTCCGCCAACTGACCAAATATGGAATGGCTTAAGACCTGTAAGTCCGGATGGCTTACCTTATATCGGAAGACAGAAAGATATTTCCAATGTTATTTTTGCTGGCGGACACGCCATGTTGGGAATCTCTATGGGAACAGGCACAGGTAAACTGGTGACAGAAATGATACAGGGCAAGGCGGCAAGGTTTGATTTGAGTGCTTTTTCAGTAGACCGATTCTAAAAATATTAGTCGGTTGATGACTGATTAGCTCAACCCAACCTCACTGTGCAACTCTGGAACTTCTACCTCCAAAAACCCTTTTTTGATAAGCCGTTTTTTAAATTCCCTTTGCACTTCATATTCACCATGTACAATGAATAATTTTTCTACCGCTTTGGGATTTTGGCAAGCTAAAAACTGGCAGAGGTCTTCATAATCGCCATGTGCACTCATGCTACGAATACTGCCAATTTCTGCATTTACTTCATGCAATACGCCATAAATATTTACTTCTTTTCTACCATCCATTAATTTGGCACCCAATGAATGTGGTTCACAATAGCCAGTTAGCAAAATAGTGTTGCGACTGTTTTCAATATTGTTACTGATATGGTGCTTTACCCTTCCAGCATCAGCCATGCCACTGGCAGAAATAATTACGAATGGGCCATTGCGGAAATTGAGCATTTTACTTTCGTCGACTGTTTTGATAAATTTCAACCCTTTAAAATCAAAAGGATCACTATCCGACTGCAATACTTTCTGTATTGTTTTATTAAAATACTGAGGATAGCGTTTTACAATGGCCGTGGCTTCTAAACTTAATGGACTATCCACAAAATAATTCAGGTCGGGCAATCTTCTTTCCAATTCCAATTGATTCAGTGCATACAAAATCTCCTGTGTTCTACCCAAGCTAAATGCCGGAATAATTAGTTTCCCTTTTTTTTGCAAGCAAGCTTTTTCTATCCAGTGTAATATTTGATCGGGCGTAGTCAGTGCATTTTCGTGTAAGCTATTTCCGTAGGTAGATTCGATAATGATATAATCGGCCTGGTCGAAGGTAGCGGGTGATTTCAAAATCACGTCGCGGTACCTGCCCACATCACCACTGAAAGTTAATCTTTTGGTGACGCCGTTTTCTGTAATTCTCAAATGCACAGCTGCACTACCAATAATATGTCCCGCATCGGTGTACAATAATTGAATATGTTCATCGATGGTATACCACTCGTTGTAATCTACTGCAACAAAACTATCCATGGCATTCATGGCATCAATGGTATCATACAGCGGTTTCAAGTAAGGTATCCCTTCCTGTGCCCTGCGTTTGTTTTCGTATTTCACTTCATTCTCCTGAATACCTGCACTGTCTTCTAACATAACAGCAGACAACTCTTTGGTGGCAGGGGTGCAAAAAACTTTCCCGGCAAATCCATCTTTCACCAACTTAGGAATCAAGCCACTATGATCAATGTGTGCATGGGATAAAATCATATGTGTTATTTCGGAAGGCTCAAAACCAAAATTTCGGTTATACATATCCGTATCTTTCCCCAAGCCCTGAAACATCCCACAATCGAGTAGGTATTTTTTTCCGTTGGTCAATGTAATTAAATGTTTGGAACCCGTAACGGTACGAGCGGCACCATGGAATGAAATTTTCATAAACAAACATTTTGTACAAGTCGTGGTTAACTGCTGCATGTACAGCACCCGGCCTGTTTGTAAAAGAATGCTGATTCCAGTATAACTATTCCTATTTGCACTTAAAAATTGCCCTACTGTACTGCAATCCAAGCCATCATACCAACCCCTATTTCAATGGCATTTTCATCAATATTAAAAGTAGGCGTATGTACACCACTGCTTATGCCTTTTGCTTTATTGCCAGCACCTAAGCGAAAAAAACATCCTGGTATTTGATGAGAATAATAGGCAAAATCTTCTGCCCCCATTCTCAACTCGGTTGTCTCTACATTTTCAATCCCTCGATATGCTTCTCCTAATAAACGAGTGCTTGCATTCAGTTCTTCATTATTCAATACAAATGGATACCCAACGTCAATTAGAATATCTGCTTCTGCACCCATCAGTTTTACCAACTCATTGGTTTGCTTTTTAATTAATTCATGTGCTGCAAACCGCCATTCTTCGTTCATCGCCCTAAAACTACCTTTCAATTTTACCTCACTAGGAATAACGTTGGTGGTATTACCCCCTTGAAAAGAGGTAATGGATAATACAGATGGATTAAATGGATTATTGTTTCTGCTTATAATTTGTTGCAAACTGATAATTAAATGAGAAGCAATTAAAATTGGATCAGCAGTTAAATGTGGAGAAGCAGCATGGCCCCCCTTCGCCTTGATCGTAATATAAATTTCATCGGCACTTGCCATGATCATTCCTCCCCTGAAACTTAATTTGCCAATTTCCAATCCGGGATGCACGTGCAATGCAAATATTTTTTCTGGGGCTGGATTTTCGAGTACGCCTTCTTTAATCATCAGGCTGGCACCACCAGGATTTTTTTCTTCCCCGGGTTGAAAAATTAATTTTACGGTACCCTCCCACTCCTCTTTTAGCTCATTCAAAATTTTTGCGGCGCCTAATAAACAGGTAGTATGTACATCGTGTCCACAGGCATGCATGATACCTTCCCTTTGAGATTTATAAGGCAGTTCATTTTCTTCCTGAATAGGCAGGGCATCCATATCTGCTCTTAATGCAATTGCTTTTTTACCCGGATTTTTACCCTCAATCAAACCAACGACACCGGTGGTAGCCAATACCTTAAATGGTATTCCCATTTTTTTTAACTGCTCCTGTATAAAAAGAGAGGTTTCAAATTCCTGGTAACTCAATTCAGGATTGGCATGAATATGATGTCTTATATCTATGGACTCCTGTTTATAAGCAGCAGCGAGTTGTTTTATTTTTTCTTTAAGCATATGTAAAAATAAAAAGAGTTTCTTACTGAAACCCTCTTAAAATAATATAATATTAATTCTCGTCTTTATTTTTATCAGGTTTTACTTCCACTACCTCGGGCACCAAATAAATACTGGTTGGCACTAATTTAGCATTGGTGATCATTTTCTGATATTTTTCAGCCTCTGTTTGCTCTACAAAATTGCCAAACTTAATTTTTATATAGGGTGCCTGAAAGGACATATAAATTTTCTGCTCTGGAAATCTTTGTAATAATTGGGCTCTTACCTTCATTACTAAGTCCTTGTCGCGGCTATTAATAACCATTAAACGAAAACCCTTCGCGCCAGATCTGAAATATTTATAATATTCTGCTTCCTTTGTTTTCAATATTCCCATCCGAGGATCTTGAAAGATGGTCACCTGATTGATGATGGTATCGGGAGCTTCCGTTGCAGATTGCGCAAAGGAGGATACCGAAAATAACATCGCCATTGTATAGAAAATTGTTTTCATCATTTTATTTTTAGTACCCGGCCTTAGCACCACCAATATTTTCAATCGGATGCCAGGTGGTTTTAATTTCCTGAAAATCCATAATCATATAAGGCGACTGTGCAGTAGCGGTTGACCATTTCATATCATCCTTTATAATCACTCGTTTCATATTCATGGCTGCTTTATCTTTCAGCAATTGCTGTGCCGCATTGTCGGGCTCACAAAAAGCAACTGCATTTACATCCATATGCTCTGCAAAATAAGGAAGCAATTCCGAAACTTTTCCAGTCAAAATGTTAACAACGCCTCCAGGCAAGTCAGAAGAATGTAATACTTCTGCAAAAGTTATCGCAGATAAAGGCATTTGAGTAGACCCCAGTATAATAATGGTATTACCCCCGGCAATAATAGGTGCAATGAGGGATACCAACCCTAATAAGGAAGTATTTTGTGGTGCAACAGCTGCTACCACCCCCATAGGTTCAGGAACACTGAAATTAAAATGAGAAGAAGCCACCGGGTTGACAGCACTAAAGATTTGCTGAAATTTATCGCACCAACCGCTATAATAAATCAGTCGGTCGATGCACGATTCTACTTCTGCGATAGCAGCCGCTTTGGTTAAATCTTGTTTAGTTAATTCTTCAACAAACTGTGCTTTGCGCCCTTCCAGCATTTCTGCAATACGGTATAATATCTGCCCTCTATTAAAGGCAGCCCTTGATGACCAACCAGCAAATGCATTTCGTGCAGCCACTACACTATCTTTAAAATCTTTACGAGAGCACAAACAAACATTGGCCAATGCTACTCCTTTTTTATTGCTAGCAATATAATAACGACCCGATTCGGTTCTGGGAAATTGCCCGCCGATATATACCTTATAGGTCTTTAAAATTTCTAGGCGTGATGATGATATAGACATGAAAGGAAAATTTTAATTCGTTTTAAATTTTAAGTAGGCTTTTGTTTTAAACCAATTTCACGTAAGGAAATAATCCATGCAATCCTCCTTCTCTACCATAACCACTTTCTTTATAGCCGCCAAATGGTGAAGTAGGATCAAACTTATTATAAGTATTGGCCCATACTACGCCAGCCCTCATTTTAGAGGTAAGATTAAAAATCTTAGACCCCTTGTCGGTCCAGATGCCTGCCGATAATCCAAAGGCTGTATTATTCGCTTTTTCAATTACTTCATCATCGGTGCGGAAACTTTGAATAGCCAATACGGGACCAAATATTTCTTCTTGTGCAATGCGATTGCTCTGTGCAACATTGGTAAAAATGGTGGGCTTACAGAAAAACCCTTTTTTCGGTAAGGCACATGCGCTTTGATACATTTCGGCACCTTCTTGATTGCCTAATTTTATATAGCGTTGAATAGTGGCGAGTTGTTCACGCGAATTAATAGCCCCTACATCTGTATTCTTATCCATTGGATTTCCTACAATCAGTGTTTCCATTCTATCTTTCAATTTTTGAATGACTTGTTCATACACCGATTCCTGCACATACAACCTACTACCGGCACAGCATACATGCCCTTGATTAAAAAAGATTCCATTGATAATGCCTTCCACTGCCTGATCGAGCGGTGCATCATCGAAAATGATATTGGCCGCCTTGCCACCTAATTCGAGGGTTGCTTTTTTATTAGTACCTGCAATGGCTCTTTGAATTATTTTACCCACTGCTGTACTACCGGTAAAAGCAATTTTATTAATATCAGCATGATTAACAATATTGGCACCTGTATCACCTGCACCGGTGATAATGTTTACAACACCCGGAGGCAAGTCAGCTTCCTGTATTATTTCAGCTAATTTTAAAGCAGTGAGTGGGGTGGTTTCTGCAGGCTTCAGCACAACTGTATTGCCAGTTGCCAATGCGGGTGCAATTTTCCAGGCAGCCATCAATAATGGAAAATTCCATGGAATAATTTGACCGGCTACACCCAAGGGCATGGCCTTTCTATTTGGAAATGCATATTCCAATTTATCGGCCCAGCCTGCATAATAAAAGAAATGATTGGCGGCAGTTGGCACATCAAAATCTCTGCTCTCGCGAATAGGCTTACCTCCATCGAGTGTTTCGATGATGGCAAATTCTCTCGCTTTTTCTTGAATCATTCTGGCAATACGATAAATATATTTTGCTCTTTCTGCCGCAGGCATTTTCTTCCAGGTACGTTCATAGGCATTGCGAGCAGCGAGTACAGCTTTATTAACATCTGCTTTTCCTGCCATTGCAACAGATGATAAAATTTCTTCTGAAGCAGGATTAATCGTATTGAAATATTTTTTCGACAATGGTTTTTCGAATTTGCCATTGATAAATAAATCATAGACAGGTTTTATCTTGGCAGCAGATTTTGATTCTATTGCTGGTTCATATACACGCGCTGAATCAAATTTTAACTGGATGGTATTTTTCTTTATTGCTTTAGACATGCGTTCAATTTTAATTGTAATAGTAATACTGATCCAAAAAATCAATCAATGGAGAAATAATTCGGGCTTTGATATACCCCAGTTCTTTCTTTTTCTAACTGCATCAGTATATCATTGGCTAAACTGCTGGCACCGAAACGAAACCAATGATTGTTCATCCATGCTTCTCCCAATACTTCATTCAACATCACCAAATAATAAAGGGCGAGTTTGCTTTTAGAAATACCACCTGCAGGCTTCATCGCAATTCTTTTACCGGTGGCATAATAAAAATCACGAATGGCTTCCAGCATCACCAATGTAACCGGCATGGTGGCTGCTGGCGAAATTTTACCAGTAGAAGTTTTGATAAAATCGGCACCTGCATACATGGCGATTTCACTGGCTTTTCTTACTTTATCATAAGTACCCAACTCGCCGGTTTCAAGAATTACTTTTAATCGTGTATCACCACAGGCATCCTTAATAGCGGCAATTTCATCAAAAACATAATTGTATTCCCCTTGCAAAAATTTACCCCTTGAAATAACCATATCTATTTCATCGGCTCCATTGGCCAAGGCAAAACGGGTATCACTTAATTTAACAGCCCGGCTGCTTTGTCCGCTTGGAAATGCGGTGGCCACAGCTGCTACTTTAATGCCCGAATCGCCCAGGGCTGCTTTAGCCACTTTTACCATACTGGGATAAACACATATTGCTGCTACGGTAGGTAATCCAGGATAAGCATCATGCAAATGCATGGCCTTATAACAAAGCTGTTTTACTTTGCCATCACTGTCTTTCCCCTCCAAGGTAGTTAGGTCAATCATATTCAGCGCAAGCAATAAACCATTTAGTTTGGTTTCCTTTTTAATGCTTCGTTTTGTAAACCGACTAGCCCTTTCCTCCACCCCTACTTGATCGACGGGGGCAGTATGTCGGAAATCGGGGATGGCTATATTTTTTTTATCCGCAATCATATTTATTTTTCTTAGTCCAAAAGTACTACAATCCTTTTCTTTATTAATCTTTTCGGCCATTTATAAAGACTACTTAAAAATTCCATAAGCGGAGGCTGATTTTCCCATCAAAACCCTATCTTACGTTTAACATTCATTTTTTAAATATCAAAAAACGCATATGAAAATATTTACCTTTTACAGGGTATGGTTATTTTTATTGGTCTTTTTCCAAATAATAGCCACTAATGCCCAAGTTAGTTTCCCCATCAATGATATTGCCAATCCAAAGGAAGGCTGTTATGCATTTATCAATGCCACGATTGTAAAAGATGCTCAAACTACTTTACAGAAGGCGACTTTGGTGATACGCCAAGGAAAAATTGAAGCGGTAGGTGCTGATATAAGCCTACCCAAAGATGCCGTAGTGGTAGATTGCAAAGGCAAATACATTTACCCTTCTTTTATCGACATGTATACCGATTACGGTGCTGCTGCTGTTGCACCCAGGGCCTTTGGTGGTTTTGGGGGTGGGGGACAATCGCAAATGTTGTCCAATACAAAGGGCGCTTATGGCTGGAATCAGGCCATCAAGCCTGAAACGGAGATGTCAAAAAATTTCAATGTAAATGAAAGTCGTGCTAAAGAATTAAGAGGACTTGGCTTTGGCACTGTACTTACTCACCAGGCCGATGGTATTGCCCGTGGCACCAGTGCAATAGTAACCCTTGCCAATGAAAAAGAAAACAAAGTAATGCTGAAAGAAAAAGCAGCGGCACATTATTCTTTTGATAAAGGAAGCTCAACACAAGATTATCCTGGTTCATTAATGGGCTGTATTGCTTTACTAAGGCAAACCTATTTAGATGCACAATGGTATAAATCGAAGCCGGCCAATGAAGGCACCAATCTTTCTTTGCAAGCATGGAACGACAATCAAAGTCTTCCACAGATTTTTGAAAGCAATGATAAATGGAGCGATCTGAGAGCAGATAAAGTTGGCGATGAATTTGGCGTGCAATATATTATTAAAGGAGCAGGCAATGAATACCAGCGCATCAATGAAATAAAAGCAAGCAATGCTGCTTTTATTTTACCACTTAATTTCCCACAGGGCATGGATGTGGAGGATCCAACTGATGCAAGATATGTATCACTGGCCGACCTGAAACATTGGGAACTGGCAGCTAGCAACCCTGCTGCATTTGAAAAAGCAGGAATCAATTTTGCTTTAACCACTAGCGGACTGAAAGAATCAGGTTCTTTTTTAAGCAATCTGCGCAAAGCCATTCAAAATGGATTATCAGAAACCAAAGCGTTGGATGCTTTAACAAAAACACCGGCTACCCTACTGAATATGTATGATAAGGTAGGCAGCTTGGAAATCGGCAAACTAGCCAATTTCCTTATCTGCTCTGGCCCGCTATTTGGAGAAAGAACCAGTATCTATCAAAATTGGATTCAGGGAAATAAATACATTGTAAAAGAAGATGGCTGGCAAGATATTAGGGGTAGTTATACACTTGCCCTAAACAATACCAATTACAAACTATCAATTAAAGGAGAGCCTGGTAAATACAATGCAACAATTATTGATACTGATACTACTAAGGCAGATATTAGCATTCAAGACAAACTAGTAAAGATTAATGTAAGCTTTAAAAAAGACAGCAGTGCGCCTACCAGGTTATCTGGAGTGATGGGCGATTTGCAGTGGACAGGTACTGGTCAAGCTGCCAATGGTGCATGGTTTAGCTGGACAGCCATCAAAGGAGAAGCTGGTGGTCGACCCGGCGGCAACCGTGGAATGAATACAGACAGTAGCAGAAAAAAGAACACTGATTCTTTGGCTACTAAACCATCGGCGCCTATTACCTACCCTTTTAACGGTTATGGATGGACGAAATTACCTGTAGCTGAAAATGTATTGTATAAAAATACAACGGTATGGACGAATGAAAAAGAAGGGAAATTAGAGAACACGGATGTATTGGTGAAAAATGGCAAGATTGCGGCTATTGGAAAAAATCTAACAGATGCTACTGCCCGTATTATTGATGGAAGTGGCAAACATCTTTCGGCGGGTATCATTGATGAGCACAGCCATATTGCTGGCACGGGTGGTATCAATGAATGCTCTCAATCTGTTACTGCTGAAGTAAGAATGGGAGATATTATTAACCCAGAAGACATCAATATTTATCGACAACTAAGTGGAGGGGTTACCTCCTCTCATTTGCTACACGGCTCTTGTAATACCATTGGTGGACAAACACAGCTAATCAAATTGCGCTGGGGGCAAAATGCAGAGCAAATGAAATTTGCTAACTGGGATCCCTTTATCAAATTCGCATTGGGAGAAAATGTGAAACGGTCTTCCAACTCACAAGGAAATAATCGGTTCCCTGATACAAGAATGGGTGTAGAAGAAGTTTTAATGGATGCTTTCACCCGTGCCAAGGATTATGATAAAACTATTCCTGGAAAACGAAGAGATTTGGAATTGGATGCTTTGTCTGAAATCATCAACAAAAAAAGATTTATCACCTGCCACAGCTATGTGCAAAGTGAAATCACTGCTTTGATGAGGGTGGCTGAAAAATTCAATTTTAGGGTAAATACATTTACGCATATTCTGGAAGGATACAAAGTAGCCGACAAAATGAAAGCGCATGGAGCAGCCGCCAGTACCTTTAGCGATTGGTGGACTTATAAAATGGAAGTGGTAGATGCCATTCCCCAAAATGCATATATAATGCAACAAGTGGGGTTGAATGTGGCTATCAACAGCGATGATGCAGAAATGGCAAGAAGATTAAATCAGGAAGCAGCTAAAAGTGTGAAGTATGCAGGCATGGATGAACAGGAAGCCCTTAAAATGGTTACCCTGAATCCGGCGCTCATGCTACATGTTGCGGACAGAACCGGTAGTATAAAGATTGGCAAGGATGCTGACCTTGTTTTATGGAGCGACCATCCTTTAAGCATCTATGCGAAATCTATCATTACCATGGTAGATGGTATTGTATATTTTGATAGAGAACAAGATGCTGCACAAAGGATAGTTATTGCAAAAGAAAGAACCAGGCTCATTCAAAAAATGATTGGAGCCAAAAAAGGAGGAGAAAAAACCAATCCGGCCACGCCTTCCTTTGGCGAGCTGAATCACTGTGAAGAAGATCATTACGATGGCAAGACATTGTGGGACAGAATACAAACCAGGTTCATTTCAACTGAAAACCAATAAAATTATTTCTGATGAAAAATATTAGTTTCAATAAATACATAGCAGCAACTCTATTTACGGGTATGCTTAACAGTTATATCATTGCACAGGAAAACATGCACCCCTCTCCTGCACAACCTGCCACTATTGCCCTAACCAATGCCACTATCCATGTTGGCAATGGCCAGATTATAGAAAAGGGCACGGTGGTATTCAGCAAGGGCAAAATTATCGAGGTAAGTGCCACTGCGCCTGCTGCAAGCTTGCAACAATTCAACCTTAACGGCCGACATATTTATCCGGGTGTTATTGCCAGTAGCACCAATATGGGATTGGTAGAAGTGAGCAGTATAAAAGCAACACAGGACTATGCCGAATTAGGTGATATTAATCCCAGTATTCGATCACTGGTAGCATATAATACCGACAGCAAAATCATCAATACATTAAGAAGTAATGGGGTATTATTTGCGCACATTGTGCCACAGGGTGGTAGTATCAGTGGCACTTCTTCTGTGGTGCAGTTGGATGCCTGGAATTGGGAGGATGCCGCTTATAAAGCAGACAATGGCATACACATGAATATGCCTTCTTTGATCAATCGCCCTAGTCAGGGTGGAGGCGGCAGAAGACAACGTGACGCGGGTGAGCAAACAGATTTGGTAAAGCAAGGACTAGAAAGAGTAGAGAGTTTACGTAAATTTTTCAGGGAAGCGAAAGCATATCTTGCGGAAAGCAATCATACACAAATCAATTTAAAATTTGAAGCAGTAAAAGGTTTATATGACCAATCCAAAACCCTGTTCGTGCATTGCGACTTGGTAAAAGAAATACTTGTAGCAATTGATTTCGCCAAAGAATTTGGATTTAAATTATGTTTAGTAGGTGCAGGTGAATGTTGGATGATGACGGATATCATCAAGGCAAACAATGTTTCCGTTATTTTAAGTGAACCGCATAGTTTACCTGCAACGGATGATGATGATGTGGATCAACCTTATAAAACAGGTACTGTTTTATCAAAGGCGGGTATTTTGTTCACCATCTGCCAGGATGCAGGCGATGGCTTTTGGCAACAAAGAAATCTACCATTTGAAGCTGGCACAATGGCCGCTTATGGCTTGAGCAAAGAAGAAGCATTGACTGCCATTACCCTGAATGCTGCAAAAATTTTAGGAATTGAAGACCGAACAGGTAGTATCGAAGTAGGCAAGGATGCCAATCTGGTTATCTGTGAAGGCGATTTATTAGACATGAAGAGCAGCCTGGTAAGTATGGCTTTCATACAAGGCAGGGTGATTGATTTGAACAATAAGCATACTCAACTATTTGAAAGATACAAATACAAGTATGGCATAAAATAATAGTTTCGCACAACCCAAATAGATCGG
>CAIOIZ010000126.1 GCA_903858475.1 uncultured Bacteroidota bacterium
CCTCCGATCATAAAAATAAATCATCACAAAAATCCCAGCATATGCGGTGATATTAAAGAACAAGTGATTATCGATACCGAAGGGCATGGTTTGACCCTTGTTAAATGTTACAAGGAATAAACTCATTCTAATAATATTTAGAAACCAGATAATAATTAAACCTCCGATTAGCCAGTATAATTTAGTTGTAAAATTTCCTTTATTGGCTACAATTAAAGCTATCCAAAAACTCATGACGCCATAACCAATACAACTATATACGAGATTTATAGCACGGCCTCCTACTAATTGCAAAGAATAGATATTAGGAATAGTAGTATCAACGCCAAAAATAGAAAGTAAAATTTTGGATCCATACAACAAGGAAGCTCTTAACCAGGCTATATAATCAAGGTAATGATCTATAAAGGGACTATAATAATTACCAGGCGAAGCCAACCCTATCCAGGCAAGGGTGCCGAAATAAGCAATTGCAAAAACACCCAGGAATTTAAGGCAGTAGAGAAGGAATTGTTTGTATGTGGAGGACATGGTTGGAGGTTGAGATAGAGGTTGAGGTTGAGATAGAGGTTGAGGGGTTTAGGGGTTGAAATTGAGGTTGAGGTGGAGGTTAAGGTTGAGAGCTTCCATAGATAAACCAATTTCAATTTGAAGAAACTAAAAACTAAAGACTAAAAACTAAAAACTTTTCCTACTTAACCACACTAATCGGCATCGTCACTACTCCATTATTCAACTTGATACTACTGATAGAATAAAAGCCTGGGCAACAATCAGATTTGCCGTCTAGCATTTGATAAGTTAATTGAAAGGAATCTGTTCTAACGTTATTCAAGTAAAGATAATATTGGGTACTTAAACTAGCGGGTACAAATACCAATCCTGTACTAGCTTGGGTACTATCACCTACATAGGCCTTAGTAGCATCGGTGAGTACGGTATTGACATAAGATTTGATGGCAAGTTTTTCGGAGCTATATATTTTATTGGGACCGCAGGTTAAATTTTGACCAGAAGCATTTACGATTTTAAAATACACTTCGGGAATAATAGCATCGCAATTGCTATCACATAGGTTTTTTCCACAGGATAAAAATAGGAGGGTACTAATGCCGAATAAAGCAATGAATGGTAGTAATCTATTTTTCATCATGATTCTTTTGTTTTATGGGGGATGAATGATTGTAAAATTACACTTAAAACAATTACCAAGAGCGCTCCAATTACATTCAGCCACAAAAATGAAATAATATCTTTTACGTATATGAAAATGACCAATAATTCTGCTATCAGCGCAGCATAAAAAACAGCATTGCTGCCCACTCTTTTTACCCAGAAGGCCACTAAAAAAACACCGAGAATGACGCCATAAAAAAGAGAGCCAATGATATTGACGGCTTCAATTAAGCTATTGCCAATATTGTATGCAAAGAGTGCGATGATAATCGAAAAAATGCCCCAAGCTAAAGTGTATAACTGCGATAGCCTGTATTCTTCTTTTTCTGATTTGGGATGGCTCCATATTTTTTGATGAAAATCTATCATTGTACAAGCGGCTAAAGAATTCAATGCTGCAGCAATACTACCCCAGGCTGCCAGAAAAATAATGGCAATCACAAGGCCGATAAGTCCAATGGGTAATTGTTCTTTTACAAAATAGAGAAAGATATAATTGGTGTCTTTTGGTTTGGTGGAGGGTAAGGATCTTTCCATCATGGAAGCAAATTGTTTGCGGTAAAGATTGGCTGCTGGAAGATTGCCTGCATCGAAGCTATTATTGTAGCTGGTTTCGAGTAAATGTAAAGAATCTTTTTTATCGGTTTGCATGGCCTGCTCATAGCTAACCCGATCAAAATATACAGGGGCTTTCTTAAACTGATAGAAAGAAAAAATAAGAATGCCCAATAATAAAATACAAAACTGCATGGGCACTTTTACCAGCCCATTGATTAATAATCCTTTTTTACTGGCTTCCATATTTTTAGCAGTTAGGTATCTACCTACCTGACTATGGTCGGTACCAAAATAACTCAGGGCTAAAAAGAAACCGCCGATAATGCCTGTCCAGATATTGTATTTATCCCTCCAGTCAAAACCTTTTTCTGTAAAACCAGTGGTGATGATATTCATCTTTCCTTGTGCAGCGCTGGTATGAATGGCAGTAAAAAAACCCTTGTTACCTGGCAATAATTTTACTGCCAGATAAGCCACCAGCAGCAATGCAAAAAAGACAATGATCATTTGTATTTTTTGGGTATGTGCTACTGCTTTGGCACCACCGCTCATGGTATAGATGATGAGTAGGCCTCCCATGACAAGGGTAGTATAATAAATATTCCAACCCAATAACGAACTGAGCACCAGGGAAGGAGCAAATATGCTAACGCCAGTACTTAGTCCCCGCGATAAAAGAAATAATCCGGAAGTAAGTGACCTGGTTTTGCTATCGAATCTTTTTTCCAAAAATTCATAGGCGGTATACACTTTCAGGTGACTGAATACAGGTACAAAAAAAATGGCAATCACTACCATGGCAATGGGTAGGCCAAAATAATATTGAACGAATCGCATGCCATCGCTATAAGCCTGGCCTGGGCCCGTGAGAAAAGTAATGGCACTCGCTTGTGTACCCATGATGCTTAGCAATACAAGGTACCAGGGCATATTTCTATTGCTTAGAAAATAGCCATCTAAATTTTTGCTGGTACGGCTTTTATAAATGCCGTATGCAATGATACCTAGTAAGGTAATGGTCAATACAAGCCAATCGATGATATGCATGCAAAATGATTGGTGATACAATAAAAGAAAATGATTTCTGCTAATAAAAATAACAAGACCAGCAGGTACCATTTGCCCCAGCGAATTTTTTCTTCTGGCTGTGTTTTATTTTTATTCATTGCGCTATTTTGATTTATAGACTCTTTTCTGAATTTTATTTGAAATCAAATTAGCCAATAATCGATAGGCACCGGGTACAGCTGCAGGAAGCTCCCGAAAGAATACCAAACCCGTATAGATGAATCTTCCTTTGCCATAATTAGTAATGATTAAGCTACCATCCTGCAGGTCTTTTTCTCCAGGATCTTTCATGCTAAATATCCGTTGGTAATTGCTGTCTATTTTCTCGGCATGGTAAATACTTCTTTCCTGTATCCATCCTTTAAAATCATCTGCGGTTATTTTATTGGGATAGTTTACTGATGGATGATTGGGCAACAGAAAATTTACAGCGGCGGTTTCATCAGTAATACGGGTACGACTGATAGTGAAATCATATGGCCCTATCTTGCTTTTAACATTGCTTATAAAATTGCTGGTATTGTATTGTACCAACAATACACCCCCTTCTTTTACATAATTCATCAATACTTCATATACATTGCCCATCCAATCATTGGTATTATAGGCCCTTATTCCTGTTACAATGGCATCAAATTGTTGAAGATTGTTTGAATAGATGTCTGCTTCTCTTAAAATAGTTACTTTATAACCCATTTGTTCAAGGGCTTCGGGCACTTTGTCTCCTGCACCTGGAATATAACCCACAGCCGTACCCGAAATTTTCAAATCTAGTTTAAGGATTTTAGTGGCGTCGTAGTAGTGGTATAAAATATCAGGAATATGGTCGTAGCTGATTTTTTTAACTGAAAAATATTGGTGTTCATAAAATGCGGGGTTGCTCAATTCACCTCCCAAAGAAAGGGAAGCATGTGCTGGAATTGAATCGCTATTAACTGTTAGGGCTAGTTTCCGCTTAACGCCTTTTGTAAGCGAAAGGCTACTGTCAAATACGGGCGATCCTTTGGTATCAAATAAACCACTGAAGCGATAGGGGCTATTGAGTGCTAAATTGGATTGTAAACTATATTCAATCGACTTGTTTTTATTCTTATCATTGTTATTGAACAATAGCAAAGAAGGGGAAGTATTGATGAAAGCAGGATATACTAGTTGAATAGGTTCGTATAATTCTCCTTTTACAGGGTCGGTGAATTTATAGAATACATTTTTTGTAATTGGAATGGTAATGCCATTGGTAGATAGTTCAAACAAAGCGGTATGGTGATTGTCTTCGGGTAGGCCTATCAGTGATTGGTTGCTAACGTTAAAACGGCCGATTTCTTTTTGTTCTTCTAGCCAATAGGGTTGTGTCGGTGGCGTAGCACCTGAAATAAAGCAGGTAATATTTTTTGATTTGTTTTGGTTTTTTTCAATGCCTGTAAAACTCAGGCTAGAGTCAAAAAACTGCACTTTTATTTTTTCGAAAGCTGCGCCTAGTCGATTATTAATAGTGATGTTGATTTTTATACTGTCTCCGATGGTATTCAGTTGATTGCTGGCTGTAGCTTCTAAAAAAAGTCCACTGCATTGTTCAATCAGACTGCTAATAGCCGCTAATTTTTGTGCTTGCCAGTAGGAAGCGGAAAGCGCTGCTATGCGTTTATACAAATTCGTTAGTGGTTGTACGCTGTATTCGGGGTGTTCGGGGTTGAAACCTTGTATAACGCTATCAACGGATTCTTGTAAGATGTTTTCCGTAATAAGGCGGTTGGTTATTTCGCTTTCTGCTAATAATCTATCCCATCCCGTTGATACGCCTTCCATCAAGTCGTTTACTGCATTGTTTCCTTTAAGGGTTTTAAAATACTCTATGCTACTGCCTCTTTGTGCGGGCACGCCAAAGCCCTGGCTTTTGTGTTGGCTGCGGCTTAAGGCCGCTATTTCGCCATAGCTTTTTCCCAATAAGGGATTGTACATGCCTACATCTATTTTTAATTGCGATTCGTTTTGTGTGTTGGTGCCTCCAAAATTAAAAGTATTCCAAAGCAATCTTTTGGCTTGCCAGGGTTGAACACCATATTTAAATTGGTCCGGAAATTTATTTGGATTGGCCGCTGCGTCAAATGCTTCTTCTGCAATGATGGCCGAGGCCGTATGATGGCCATGTCCACCTTCACCGGTAGTAGGAAATCGGGCGATGATAATATCGGGTCTGAATTTTCGGATTACCCATACTGCATCACTGAGTATTTCTTCGTGTCCCCATATCCGTAAGGCTTCTTCTGGACTTTTGCTATACCCAAAATCAAAAGCACGGGAAAAAAATTGTTCGGCACCATCAATTCTTCTAGCGGCTAATAATTCTTGAGTGCGTATCAATCCTAAGTCAATCCCTTGTTCATCACCAATGAGGTTTTGTCCTCCATCGCCTCTTGTTAAACTTAGGTAACCAGTACGGTATTTTTTTTCATTGGCAAGGTAAGTGAGGAGTCGGGTGTTTTCATCATCTGGGTGAGCAGCTATATAGAGTACATTGCCCAATACATTCAGTTTTTTTAACTGTAATAATATTTCAGCACTCGTGTAGGACTTTGGATTTTGAGCAGGAGCCGTTGCTATGTAAGCAGTACAAAGGACCATCAATGCTATTTTGCACAAAGAAAATTTCATAGTTAAGTATTTAACTGAACGCTGTGAAAAAATAATTTCGGTGAATAATAGGCACTTGCGGATTCAAAAAATAGCACTGTTCGAAAATGTCTACTACAGGTTTTCCTATTCTTTGTCTTGAATCGGTACGATCAACTTATAATCTAATCGGTTCGTTTCCTACCATAAAAACGGCGTTTAAAAAAAGTAGTTTGCCATTTTCCCAGAAGGATCTAAACAATGGGTTATCGACGAGGTAAATGATTTTGCCGCGGCCTAGGTCTTGTACGGCAAATAAAGTACCATCCTTGATTTTACTTTTGACTACATTTCCTGCAAAACCAGTTACTTTATTTTCATTTTTTACAATGCCTACATTCCATCCCTCTTTCATAAATTCGATTACAAGGCTATTTTGTTTAAGGGTATAAAAGTTTTTCCCAAGGCCAAAGCCCAAAGGATGTGAATCATCCATTTCTACTTTATAAATGGCACCTGGAATACTGTTGACTAAATCATCTCTTTCTCTATTTTCATATTTTCTAACCACGGTATAAGCACTGTCATCTTTTTTATCTTCTTCCGATTTTTTTAGTTTAGGCCCCCAATCGGCACCTGCTAATTGACTAACTGTTGATTCTAATGCAATGATTCTACCACCTGCACGAACCCAATTTTTTAAGTCTTCCGCTGCTTTCTTATCATTAATTAATTCGTAATTGCCATCCGGCATAATTAAAACATCTATTTGATTTAACTGTCCGATACGAAGTCCACTGCTATTAACCATGGTTATCGGATAATGTAATTGTTGTTCAAATAAATGCCATACTTCTCCTGCAGCATTTGAATTTACTTCTGGGCCAGTTAAGCAGGCTATACGGGGTGCAGCCAATTTTAAAATATCGGGACTGCCCATATCTGGACCACTATCCATAAAGCCACCTTCCAATAGGGTATAGCTTGCACCTTGTTCATTGATTATTTTTTCTACAGATCCCCAATTGGTATTGTCTCTTTTCAGTAGTATTAAGGAACCCTTGCTTATTTTTTTCCCATTGTACACTAGGTCTTTTTCATTGATGCGGACACCCGCTTTGTTTTTCAATAAGGCAGCCAATAAACCTGCATCATGTACATTACTATACGAAATGATAATGCCATACGAAACAGTTGCTAATGGACTATACGGACTCTTAATATCTTCATTCCCTTTAAGGCTACTGCTTAGTGCATAGGCATTGACCCCATACGCATAGGGTAAGCTCCAGGCGGTGATGTCGTAGGTGGCACTGTCTGTTAGTTTACTTACCGGCTCCAACAATACTTTGGCTAGGTGACCCTGTGGTTGTGCTGCATTTACAATGATAGTATAGGTGCCGGGTACTATGGGGCCTGTTTTGCCATTGTAATAATCGTATCCAGTTAAACCCTGGCCAATTGGCCCACTGGTATAACGGATATTATTAGACGCTAATATTTTTTCTATTGCTTTGATACGGCCATAATCATTGCTGCTCAGCAAATAAGTTTTATAAAAACTACCTATGCCATTTTGAGCATCTGTAAAATATTGTTTGAATTGACTGATTAGTTTCCCCGCATTTTCGGAGCTGGCTTCCACTGTACTCAAGCCTGTGGTGGTATGGTGCCATAGTCTATCCTTTAACGTTAGTATGTCGCCCTCGTCGGTATGTACCGCCAATCCGCCACGGCTATGACCGCCTTGTTCGTAGGTCATGCCCACACTGCCATTATAGGTAGGGTAGGTATCGCCATAGCTTGGATAAAATAAATCAAATCGCTCTTTGGTAAAATAGAGCCAACCATTTTTATCAAAATACCGGGCATTGTTTTTACCAATGAGGGTTTGAAAGCTTCTTTGCCAGGGGGTTACTGCTTCATGAAAGGGCTCTGCTGCTGGGGCAAAATAATAGGGCTCATTGTAGCCTTGTTCATGATAATCAACATGTACTTGCGGCATCCAGCGATTGTATTGCAGCATGCGTTGTTGCGTTTCAGTTTGCACCTGCCAGGCCCAGTCGCGGTTTAAATCAAAATTATAATGATTGGTTCTTCCACCTGGCCAGGGTTCATCATGCTCTCTTGCCAAGGTAGCAGCATTGGCCTCCTTGCCCACTACCGAATTGAACCAGTTTACATAGCGGTCTCTACCATCCGGATTGAGGCATGGATCAATGATTACAACGGTATTGTTTAACCACTTTGAAGCAGTGGGTTGCAATAATTCAAAAAGTGTTTGCATAGCGGCTTCGCTGCTACTGGCTTCATTGCCGTGTACATTATAACTTAGCCATACAATGGCAGTGTTTTTATTATTGGGCTGGCCAGTTTCCATGCCGGTCAGTTGTAGATTATTGATTCTTATTTGCTCCAATTTGGCCATGTTTTCGTTGGAGGACAAGAAGGCTAGGTACAGGGGCCTGCCTTCGTAGGTTTTGCCATATTCCTGTAGCTGTACCTGTTGGGGTAGGGTTTGTTGTACATATTGAAAATACTGTACAATTTTATAATGTGGAGTAAAAGAGCTGCCCAGTTCATAGCCCAAGAATGCGGATGGACTTTTCAGTTGCCCTATTGCAAAAACGCTCCATATTGTACTTGCTATTCCAATCAATAATTGTTTCATATACTTTACAAATAAAATGAGATGTGAAAATAAAGAAAGCTACTGAGAATACTTATCCGTTTATAATAAATGAGCAATATGGGTATAAAAAAAGCGGAGGAAAAATCCTCCGCTTCCTATTCATCATAAAATGATTATTTTTTCTTGCAGCAACCTTTTAGTTTAGCTACATCTAAGCTAACACGAGCGAAGATATAACGACCATTGCTACCGAATTGGTTGCTACCATAAAGGAAGCGACCGCGGTTGGTTAAATCTCTACCAGCGCTATAGCCACCAGTTGTTTTTGAAGTACCCAAAGACGACTGAACTGGATTATTGTAAACGAATGATGCATCGTTTCTTGGATCCAAGAAAAGTTTATCGGGATAAACATCAAAGATATTGTTAGCTCCTATTGAGAAGGAGATGGCTTCACAATAGCGATAAGTAACTACTACATCTGTAGTGATTTTAGCTTTGAAAGTTTGATCAGCACCTAGTGCTACATCATTCCAATAAACGCCGCTACCATTAACCGCTTTAGGATCGGTATTGCTCAACAATACAGTTTCGCCAAAACGTACAGACCTCCAAAGGAAGCTGAATTTTTTGATGTCGTAACTAGCTGTAAAATTGATTTTGCTTTTTGGTTGTGCATCTTCGATACGACTTTTTTGTACGCGATCGAATAAAGCTATTTTCAAGTCATTAGCAGGATTCTTACTAGGATCTGTAAGACTTGGGTTATTAGCAGGTGCATCAATTACAGAATTTGTTTTAATAGCACCATCCACTTTGTTTTCATTGAAATTACCAGCAATAGATAAGTTACCAGAACCTTTACCTAATTGGAAATGTTTGGTCAATACTAGATCTACGCCTTTTGTTTTGGTATCAATTGCATTTGTCCAAAACTGTAATGCACTAACGGAAGCATCTACGCTGTTGGCATTAAGAATGGTAGCCACCAAAGAATTACTTCTGTTAAATTGAGTTGATAATACAATCCTGTCTTTGATACTGATATAATATCCATCAACAGTAATGGTAAAGCCATTGCCAAATTTACCTACAACACCTGCTGTGAAGCTGGTAGATTTTTCTGGTTTCAATTCGCTGATACCAAATGCATTTCTAACAATTGGGTTGTTATTATTTGCAGTCAACGCATTGGAAGGAAGACCAGCTACAAATTGAGTAGAAGTATTTTGGAAATAACGTTGGTGCAAGCTAGGAGCTCTGAAGCCAGTGTTGGCAGAACCACGGATGGCCCATTTGTCGTTCAGTTCATAGCGAGCAGTCAATTTAAAGCCTGTACCATTGTAGGTAACGCCTGTTTCGTTATAACTTTCGAAACGACCAGCAGCACCTAATAACAATTTATTAATTGAATATTCACCATCTACATAGGCTGCATATACGTGGCGTTTTGCATTTACCTCGTCGCCTGGTTGAAAACCTGGGAATACTTGTGAACCAGAACCTGGAACTACACTTGAGCCAGAAGTAGAAGAGGTGCCAGTAGTGCCTGGGTAAGAAGGAAGCAAGGCAACTGTTCCAAGTCTACCGCCATTGAGATAAGAACTTTCTTCTCCTTTTTTGATAGAGAATTTTTCTGTTCTGGCTTCTCCACCAAAAGCAAAGTTGATGTCCCCACCACTACTCAAATTGAATTTGCGGTTAAGGTCGATATTGATGGTATTTTGATTAAAGCCTAGTTTACCTGCATTGAATTTTACCTGCGGTGTTACTGATGCAGCTACGGAAGCGTTTCCTGTATTTTCAATACTATATTGAATGGTGTTGTTGCCAAAAGTATTGCTTACGTCAAGTTCCCATTGTTTTAATTTAGTGCGATATCCTATCAATAAACTTTGGTCGTTGATAGTAGGATGAATTTCGGGAAGGAAACCATCAGGATAAATATAAGAACCACCCAAAGCAACAGCTTGTTGAGAAACAGCGTTGGGGTTACGGCTAAAACCAGTTGCAAAACCACTGCGGTGAGAAATACCGCTGGTGAAATACAATTCAGATTTTGTACCAATATTTAATCCTGCATTGATAAAAGTGCCCCAGTTTTGAGAAGCAGATTGACCAGCATAAATATTATGTCTGTCATATCCTCTTGCACTTGCCATGTCTTTATCATAATTAATTAACCAACGGCGATAGTCCACTGGATCAACACCTGCTTGTGTGTTGGGGAATGCACCACCATTGCCAAGATACAAAAGAGGAATATTATCATTGCCGCTTCTGTTGCTACGTGCTCTATCAAGCCATTGACCACTCATATTGAAATAGCCTACTTTTCCAGCAGTTCCAAAAGAGAAATCAATTTGTTTGCTTTCGCCATCGCGAATATGATTTTTGCCATTATAGTCAAGCATGGTATTGTTTTCGCCTGTAGTAGCAGAAACATTAAACCCGTTGTATTTTTTCTTCAACACTACATTGATTACACCAGCAATTGCATCCGAACCATACATAGCAGAAGCGCCATCGCGCAATACTTCAATTCTTTCAATTGCAGCAGCAGGAATAGCATTTAAGTCAGTTCCAACACTACCTCTTCCTACAGTACCATTGATATTTACCAAGGCGGTATTGTGTCTTCTTTTACCATTTAATAAAACCAAGGTTTGATCAGGGCCTAGTCCACGAAGTCCGGCAGGATCAATATGATCTGTACCATCACTAATGGTTTGTCTGGCACTTTGGAAAGAAGGTGCGGTATAGTTCAACATTTGAGTAAGATCCATTTGGGCAAAAGATTTTACTTCTTTTACAGAAATGATGTCCACTGGTACAGGTGTTGAAATAATACTGCGGGGCAGTCTATTGCGGCTACCAATTACTTGAATGGTTCCAAGATCAGCTACCATGCTAAGGCTAGCATTGTTTTCAACAGTGCCACCGGCAGTAACGGTTACTTTGTTTTTTTGTGGAGCTTGTCCAACATAAGAAATCACTACGGTATAAGTACCAGCAGCCATTTTCAAAGAATAAAAGCCATTTCCATCGGTAGAAGTACCCTTGGTCTGTCCTTCGATGGTAACAGAAGCACCCGGAAGGGCTTTGCCATTGGCATCTTTAACAGTTCCAGAAATAGTTCCTGTTTGTGCCTTTCCTAAAGCCACAAATAAGAAGGAAGCAAAAAACATATAAAATGTCTTTCGAAGCAATTGGTTAGTTCGCATAAATTTTGTTTTTGAATTAAGCAGTAAAAACTAAAATTAACAAAATAATGGCAGTAAAGAACTAATTTTAAAAAAATCATTTTAAACATGAAAAAAGTATGTAATATAATCTGGGTTTTGATCTGCTTTTTTATTTCTAATCAACTAGCGGCACAAAATTTAGATGCTTTTAACTATGGCATACAGAAACAAGCTGCGGTTTCAAAGGGGGCCGTTGTTTCAGCACATCCTTTAGCCAGTAAAGTGGGGCTGTCGATTTTGAAAATGGGCGGTAATGCTGTAGATGCAGCCATTGCCACTCAATTGGCATTGGCTGTTGTATATCCCGGTGCGGGTAATATTGGCGGGGGTGGGTTTATGTTGGCACATTTAATGAATGGAAAAAATATAGCCATCGACTATCGCGAAAAAGCACCCTCCAAAGCTAGTCGCGATATGTATTTGGATGCAAAAGGCGATGCTCAGATGAAATGGAGTCAGGATGGGCATTTGGCCGCAGGGGTACCTGGTACGATTGCTGGATTATTTGCTTCCCACAAATATGGTCGATTGCCATTTAAAAAATTAATAGCGCCTGCTATTTTATTAGCAGAAAAGGGTTTTGCCATTACAGCCAATGAAGCGGCTGCTTTGAATAGAACCAAAAAGGAATTTGAATCATTGAATTTTTCGCCTGTAGCATTTGTAAAAAGTACCCTATGGAAAGAAGGGGATACGCTTGTTCAAAAACAATTGGCGGGCACTTTAAAAAGAATACGCGATAAAGGCGCAAAAGGATTTTATGAAGGAGCCACTGCCGATATGCTGGTAGCAGAAATGAATAGGGGCAAGGGGCTTATTAGTTTGCAGGATCTTAAAAATTACAATGCAGTAGAAAGAGAGGCGGTAATATTTGATTACAAAGGGTATCAAATTGTTACGATGCCCTTGCCTAGTAGTGGGGGCATTATTCTTGAGCAAATGATGAAGATGATAGAAAATAGAGATATTGCTGCCATGCAATTTCAAACGGTAGCATCTGTTCAGTTGATGACAGAAGTAGAAAGAAGAGCTTTCGCTGACCGAGCTGCCTTTTTAGGCGATCCCGATTTTGTGAAAGTACCTGTTAAATCCCTGGTAAGTGATGCTTACTTACGGGCACGCATGAGTGATTATGTAGCTGGAAAAGCTGGCAGCAGCACCCTGACAGGCGCAGGCAATATCAAAGAGAGCGAAGAAACTACTCACCTGAGTATTGTTGATAAGGAGGGAAATGCCGTTAGTGTGACCACTACATTAAATGGCGGATATGGAAGCAGAACCGTAGTAGCAGGGGCCGGTTTTTTACTGAATAACGAAATGGATGATTTTAGTGTTAAACCTGGTGTACCCAATATGTATGGTGCGGTGGGCAACGAAAAAAATGCCATTGCTCCTAATAAACGGATGTTGAGTAGCATGACGCCCACCATTGTTTTGCAATCAGGTAAACCCTATCTAGTAGTAGGTACTCCTGGTGGAACTACCATACCCACCAGTGTTTTTCAAACCATTGTAAATGTGTTGGATTTTAAAATGACTGCATTGGAGGCTGTCAACCAACCCAAATTTCATCACCAATGGTTACCCGATTTAATAATGGTGGAAAAAGATTTTAATCCAGCCACCAAAGTGGCCTTAGAAGCGATGGGATATAAATTAACGATGCGGGGAAATATCGGCAGAACAGAACTGATAATGGTCAATAGAGAAAAAGGAGTAGTTAGTATTAATGCCGTTGGGGATAAAAGAGGAGATGATGCTGCCGAAGGGTACTAATACTGGTATAATTCAAATGTAGAAATTCCAATACTGTTATGTCAATAGAAAAATATTTTTTGGCATCCGCCATGGCTAGAGTAGGGTATTATAAAAAGCTTGCGGATGATTCCTTTCTGCAATTGCAAGCAGCAGATTATTATTATCAACCAACTGCAGAAAGCAATAGCATTGCTATTATCATTCGGCATATGGCTGGAAATATGTTGAGTCGCTGGACCGATTTTCTTCATTCAGACGGCGAAAAGGAAGGACGCAATCGTGATGCTGAATTTGAAACAAACGATTGGACTGTTGCTGAATTATTGGCTTATTGGGAAAAAGGTTGGGACTGTTTTTTAAAAGCCCTAGCAGCTATGGAACCAGCTGATTTACTACAAACCATCTACATACGCACTGAACCTTTACTGCTGATAGATGCGGTCAATCGGCAACTGGCTCATTATCCTTATCATGTTGGGCAAATCGTATACCTGGCTCGTTTAATTCGGGGCAATGACTGGAAAAACCTTTCTATTCCGAAGGGGCATTCCCAGCAATTCAATGAAAAAACGAAGTCGTCATAATTAGTACCTAAAAGCCTATTTTTGCCGACTATGTCTATATTAATAAAAAAGTGGATGTTTACACTGCTTGCATTTTCGTTTGTGCTTGTAAGTTATAGTCAAACACGTATTGCAATAAAAGGAGGATTCAATTATAGTTCAGCCAAGGTTAGTTACAATGCAATTGCCCAACCCGTTACAGCTGTTCCGGGTGCTGGCATAGGGCTTTTATTCAAGACCTCCTTTGATGGGCCACTGCATTTTTCTCCTTATGTACAATTGAATACCCGTGGATATGTTGTTAAGCCGCTCAGCGGTAATTATACCAAGATCAAAAACAGCATAGCTTACTTGGATATTGTTCCTGCTTTGAGCTTGGATTTTGGAAAGGAAGACAAGTCCTTTGTTTTTAGTGTAGGACCTGTATTAAGCTTTACCAAATTGGGGAATGAGAAAAAGACAGATACCAATCAGGTAAGCAGTTCGGGTAAAATGAAATTTGGATTTGGCGATTATAGCTGGGTTGATCTGGGGGCTGCTACCAGTATCGGCATTCATTTCAAAAAAACCTTTATAGAGGCCGTTTATTACTACGGTTTGGCCAATATCAATAACAATTCAGAATTTGATGGCATTAATATTCGCAATAGAATGCTGAGTATTGGCTTCGGCTATTATCTGAAATAAAGTAAACCTTCCCATTCTATCATTTTATAACTCCCAGCCCTACTCGAATAGAGGAGGGGTAAATATATTTTTGTATAATTGCGAATGACGGACTAAGGAATAAATGAATGAAAAGCTTAACAGAAAAATAGGAAGGAGGGTTGTATTTTTAGGCAATGAATAGGGTTGCCCAAGCATTTTATCAATTATATTGGAGGAGTCAGGCTTTTTAGGGCATTGATTGTTTTTTGGTATTGTATTTGCTTATAGGCAGCGAATGGCTACTTTTACAAATAAATTAATCATCTGCGTCGCGTACTGAATATATTGAAAAGACTGGTACTGGTAATAATAGGCCTTTTATTGCTATTGTACATCGCTATCCACTTAACACCTGTTCAAAATTGGATAGTGAAAAAAGTGGCTGCCAACCTATCCAATAAATTACATACAAAGGTTTCGGTAAAGAAGGTTGATTTTACCCTGTTTAATAAAATGAGTATCCAGGGATTGATGCTGGAAGATAAAAAAGGGGATACCCTTTTATATGCTGGTGAGGCCCGTGTTCAAATTACTGATTGGTTTTTTTTGAAAGACAAAGCCGTCTTGCATTATCTCTCGCTGAATGATGCTGTTATAAAAGCAAGTAGAACAGACTCCGTATGGAATTATCAATTTCTGCTTGATTATTTTTCTTCTCCTAAAAAATCTAGTTCCTCCTCTACTGGAATGAGTTTTGATTTTAAAAAAATTGAGTTGAACCAGGTGCGGATTTCGCAAAAAGATGGATGGGTTGGTACTGATTTAAGTTTTTCATTAGCAGCAGGAGCCATCAATGCCAAGATAATTGACCTAGATAAAAAAATAATTCAAATTGAATCCATTGCACTCAATAGTCCCTATTTTGGTCAATACGATTATACTGGCAATCGAATAAAGCGCCCCGTTTCTGTAGGGGATACCATACAAACAAAATCAACTAATTCCCCCTGGCAATTGGATATTGGCCAGCTCTTCATTAAAAATGGCGGATTGGCCATCGACCAACAAACAGATAGAGCCCCTTTCGAGAATCAGTTTGATGGACAACATTTTCATTTTTATGCCATCGATGCAAAATTCAGCAAAGTAAAATACAGTGGCGATTCTGTTATTGCTCAATTGCAAATAGCTGCCAAAGAAAAAAGTGGGTTGGAGGTTAAAAAACTTTCAGCAGACATGAAATGTACGGCATCCATCATGGAGTTTAAGCAACTTGATTTGCAAACCAATAAAAGCCATATTGGAAATTATTATGCCATGCATTACGAGGATTTTAATAATGATATGGCGTCCTTTTTACACCGTATAAAATTGGCAGCACATTTCGATCATTCTATTGTGCACAGCGATGATATCGCTTTTTTTGCCCCTGAATTAAAATATTGGAATAGGTTTTTTGATATCAATGGAAATGCCCTGGGTACCATTGATAATTTATCTGCCAAAGCAATTCAGGTAAAATCTGGTAGTACTAGTTTGCAAGGTGATATCTCTTTGCATGGATTACCCGATATCGACAATACATTTATAGATTTTTCAGGCGGCAATATCCAAACCAATTATACCGACCTAAGCAATTTGGTGCCCTCCCTGGCAGAAATAACACAGCCTCGGTTAAGCAGCATGGGCAATATATTGTATAAGGGAAACTTCACTGGTTTTATTCGTGATTTTGTTACCTATGGAACGCTTACTACTAACCTGGGCACGCTTGTTACCGATGTGAATATGAAATTGCCAATAAATGGCTCCGCTTTATATGCTGGAAAAATCATAACCAATCGTTTTAATCTTGGTGGATTTTTGAACAATACTCAGGTGGGTACCATTTCCTTAAATGGGAAAATCAATGGTGTTGGATTTGGGGGCAAAAATTTGAAGACTGCTTTTGAGGGCAATATTAGTCAATTGGAATACTTGGGTTACAACTATCAACAAATTAAGGTAGATGGTAAACTAGAGAATAAATTATTCAATGGAAATATTGCCATCAATGATCCCCATTTTATAATGGAAAAAATGAAAGGGGTAATCAACTTTAATGATCAATTGCCCGAATTCAATATTGTTGCGGATATTAAAAAAATAGATTTTAAAAAGCTACAATTAACAACAGATGACTTTGTTATTGGGGGACATTTAGCGGTTGACTTTGCGGGTGATAATATTGATAATTTTAATGGTAGGGCACGCATTAATCAAGCCGTTTTAATTCATGACGGCATGCCACTTTCATTCGACAGTCTTGAATTGGCTTCTATCATGAATGTGGATAGTAAAGAACTAAGCTTTAAAACCAATGAAGCCACGGGCAATATCAAGGGTAATTTTGTAATACATCAATTGCCGGATGCTTTTCAGCTTTTCTTAAATAAATATTATCCTACTTATTTCAAGCAGCCAACCCGTGCCATCAGTAACCAGGATTTTGCTTTTCATATTACCACGAAAAAAGTGGATGCATTTGTACAATTATTAGATGCTAAGTTAGAGGGTTTTGACAATGCAGTATTTGACGGTACGCTCAAAATACCGGGCAATGAAATGGAATTGACAGCAAGGATTCCATCCTTTACGTACGATGGAAAAACATTTAGTAACCTTCGGTTGAATAGCAAGGGATTGGGCAATAAATTGTTCTCCACGATAGAGGTGGGTGAAATTGCATTGAGTGATAGCTTTCATTTCCCTAAGACCAATTTATCATTGCTTACAGAAGATGGGGTAACCAATTTGCAATTGAAAACAAGTGCCGATAAAACACTTAGCAGGGCAGAGTTAAATGCCAGCATTAAACCTTTAGCAGATGGGTTGCAAATACATTTCTTTCCTTCTTCCTTCTACATCAATAATAAAAAATGGGATTTAGAAAAAGACGGTGAAATTACCCTTCGTAAAAATGTGTTAGATGCCAATGAAGTAAAGTTTGTGCAGGGAAATCAGGAGATAGTGATATCAACTGAAATGGATGAAGAATTAGGATCCAACTTAGTAGCGAAACTTAAAAAAATAAATTTGGACGATTTTGCGCCTTTCGTGATTAAGGATCCGCGCATGGAAGGACAGCTAACAGGAACGCTTACACTAAGGGACCCTTTCGGAAAGCAATTGCTGGAATTCGAAGGAAAGGCAGCTGATTTTGTATTAGAAAATAAAAGCATCGCCAATATTGATTTGTATGCAGCCGCTGATTTAAAAAAGGGTAAGATTCAATTTAATGGAAAAGGACTCGATAAGAATGATGCTTTTGAGTTTAATGGATCCTATGATTTGATGGACACTACTGATCATGCTTTAAATATTGGCTTTACTGCGCAACGCTTCGACATGAATAATTTAGCGCCCTATCTCAATAATATATTCACCGATTTGCAGGGCAATATTGTAGCCGATTTAAAAGTAACGGGGGGTGCTAAACACCAATACATCACAGGAAGTGTTTTGGTGAAAGAGGGTTCTATGAAAGTGATTTATACCAATTGTAAATACAAATTTGCCAATGAAACCATCTTGTTCAATCCCGATGAAATGGACCTGGGAACATTGGAATTGAAAGATACACTCGGCAATACAGCTACAGCAGGTGGTATTATGACACACCAGTTCTTCGATAATTTTGGTTTCGACAATATTTATTTTAAAACCGACCGCATGCTCTTGCTCAATACTACCAAGCGAGAGAATCCAGATTTTTATGGAAAAATCATTGGCAATGCCAATATGACGTTGAATGGCCCCATTAGCAATTTAAAAATGAAGATAGATGGAGGTCCCTCTACCATTGTAGCAGATGACAACCATTTTTTCCTGCCCAGTAGCAATAGCAAAGAAGTGGGAACCATCGACTATATAGAGTTTGTGCAATTTGGTAGGAAGATGCAAAATGAACTCAGTAACCGAGAAGGTACCAATATCTCGATTGACATGAATATTTCGGCTAACCCTGCCTGTAAGGTAGATGTTATATTGGATGAAGCTACTGGCGATATCATTAAGGGACAGGGTAGGGGACAATTGAAAATTCATGTGGGAAACAAAGAACCACTTACCATGAGTGGGCGGTATGATATTTCTAAAGGGGAATACAGTTTTAATTTTCAAACCTTCATCAAAAAGTATTTTGAAATTACCAATGGCTATATCAATTGGAATAAAGATCCTTATGAGGCCAATATCAATATAGATGCCGTTTATACTGCTACCAAAGTGGATTTAAGCAGTTTAAATACAAGTAAAGGAAAATTTAATCAACGTGCCGATTTGAATGTAGTGGCGCACTTGACCAATACATTGAAAAGTCCGAAGATTAATTTTGAATTTAAAATTCCAGCACAGCAAACTGAATTTGGCAATGATCCCATTGTATTGGAGAGTTTAAAGAAATTTAGTCAGGATGAAAATGAAATGAATAAACAAGTGGCTTCCTTGTTATTGTTTAATTCATTTATCAATAATAGCAATGCGGGTGGTATAACTGGATCGGGACTTTCCTTCTTTTCTGGCACGGCAGGTCAATTGGTTTCTAATTTTCTAAATAACCAGTTTTCGAAAATATTCCAGAAGATTTTCAATGACCCTACCATTACACCCTATCTATCACTCAATTCAAATTACGATCCTACCAGTCCTGAAATTCTCAAGGCCTTGCAAGCTTCTGGTAATTTTGGATTGAAAAAAGAATACATCAATGGAAGGTTGATTGTTTCACTCGGAGGTAATGTAGATTATAATAATCCTTATATATTGGCGGCTCGCAATACCAATATTTTGCTTACACCAGATATTACTTTGGAATACATTTTATCCAATGATGGAAAGCTTCGTATTCTTGGATTCAATAGAACTAGTGTAGATGCTACATTGGGACAGCGCAATCGCACTGGTATGAGTTTGGCGTATAGCAAAGACTTTAATCATTTCTTTGAATTGTTTACGCCAAGTGAAGAAAAGAAAAGACGAAAGGGGGCAAAAAAAGCAGCGCAAAAAGAGCAATAAACATTGCTCAATACAATCATCAACTCAGTTTATGTCCCATTTTATCCTTCTTAGTTTGAAGGTATTTTGCATTGTGTGGGTTAGGAGCTATCTCAATTCCAATACTTTCCACTACTTCGAGTCCATAACCTAATAAGCCAGCTCTTTTCTTTGGATTATTACTGATGATTTTCATTTTTGAAATACCCAGGTGGCGAAGTATTTGTGCACCCACTCCATAATCGCGTTCATCCATAGCAAAGCCCAGTTCAATATTGGCTTCCACGGTATCCATTCCTCCTTCCTGTAGTTTATAGGCTTTTAATTTATTCAGTAATCCGATGCCCCTGCCTTCTTGGTTCATGTACAATACAAGTCCCTTACCGGCCTCATTGACCATTTTGAGTGCATGCTGCAATTGATCGCCACAGTCGCATCTTAGAGAGCCAAGAATATCGCCTGTCATGCAGCTACTGTGTACCCGCACCAATACAGTTTCATCCTTTTCCCATGTTCCTTTTTTCATGGCCAGGTGAATTTCGCCGGTATTTAATTGTTCAAAGGCAATCAATTCAAAATCGCCATATTTAGTAGGCATTTTTACACTTACTTCTTCCCGTATGAGTGTTTCCGTTCTAAGTCGGTAGGCGATTAAATCTTTGATGGAAATGAGTTTCAAATCAAATTTTTCGGCAATGATTTGTAGCTCGGGTAATCTGGCCATTGTGCCATCTTCATTCATGATTTCTACCAATATACCTGCGGGTTCAAAGCCTGCAAGTCTTGCCAGGTCAATGGTAGCTTCTGTATGCCCTGATCTGCGTAATACGCCTCCTTTTTTAGCTCGCAGGGGAAATATATGTCCAGGTCGTCCTAGGTCTGCTGGTTGGGTAGTAGGATCAATTAAAGCCTGTATAGTTTTGGCACGATCATGTGCGCTAATGCCAGTGGTACAGCCATTACCCAATAGATCGACACTAACGGTGAAGGGTGTTGCATGTAAGGAAGTGTTATCAGGCACCATTTGTTCTAATTTCAATTCACTGCAACGATCTTCCACCAAAGGTGCGCAAATCAACCCACGTCCGTATTTACTCATGAAATTGATGATTTCGGGGGTTGTATTGGCTGCTGCTGTAATAAAATCGCCTTCGTTTTCGCGGTCCTCGTCGTCTACTACAATCACGAGTTTACCTTTTTTAATATCCTCAAGGGCCGATTCAATACTATCTAACATGGCATAATTTTGAGCGCAATTTACAATTGTTTCAGTGTTTCGATTGTCGGAATTGGTAAAAGCTATATAATTATGTCTATAACAATTGATGATTAATATTAATTTTTTATGCCAGCAGGTTTTAATTAATTTGCCATTCTTAATCTCAATCTTAACCTCAATCTCAATCTCAACCTCAACCTCAATCTTAATCTTAATCTCAATCTTAACCTTTTAATCAACCTATTTCCATCAAAATTCTATTCATCACTTCCCGGTTTCCTTGGCCATTAACCAAGGGTGATAAGCTGAGGGCTTTTCACCAGATTCGGTGTTTGAGTCAGCGGCATGAATTGCATTTATTTGCTTTATCAGATGAGGTAGTTCAGGAAGAATGGAAGGAGGCATTAAAGCCCTATTGTAAAACGATTATGGTGCATTATATGCATCGAGGAAAAATTGTTCTAAGGTTGATTAAAGGGCTGTTCACTAAAAATCCTTTTCAATACAGTTATCACTACGAAAAGTCGGCTGCCCTTGAGTTAAAATCAATTGCTAGAAGTCTGAATCCTGATAAAATTATATTTCAATTAATTCGTACAGTTGGATATGCTTCAATATTTAAGAAGGAAAATTGTGTACTTGATTTAATGGATTGTTTTAGTTATCATTATTTGTTAAGGAGTAAGCGTGCTTCCTTTCCTATGAGTTATTTCTACTGGATGGAATATAGAAGGATTAAGAAAATGGAGTCATATGCCATCGATCATTTTGAGAAGGTTTGCATTATCAGTCAAAAGGATCAGTCGCTTTTACCAGGCAATCAGGCAAAGTTGATAGTAGTTCCTAATGGGGTAATGCCCGGCTTGGAAAATAATTCAAGGGCCAAAACAATTGATTTATTATTTACTGGCAATTTGAGTTATCCGCCCAATATAGAAGCGGTTAAATTTTTATGCAAGGAAGTGCTGCCTTTGCTGGGCGATCTGCAGTATCAATTGGTGATAGCCGGAGCTGATCCGCATCGTTCATTGCGTTCTTTAGAAACAGCTAAAATACGGGTAATGGCCAATGTTGAGCACATGCCCGATTTGCAGCAGTCGGCCCGATTATTAATAGCCCCTATGTTTTTAAGTACGGGTGTTCAGAACAAGATTTTAGAAGCCATGGCAGTGGGTTTACCGGTATTAACCAGTCCACAAGCTGCCGCTGCCATTG
Source organism: uncultured Bacteroidota bacterium (assembly GCA_903858475.1). Classification (GTDB taxonomy): domain Bacteria; phylum Bacteroidota; class Bacteroidia; order Chitinophagales; family Chitinophagaceae; genus Ferruginibacter. The sequence goes on from CAIOIZ010000126.1 coordinate 21,727, forward strand.
GAGCCATACCCCACCAGCATTTATTTACAGCAGTTGCTGCCTCCGATTTTGCAAGTCAAATTCAATCTATTTTGGCCATGCCCGCAGGGGAATTGGAAAAAATTTGTGCACAGGCCAAAAACTTGACAGGGAGGCATTTTCAATGGGAAAACAATGTTTTTTTATTGGAATCGCAGCTATAAATCCCTTCTGAGCCTTTTTTTTTAAAAGCAGCGTTCTTTTAATTAAGATTGCCATGCAATTTGTTAATAATAAGTTAGCATCCGTTTGCCAATAATTCACTTTCTTTGCACCATTAAAACCAAAATATATGCTTTTTAAGAAAATTTTACCCTTCATTATTGCTGTTCTAGCAATGCCTTTTTTGAGTAAAGCTCAGGTTACTACCGGTACGATTACTGGTACAGTAAAAGATGCTAAAGCTACATCATTGGTGGGTGCAACAATTGAAGCCATTCACGAACCTTCCGGAACTGTATATCGTACAATTTCTGGTAAAGCGGGTGTATTTACCATCCCTAGTCTACGTGTTGGTGGGCCCTATAAAGTAACTGTATCCTTTGTTGGATTTAAATCCGAAGAATATACAGATATGTATGTACAATTAGGTGATCCTACTAAAATCAACGTTTTATTGAATGACAACACTACTAGTTTGAAAGAAGTAGTTGTTACTGGTACTGGAAACAGAAGAAGCGCTTTGATATCTAAGGATAGAAAAGGTACTTCTACCAATATCAATAGAAGATTATTATCAGCCTTGCCTACTTTATCAAGAAGCATTACTGATTTCACCAAATTGACACCTCAGTCAAATGGTACTTCATTTGCTGGACAGGATAATAGGTTTATCAACCTGACTGTTGACGGTTCTATCTTTAATAACTCCTTTGGTCTACAAGCTTTACCTGGTAGCCAAACCAATGCTACACCAATTTCAATTGATGCAGTAGAAGAAATTCAAGTAAACGTTTCTCCTTATAGTTTGAAAGACGCTGGTTTTACTGGTGCAAGTATCAATGCGGTAACTAGAAGTGGTACAAACAATTTTCATGGTTTAGCTTTTTACAATAATCGCAATCAAAATTTGGTAGGAGATAAGGCAGGTGCTGATGGTAAAACACCTGTTGTGATTACTGATTTTGATGTTAAACAATTCGGCGCCAGCTTAGGCGGTCCAATCATCAAGAATAAATTGTTCTTCTTCGTTAACTACGAAAATGAAAAAAGAACTGATCCAGGAAGCACTTTTGTAGCTGATAATGGGACCAATACGGGCCAAACCAATGTTAGTCGTGTTAAAGTAAGTGATTTGACTACTTTGTCTTCTTTCTTAAAAACTAGCTTAGGGTACGATCCAGGTGCTTATGAGAATTATTCATTCATTACTAAGAGTTATAAATTCCTTGCTAAGTTTGACTGGAATATCAATGCTAGAAACAAATTCAATTTCCGTTTCAATTCATTGAGAGCTTTCAGAGATGTAGGTGCTAGCTCTTCTGGTTCATTTACTGGTGGTCGCGTGAGCAGTTTGAATACGATGAACTACTCTAATAACAACTACGAACAAAATACTGATATTTATTCTGCCATAGGTCAGTTGAATACTCGTTTTAGTAATAAAGTTTCTAATGAAGTAATTTTTGGATGGACTGCTAATAGGGATTACAGAGCTGTAAAAGGTAAAATGTTCCCATTGGTTGATATTTTGGATGGTACTGGTACTGATAGAAGTTATATGTCTTTTGGTGCTGAACCATTTACACCCAATAATAAATTGTTCACCGATACTTGGCAGTTTAGTGATAACCTTACTATTTATAATGGTAAGCACACTATTTCTACTGGTTTTAACTACGAACATTTCAAATTCTTCAATCAGTTTACACCACAAATTCAAGGCTTCTATGTATTTAATAGCCTGAATGATTTTTATACTTCAGCCAATGCCTTTTTAGCAAATCCAAATATGGCTACTAACCCTGTTAATACACGTAGATTTATTCAAGGGTATAGCAATTTGGCCAATAATCAATTATGGAATGCTGTAACACAGGCTACTAATATTGGTACTTATATTCAGGACGAAGTAGCTGTTAACGACAGAATTAACTTGACTTACGGTATTCGTTTTGATGTTCCTTTCTTCAAATCAAATGCAGTAAACAATCCAGAAGTTGATGGTAATTCATTTGTTGACGAATTAGGTGCTTCTACTAAAGTTAGTACTTCACAATTGCCTTCTGCTAAATTGATGATTAACCCACGTTTTGGTTATAATATCGATGTATTCGGTGATAAGAAAACGCAGATTCGTGGTGGTTTAGGTTTATTCAGTGGCCGTCCCGCTTTCGTATTTATCAGTAATGCAGTTGGTAACAACGGTATGCAAGCTGGTCAGTTGAACCAAGATAATACCAATATTTTCCCTTTCAGTTCAAATATTACAAGGAATATCCCAACCAATATTATTCCAGGTAATCCTGCTGCTAGTTATAATATTGCTCCTATTGAGAAGAAATTCCGTTTCCCTCAAGTATTCAGAGCTAATCTGGCAGTTGATCAGAAATTATTTGCTGGTATCGTAGGATCTGCTGAATTGTTGTTCACTCAGAGCATCAGCAATATCTTCTATTATAATGCGAATATGAAACCAGCTATTACTTCTTTTGCTGGACCTGATAATCGTCCAAAATTTGCAGGTAGTTCAAGTGCTGTTAGAATCAATCCTAAAGTAACGGATGCTACTGTATTGGCTAGCCGTCCAAATGGACAAAGTGTAATGGCTACTTTCAAAATTGAAAAACCATTGCAAAAAGGTTTGAGCTGGATGGTTGCTTACAATTTAGGAAGATCAAAAGACATGTTGTCTGCGGCTACTATTGCTAATAGCAGTTGGACATTTACTAGAACTGTAAACGGAAATAACCTTCCTGATTATAGCTATAGCGATCAAGATACAAGACATCGTGTAATTGGTAATATCACTTATAGAAAAGAATTTGCTAAAGCAATTGCTATTCAAGTTTCTTTATTTGGACAAGTACAAAGTCAAGGACGTATTTCTTATGCTTACTCTGGCGATATGAATGGTGATGGTATCAGTGGTAATGATTTGATGTACATTCCAAAAGACAAGAGTCAATATGAAATGAACTTTGAACAATACAGTGTAACTATTAATAACGTTGCTACTGTAATTACTGCTCAAGCTCAAAAAGATGCATTTGATGCATATATCAATCAGGATCCATACCTGAAAAGCAATCGTGGTAAAGTAGCTCAAAGAAATGGTGCGCTTATGCCAACCCTTTCTAAATTTGACCTTTCTACCATGGTTGAATTGTTCAGAAACATTGGTAAAAACAGACACACTATTCAATTCCGTGCGGATGTGTTCAATGTTGGTAACTTGATCAATAGCAAATGGGGTGTAGCTGATGTTGTAAATACTTCTGCTCCAGTTGCTGCTAGACCAGCTGTAAACAACTTCCCAGTATTTAGAATGAACTTAGTTAACAATAGCCTGAATTATACTACTTACCGTAAAGGTACCATCATCAATGATGTATGGCAGGCTCAGTTAGGTATTCGTTATATTTTCTAATATAACTCGTACACCATAAATTTTAAAAAATGCTCCTTGAAAAAGGAGCATTTTTTATAGCTTATTTAAAATCTAAATCTTAACTTGATAAATATTTATAACCAAATCATACTTCATTATGAAAAAGTATTTGTTGCTATTGCTTGCCACCGGTTTGATAATCGCCGGATGTAAAGACACAAAAAAACAAGCCATTGAATTCAATAACAAATTGTCTGCGATAAGTGACAGTTTATACAGCCGGGGAAAAGCCGCAGGCGTGGTTATTAATGAAGCTATTACCAATAAGGATTTTGCTCCTGTTGGCATAGCTGGAAAAAAACTGGAAGCATTTGTTAGGGAAAAAATAGAAGCTGTAAAGGGAATGGATAATGTGGCTGGTTCCGAAAATTTGAAAGCAGCTATGCTTGATTTTCTAGAATATGAAATTAAAGTTTCAAGAGAAGCATTTGGACCATTTGGTGAGTTAAAAGCCGAATCAACTGAAGAAGAAGTACAAGCTGCCATCACTAACCTGATGGATAAAAGCAAGGATGAAACAACTTTTATGGTAAAACTTAAGACTGCACAGTCGGAATTTGCCAAGAGAAATAAGTTTGAAATTGCAAAAGAAAAATCCGAATAAGTTAAATGTATTTTCATATCAACCCCGCTAAGAG
>CAIOIZ010000127.1 GCA_903858475.1 uncultured Bacteroidota bacterium
AAATCTCGATAGTTCATTATTCGCAGCGTATAATTCAAAGAATCTGAATTTGATGAAAACCTATTTTACTAAAGACCTTGAGTGGTATCAAGATAATGGGGGCTTAATAGATTTTGAAAAAGTATTTTCGAATTTTCAATCAATTTTCAATAGAGATTATGACCTCAAAAGAAATCTTATTAGAGAGAGTTTAGAAGTACATCCCATAGAAGGTTATGGGGCAATAGAGATTGGAAAACATCAATTCAAACACATTGAAAATGGCAAACTCGAAATAGGCACTTTCAAATTTGTAATGATTTGGAAGAATGATAATGGTAACTGGAAAATTTCAAGAGTAATCAGTTATGACCATTAGTTCAACCCTTTAATTTCTTAATTGTTACATACTCAATCATCGCATTATAGTTGCATCTTTTGTCTGTAAGGGGAGCTTAAAAATTAAGGACTTATGAGTTAATTACTTATAGGTCCTTTTTCATTTAGAAGCAATTTAGAACCATTCCTCTCTAAGCGGTAATCCATCAGTCGCTTATAAATCAATTTTTCAGTACAAGTCATAATTTAAAATTCATTTGGCATAAAATAGCTATAATCAAACTCCTTGATTATATGTAATCTAATAAATAGTCCCCTTATATAATTATTCATATAAACACCCCCTAAATAAAAAGAGAAGATATTTTTTCTGTTTTATTTTCAGCATCCTGATATAAAAAAATCTCCACCAGTAAAATTTTCTTCAATAGCAAAATACACAAATGGTATTTGGAGATTCTAAAAATTATTATTAAACAATTAGTGTAGAGAATTCCAAAATTTATTAACAAGTAGTTTGCTTTTAATTTACCCTAACGGAGTGGAGTGTACGTTAAATCAATGACTTCAGTTAATAAATTCGCATTGCTTTAAGCATTATTTGGCAACAATAATCAGTCAATGGACATATTTGAGATGAGGAATACTGCGGCGATCATTGAATAAATATGTATTGGCAGTCATTTAATTCATACTATTGCAATCTAATTACAGCAAATAGTCAATAAAATTATAATTGCTTCTAAACTTTATTTATATATCCTAAAATTATTATTCATGCGTAACTACAGACATTGGTTGGCGATTTGCCTTTTAGTTTTTCAGTTTAATTTACTCTCGGCACAAAAAATTGTTGGTACGGTTACTGCATCCAGCGGTTTACAATTAAAGAATGTAACCGTTTCAACTGCGAACTTCAAGTACAATACCATTACGGACAGTCTTGGAAAATACTCCCTTGAACTGGCAGCGGGCAGTTATCAGATTAGCTTCAGCATGATAGGATTCAAAACTGTTGTAAAAGAATTTGTGCTGAATCAAGGAGAAACCATTTCACTTAATACTTCATTAAATAAGGATTACGAAAATATGGAGGATCTGGTGATGGTGGGTACTCGCTCAAGGCCCAGAAGTTTAACTACTACTACTCTTCCTATCGACAATATCAGCGCTTCAGAATTGAAAAGTACGGGGCAATTTAGTTTGGATAAGGCTTTGCAATATCGGGTGCCCTCTTTTAATACAATTAATGTTCCTGTAAGTGATGCTACCAATCTTTTGGATCCTTACGATATTCGTGGCCTTGGTCCAAGTCGTACTTTGGTGTTGATTAATGGAAAAAGAAAGAACCTGAGTTCTTTGCTTTACTTATGGTTTTCGCCGGGTCGTGGCGAAACCGGTTCGGACTTGTCTGCCATTCCAATGGAAGCCATCAAGAACATAGAGATACTTCGGGATGGCGCTTCTGCACAATACGGATCTGATGCAATAGCAGGTGTTGTGAATGTGATTTTGAAAGACAAGTTTGAATATAGTTCACTTACCCTGAACGGTGGTTTAACTGCCAAGGGAGATGGAGCTGCTTATAGTCTTACGCTGAACAGCGGCGCTAATATTGGCGATAAAGGATTTCTCAATTATACCATCGGTTTTAATGATCAAAATGATGCCGTTCGTTCCGGCCTGATTGATGAGCCTACCGAGATAGCGACTTTTGGCGGAGATGCAATAACGAATGATGCCATCAGGAGGTATTTGGCTAAATACCCTACTGCCAACAATGTGAATGGAACCGGCAATAGTACTGCTGGAAAGTTTGAGTTTAATCTTGGATTGCCCATTGGCGAAAATGGACAGTTTTATAGCAATGCTGCCTATATGTTTAAGAAATCCAATAGCAGAGCCAACTTTAGGCCAGCCTATTGGCGGATTGATGAAGGTTTGTTGCATATTCCTGTGAGGGGTGGCCCAGACTATACCGGCTCTGCTTATGGCGCATCAGGTTCTGCTTTGCAGAATGATTTTATTGCGGATAAGGCAGCAGGGCTCTATGAGGGTTATATCGGTTATTTGCCAACATTGGAAGGCAACCTCACCGATTATAATGCAAGTTTCGGTTTTAAAAACAACTTCAACGGTTGGAAGCAGGATATGAGTATCACTATTGGAGGCAACCAACTGCTGTTTGAGGTTAATAATACGGTAAACAGAACAATGCTTAAAGCCAGTCCTACCAATTTTAAACCCGGTGGTTATAGTTTTCATCATGTGATTGGTAATATGGATTTTTCCAAACGTATTACGGAAAAACTTTCTGTTGCTTTTGGTACAGAGGCGAGGAAAGAGACCTATGAAATTACCGGTGGCGATACTGCTTCCTATTATCGAGAGGGATCCAATTCGTTTCCGGGGCTTGACCGAATTAATGCAGGAAAATTTTCCCGTTACAATATGGGGGCTTATGCCGATGTAGCGATTGACCTGACCAAGAATTTTTTGGTTAATGGAACCGTGCGTTCTGAAAAGTACAGCGACTTCGGTTCTACTTTTATTTATAAAGTATCCGGCAGCCATAAAATGGCAGATGATAAAATTACTTTGAGAGGTTCTGCCTCTTCAGGATTCAGGGCACCCACCCTACATCAGATCTATACCCAATCTACTCAAGCTTCTTTTATTGGAGGAACAATCGTTAATTCCGGGTTATTCAACAACAAAAGTAAACAGGCATTTCTGCTAGGTATTCCCAAGCTGAAGCCAGAAAAGGCGATCAATTATACTGTTGGATTGGGCTTAAAGCTTAGCCAACAACTTCATCTGACCATCGACTATTATGACATTACGATCAGCGACAGGGTTGTGTATAGTTCATCCATTTCTTCTGATGATCCCACAACACAACTTTACAGCATCCTCAAATCAGCAGACCTGGTGAGTGTGCAATTTTTCATCAATGGTATTAAAACACATACATCCGGAATAGATGTTGTAGCCAACTATAAAAAAATTAAATTAGGGAAAGGTGAAATGAGCATCAATCTTGCTGCCAATTATACGTTGCAAAATAAAATTATTGGAACCCCACAAACCCCCAAAGCCATATTGGATGCCGGTTCAACGATACTGAATGTGCAAATAACATCGTTGTTAACAGAAGGAAGGCCCCTTTACAAAGCTGTTCTAGGATTTGATTACAAGATCAATAAATTCATGCTCAACCTTAATAATACACTCTTTGGTAAAACCGCTTTTCAGGATTTGGACAATGGAACAAAATACAAGAGTCTTGGTGTTTTATTGAATACGTCTAATGTGAATGATCCCATTAACAGTCGCAATATCATGAACGATATCAAACAAATATTTACGCCGGCGGTTGTTACGGATCTAAGTGCAGGATACGAGCTGTCTAAGAAATTCAACGTATCGGTGAATGTTAATAATATCTTCAATGTATTGCCTAAATGGAACCTGGTTTCTCTGAATACAAATGGCCAAAAGGTATTGGATAATGCTGCTGCAAAAAGTTTGTTGGAAGGATATTTGTCATTCAGTGGTCGTTACCGTATTCTTGGATACAATGGCTCTCAATTCAGTCAACTGGGCACTACTTTTTCTGCTTCGCTGAAAATGAATTTTTAAGAGAAGAGGGCAGCTAATCTATATACATGTAACGGTAATCGTTGCTGACGTAGCGGTTACTGCATTTATTGCTTTCTTCATCATGGGTGCTGCAATAGTTTTTGTAGGTGGGATGGGTAAAAAAACTGCTTAATACTACTTTAAACATTTATCATTTAAAGGGCTTATTTGTATGTCTTCAAATCAAAGTGAACTAATTCTTAGAGAGTGCTTTGTATTTTAAACTATTTTTAGTTCACTTTTGCCGAGGACTTGCATACAAAACAATCATAAAATTTCATAAATATTGCCCGAACATTTACAAAAGCTAAAAGAAATTACCCATCTGTTATTGAAAGAGCCACTAGCCTACGACCAGGTAAGGGATGCCGCTTATTCACTGAAAGCACTATTTGAAACAGTTACCTACTTTACAGAAACCGGAACCGCTTTGGAACATATTGAAACCCTGCATGGCAGGGCTGTTAGTCCTACCTCAGCAGCTATTTGCATTATTGATTTTATGCGTACCCGCGTATTCATTAAAGGTATCGCGGAAGCCATATCAACAAAATTGAACGAAAATAATGGAAGGCCAGTCACAGTTTTTTATGCAGGTACGGGTCCCTTTGCTACACTGCTTACTCCACTGATTAGTCTATTTAGTGCTGGCGAACTTAAAATGGTCTTACTCGATTTGAATGAACTAAGTATCGATTATCTTAAAAAAACGATTGCAGCTTTTCATATGGAAGAGTATGTATTGGATATCATTCATGCCGATGCTAGCTCCTATCAGATGGAGGCAGCTTTAAAGCCCGATATTATTGTTACAGAAACGATGATGCAGGGATTGCATAAAGAACCCATGGTAAATATTTATATCAATTTAGCTGCACAATGCCCTGCAGCCATTATGATTCCTGAATTGGTTAAGGTTGAAGCAGCACTTATTTCTACTCCCAATGCTGATGGATATAAACTATTGCCCTTAAAAATTCTGATGGAATTATCTTCTGTCAATGCAGCAAATATGAAAAATCATGCATCCAAATGGGAAGTTTTCAATAATGGAATTGAACTTGTAATTCCCAGCAATACAGACACAGCATATAGAAGCCTAGCATTATTGACTTATATAAAAGTGTTTTCAGAAAATGATTTACAAATAAATGAATCAAGTCTTACAATGACTTTTAATTTTAAAAATGCCAAATTGATTAAAGATTTTCCTACTGTCATGCGCATTAAATATGTGAGGAGTCCAAACCCTGAATTTCAATTTTGTGCTGCCGAAGCGAGTATAGAAAAATGGTGTAGCTAATTAGTGCGAGTAATTTAAACGCCCAAGTTGTAGCAGTTTTGTAGATTGGCTAAGTAAAAACTCTTCTAAGGTTTAAATAATAGTTGTACCAATTAAGCTGCTTTGTTTTTTGTTACCAAAGCCAATGGAGGTTTTAATAATCGGTAATTTCAGCCGAACTTTCTGGCAAATGGTCGTATGCATCTTTCAAAGCGTAGTATCCAAAAATCATCAGGCCTATACAAATGGGAAAAAAGATGATTAAGATGATGGTCCACTGCAAGGTTACGTTTGCTTTGGTGGCTTCGGTGGCCTTTCCAATTTTATCTGCAGCCTGCCAAATTAAAAATCCAACTATGGAGGGAGATAATAAGATCCATACAATTCCTAAATATTTTTTCAATGCGTTCATATAAATTGTATTAAAAATTTAAAATTAATCCATTACATCTTCGTCGATATGATTTCGTAAATATATCGCACCAATTACAAAACAAAGTGCTGCTACTCCAATAGGGTACCATAGTCCAGCCAAAGGATCTCCTGCAGGATTGTCCTTGGTTTTTGTGAACTCAACTATTAAAGTTCCAAGGAAGGGTACTAGTCCACCAAACACCCCATTACCAATATGATAAGGCAATGACATAGAGGTGTAACGGATTTTAGTTGGGAACAATTCTACTAAGAAGGCGGCCATTGGCCCATACACCATGGTTACAAAAACAATTAATAAGAATACCCAACCTACCATTTTCCAGAAAGTAGTACTGTCCAATGATTTTTCAATCACTACTCCAGGGGTAGCAGATTTTTTGATCACTTCAATATAAGTGATGCCATTCGCCAAACTAATGTCTGTAGCCTTTTTAGCATTTACAGTAATGGTATCTAGTTTTGTGGTATCTGTTTTATTGGGAATGATATATCCAATGGTAACAGTTTTGCCTGCATAGTCAGTAGCAAAATGCAGGGTATCTGTTTTTGTAAAACTATACACGGCGCCATCTGTATACACAGAATCATATTTTACGCTAATTGTTGCTTTCTTTTTATCCTTTGCATCAATTGAAGCAGTTGCAGAAGATTGAGTTGTTTTGGAAAGATCCACCATGGTTCTTTTGGCTGCTATACTAGTATAGTCAAGAAATTTTTGGTAAACAAATCGATAGGAAAATACGGCCAGTAACATACCAATGAGCATAATCCATTTTCTACCGACTCTATCACTAAGTGCACCGAATAAAATAAAACAAGGTGTTGCAAATAAGATAGCTATTAGCAGAATATTTCTTGAATCCACAAAATTCACCTTACATATATTTTCAATAAATGTTTGTGCATAAAATTGACCAGTGTACCAAACTACACCCTGTCCCATCACTGCGCCGAACAATGCCAGCAATACCATTTTAAAGTTGGCTCTATGGCCAAAACTTTCTTTCAATGGATTGACAGATGTTTTTCCCTCTGCTTTTACTTTTGCAAACATGGGCGATTCGCTCATGCGCATACGAATGATGATGGATACAATTACCAATAATAAGGAGATCCAGAATGGATAACGCCATCCGCCCCATTCTCCTGAAAATTGCTCTACCCCTTGTTTGTTTCGAATGAGTAGGATAATGCCCAATGCTAAAAACAAGCCGAGTGTGGCAGTGGTTTGAATCCAGCTGGTCCAATAACCACGCCTATTAGCAGGTGCATGTTCGGCTACATAAGTTGCAGCGCCGCCATATTCTCCACCTAGTGCAAGGCCTTGAATTAAGCGCAACACCAATACAATGATGGGAGCCGCCCAGCCAATGGTTTTAAAACCGGGTACTAAGCCAATAGCAAAAGTAGATCCGCCCATTAAAATCAGTGTCAATAAAAAAGTGTATTTACGGCCGATTAAATCACCTAATCTGCCAAATACCAATGCACCAAATGGTCGAACAATAAATCCTGCTGCAAAAATGGCCAATGTACTAAGCAATGCAGAAGTGCCTGAATCTTCAGGAAAAAATTGCTTGGAAATAATAGTGGCCAACATGCCGAATATATAAAAGTCGTACCATTCGATAAGTGTACCAACGGAAGAGGCTCCGATAATAAAACCCATGCCTTTTTCCTCGGTCTTTGATGTACTCATAACATTTATTGGTTTTGATTGCTGGCGCTTTGATAGCGTATTTTTTTACCCAGTTCGTTAACTGTACACTCCCATACCCTAGCATTCTTTCAATTTAACGAAAAGAAATGCCTTCAATAAACAATTATAGTACTTTATTTGCTAGGGATCGATTTTGCCATCTTTTAAGACGATAAAAGAAAAAGAACCCTGTTTGCAACGAAAGCATCGGCGCCCATTAAGAACGCCATTTTTGTATTTTTGACAAGCACCCGGTTTCCTATTTCGAATGCAAACAGGTAATTATACCAAATTAGTATAATTTTTATTCCCTCCCATTTTATTGTTTCATACTTTTATCATCACAAAAAATCGATACTATGTCATACCCCTATCAGATTACTTCTTTTGAACAGTACCAAGCCGATTACCAAAAAAGTGTGGAAGACCCTGAAGGTTTTTGGGGCAATGTGGCAGAGAATTTTGAATGGAGAAAAAAATGGGACAAGGTATTGGAATGGAATTTCACCGAGCCTAGAATAGAATGGTTTAAAGGGGCTAAGCTAAACATTACTGAAAATTGTATCGATCGTCATTTAAGTACCATGGCTGATAAGCCTGCAATTATATGGGAGCCCAACAATCCCGAAGAAAGAGTGAGGGTAGTTACCTATCAGCGTTTGCACAAAAGGGTTTGTCAGGTTGCACAAATGTTGACAAACAATGGGGTTAAAAAAGGCGATCGGGTTTGTATTTATATGGGCATGGTTCCAGAGTTGGCTTATGCTGTGTTGGGTTGTGCAAGAATTGGTGCTATTCATAGCGTGGTATTTGGTGGATTTAGTGCACAAAGTATTGCAGACAGATTGTATGATGCACAGGCAGCATTTATTATTACCTGTGATGGTGCCTATCGGGGTGATAAAGTGATTCCTTTGAAGTCGGTGATTGATGATGCATTAATCGGTAACCGTACTATAAAAAAAGTAATTGTTTATACCCGCACCCGCACTCCCGTATCTATGATTAAAGGAAGAGACATATGGTGGGAAGATGAAATGGAGCATGCCGAACATCAAATAGAAAAAGATGGTAAGGTTTCTTTTCCTGCTGCAGAAATGGATGCAGAAGATCCCTTGTTTATTTTATATACTTCGGGCAGTACCGGAAAACCCAAAGGGGTAGTGCATAGTACTGCAGGCTATATGTTATGGACTAACTACACATTTGTAAATGTATTTCAGTACAAACCTGGCGATATACATTTTTGCACGGCTGATATAGGATGGATTACGGGTCACAGTTATATTGTATATGGCCCATTGAGTGCAGGTGCAACGTCTCTGATGTTTGAAGGCATTCCTACTTGGCCAGATGCTGGTCGTTTTTGGGATATTGTAGAAAAGCATAAAGTTAATTGTCTTTATACTGCACCTACCGCTATCAGAAGTTTGATGAGTTTTGGTACTAATCCTATTCAAGGAAAAGATTTGTCGTCATTAAAAGTAATTGGTACAGTGGGCGAACCTATCAATGAAGAAGCATGGCATTGGTATGATGAAAATATAGGAAAGAAAAGATGTCCGATTGTCGATACTTGGTGGCAAACAGAAACAGGTGCTTGCCTCATCAGCAATTTGGCTGGGGTAACACCAGCGATACCAAGCTGGGCTAGTTTGCCAATGCCGGGTGTACAGCCGATCTTGGTGGATGAAAATGGCAATGAAAATACAACAGCCGATGAGCATGGTATTATAAAAGGCAACCTTTGTATAAAAGCACCTTGGCCAGGTATTTTAAGAACTACTTATGGCGATCATGAACGTTGCCGTACGAATTATTTTGACACCTATCCAGGATTGTATTTTACTGGCGATGGTGCATTAAAAGATGCGAAAGGCAATTATCGTATTACTGGCAGAGTAGATGATGTATTAAATATCAGTGGACATCGTATAGGAACAGCCGAAGTAGAAAATGCTATTAATATGCACTCGGGTGTAGTAGAAAGTGCGGTAGTAGGATATCCGCATGATATTAAAGGACAAGGCATTTATGCATTTGTAATTTATAATGGCCACCACAACGAAGAGAGTTTAACCCGTCAGGATATTAATTTGACTGTTTCAAAAATCATTGGTCCCATTGCCAAGCCTGATAAAATTCAGTTTGTAACTGGATTGCCTAAAACGCGTAGCGGAAAAATTATGCGCAGGATTTTACGAAAGATAGCCGAGGGTGAAACAGTTAATTTAGGAGACACCACTACTTTACTCGACCCAGCTGTGGTGGAGGAGATTAAAAATGGAAGAGTTTAATTATTTAATAGACATCAGCACCTATGAAATATTTGAATATAAATGAGCAGCGATTTCTAGATAGTCATTTACTGTAAACAGTAATATATTTGTAGTCATAAAAGATAGCTGCTATGATGCCTCCCATTTGCGCCATTTGTGATACCCGCTTTGAGCTTGAGCTAGGCGGTGGTTTAGTACATTATTTCCTTACCGAAGAGCAGGAAAATTTTAATAAACGATTTCAACAACCAGGTTTTACAGGGCACCCAGCGGGTTTACATTGGTTTTGTAAAGAGCACCTCGAAGGAGCTCAATCGGTTGCACATTTTCATGATAGCGAAGCATTGGCTTTGCTGCGCATTCGGTATGATAGAACAGCCGAAACAGCGGCAGATACAGCTGCCTTGCTCCAATTGGTACAAGAGAGCCAACAATTAACTATTGAAAGTAACAAAGAAGTAATTTCGTGTATTCGTTACAGTGATAATAAGTACCTTTTTACGATTATCGACCAATTAAATACAGCCCATAAAGAAAGTTTTGAAATAAGTACCGACGAGGTCCTCAATAGTTTGCGTAAAAAACTAGATGAGGTTTCTTTGCAAATAGGAAATTTTGTCATGCGCAACGATCATCAACGATTGTCTTATGTTAAATTGTATCCTTTCTGGATCAATTAATAATAACAAGAATGGGCAGTTGTTTATAATTTAAGTTTTTCAAAAAAATATTCCTGACTTACTTCCATTACTGCTCCTGGTGGCAGGTTGCCTAATACAATGTCTTCAATGGCAATTCTAATTAATCGCAAACATTTGTGATTAACTGCCGCCACCATTTTTCTTACTTGGTGATATTTTCCTTCTGTCAAACTGATGATGATCCAGCTATTGCGAACATTTTTGTGCAATGTGGTTGCTGACCAATTATTGATATAGGTAGCTGGAGATACGAGTTTTACCGTACAGGGATTCGTAATATATTGGCTGCCATTTTGTGCACTGATGGCAATACCTTTCGCTAATTTTTCAGCCGTGGCTTCCGTCATGATATCTTTCACCTGCACTAAATAGGTTCTGGCATGTGCCTCTGTACCATGAAAAAGTAAATTGGTAATCTTGCTATTGGTAGTTAGTAATAATAAGCCTTCTGAATTTTTATCCAAACGTCCAATGGCATGAGTTCCTTCGGGAAATTCAAAATCTATTGAGCCCAATAGTCGTACATCGTGTGAACTGATGAATTGCGAAACCATATTGAATGGTTTGTGCAATAGGAAATAACGATGTTGTTGCATAGCACAAATTAATACCAATCAGGCATAAAATATATTTAATCGCACTCAATAGTAGGTTCTAAATCATTTAATGCTTCTTCGGAGAAAAGACTGGAGTGTACAATAAATCTAAATCCTAGTGGAATTTCAAGTGAAAAGCTGGAGCCTCTTCCAGGGGTGATATCAATTGTTATTTGTGTGTGTTGCCAATAGGTATATTGATCTTTACCCATAAAAAATTCGCAACCTGCTATTTCGCCAATTTTAATATCACTGCTTCCTGTTTTAAATTCACCTTTTTCAAAACACATCGGTTGCGATCCATCGCAGCAACCACCACTTTGGTGAAACATTAAATCGCCATGTTTTGCTTTTAATGTAGCAATCAGTTCGGCAGCAGCAGCTGTTACGAGTACTCTTTTAGTCATGGTGCTAAATTAAATAAAAGAACCTTCTGTTTTTGCAGAAGGTTCAGGTAGCATAGTATTGTACGGTTAAAAGAAACCTAATTTGTTTTTATCATAAGAAACCAACATGTTTTTTGTTTGTCTGTAATGACTCAACATCATTTTATGTGTTTCTCTACCAAAGCCTGATTTTTTATATCCACCGAAAGGAGCATGTGCCGGATAAGCATGGTAACAGTTTACCCACACACGACCTGCTTGTATGGCTCTTGGCACTTGATATAATTCATGCGCATCTCTCGTCCATACACCAGCACCTAGACCATATGGTGTATCATTGGCGATGGCCAGTGCTTCTTCGGTTGTTTTGAAGGTAGTAACACTGGTTACTGGCCCAAATATTTCTTCTTGAAATACGCGCATCTTATTATGGCCTTTGAAAATGGTTGGTTGAATATAGTATCCTGTTCCTAATTCCCCTTCCAATTTATTGGCTTCCCCTCCGCACAATACTTCGGCTCCTTCTTCTTTACCAATTTTCAAGTAGGATAATATTTTTTCATATTGATCATTCGAAGCTTGTGCTCCCATCATTACAGTGCCGTCTAGTGGATGTCCTATTTTGATGGCCTTGGTTCTTTCTACCACTCTCTTCATGAATTTTTCATAAATACTTTCATGCACTAATATTCTTGAAGGGCAGGTACAAACCTCACCTTGGTTGAGGGCGAACATAACTGCTCCCTCTACTGCTTTATCAAAAAATGCATCATCGTGATCGGCAACAGAAGGGAAGAAAATATTGGGCGATTTACCGCCCAGTTCCATGGTAACTGGAATTAAATTCTCAGAAGCATATTGCATAATTAATCTTCCTGTAGTTGTTTCGCCTGTAAAGGAAACTTTGGATATTCTAGAAGAGGTAGCCAATGGCTTGCCAGCTTCTGGTCCAAAACCAGTTACTACATTTAATACCCCTGCAGGGAGTACATCAGCAATAAGTTCTAAGAAACACATAATAGAAGTAGGTGTTTGTTCCGCTGGTTTTACAATGGTACAACAGCCAGCTGCAAGGGCAGGAGCAATTTTCCAAGTAGCCATTAATAAGGGGAAATTCCAGGGAATAATTTGACCGACAACACCAATGGGTTCATGCACTATGATGCTTACGGTTGTTTCATCATGTTCGGCGATGGTGCCTTCTTCTCCTCTGATAACTCCTGCAAAATACCGGAAGTGATCAATACAAAGTGGCAAATCGGCTGCTCTCGTTTCTCTGATGGCTTTTCCATTGTCGATGGTTTCTACAGTAGCCAAATATTCCAAATTATCTTCCATAATTTGGGCAATCTTTAATAACAAATTGCTTCTGTAAGTGGGAGAGGTTTTACTCCAGGTTACAAAGGCTTTTTCGGCTGCGTCGAGTGCCAAATCAATATCTTCCTTACCAGAGCGGGCAGCCTGGGTAAAGACTTTACCATCAATGGGCGAAATATTATCGAAATATTCGCCTTTTACAGGAGGAACAAATTTTCCCCCAATGAAATTGTCGTACTTGGCTTTAAAAGTAGGACGGGTTACAATTGTAGACATAGCAGTTTTCGTTTTAGGTTGTAATACTATTTAGATTTGTTTATAAATAATAGTATATTTAGTTCAAGTTGTAGCATAAAATTGCCATTTTACCTATAACGTAAAAACACCGAATACGAGTTCTGCGCTTGAAAACGATTGCTTATGGCCTATTCTCATCACCTTCAACCACTTACTTTAACTCCAGAGAAGTCATTAAAGACTTTGGTGGAAAATCGAAAGGCATTTACCTTGGAAAAATGCGAGCTCAATGTATTTGAAACACATAGGGCCAGCGATTTAGTACCACTTACATTCAATGATTTTGTGGTTACCAGTATGCTCCGTGGAAAAAAAGTGATGCATTTATATGACCACGAAGGCTTTGATTATTTACCGGGCGAAACGGTGTTGGTGCCAGCAGGCGTTACCATGAATATCGATTTTCCAGAAGCCACGATGCAAAATCCAACTCAGTGCATTGCTTTGGCGGTTGATCATCAAAAAATTGAACATACTTTACAATTTTTAAACGAAAAATATCCGAGGCCAGGCAATGATTACTGGAATTTTAGCAAGCATAACTATCATTTTCAAAACAGCGTTGAGATTGCCACTTTATTAGATAAGATTATTAATATCTGTTCCAGTGATTTGCCTTTTAAAGATGTGCTGGCCGATTTAAAACTGCAGGAATTGATTATTAATATTATTCAGGCGCAGCATCGAAATGAATTAGAAAAAATGGATACCGACCTGCAAAATAATTCCAACCCATTAGCATTCATCGCCAGTTTTATCAAAGCAAATATTGCAGAGGAAATTAAATTAGGGGTACTTAGTGAGAAAGCTTGTATGAGCAAGACTACTTTTTATAGGTCATTCAAACGGGAATACGGAATTAGTCCTTTAGAATATATTATATCTGAAAAAATAAAATTGGCAAAGTCGTTACTATCCAACAAAAAGAACTCCTTAAAAACAGTTGCGTTTGAATGTGGCTTTCAAGATGTAAATTATTTTGTGCGACTGTTTAAAAAAATGGAATTTATCACGCCAGGTCAATACCAAGTATTGATACAATCAAAAAACAAGTAAAGGTTGGTTATTATAATGTTATCAGCTGCGTGGTTTCAATAAAATCTACTAATTTACAACCATGTCAAAAGCCTTTCTAATTGCGATACCCGAGGAAGTAAAAGGGATTAAAAAAATACTAGATTATCCGGTATACTATGCTGGTGTTGGTAAAGTTAATGCTGCCATTGCTGCGATGGAACTTATACAAAAAGGCTATACCGAGCTGATTAATATTGGATCCTGTGGTTCAACAAAATATCCAGTAGGAACAATTATTCAGATTGGAAAATGCTTTCAGGATATTGATTGTGCACCCATTTGTGATTATGGCCTCACCGCTTTTGAGGTGGCGCAAGCTTATATAGAAATAGATCCTAGCTTGGAAGCCACTTGCTTTAGCACCGATTATTTTTATCATCAGGAATACCGGACTAAATACAGTCCTCATTATATCCAGCAGATAGAAAGCTGTTCTGTATTTGATATGGAATTGTATGCTATCGCTAAAGCCTGTTCGAAATTCAATATAAAGCTGTCGGCTTATAAATGGGTTTCGGATGATGGAGATTTTTCGCAGTGGGAGAACAATTGCGAATTGGCATTTCATCGAATGGAAGCTATTTTGGAACGAGCATTAAAATAAAACTTATTTGCTAGTGACAATTTAACTTATTCTGTAGTTGTATTGTTATACCTTAAAAAAACATTTTAAATGAAAGCAAATTCCTTCGCACCACTTCATGAAAGAAAGCAATTGAGTTTTTTAGATAGGTACCTCACTTTGTGGATTGTTTTAGCAATGGTTGTTGGCGTATCTATTGGTTATTTTTTCCCCCATTCCTCAGAATTTATCAATTCATTTAATACAGGCACTACCAATATTCCGTTGGCGATTGGATTGATATTGATGATGTATCCTCCTTTTACCAAGGTAAAATACAATCAATTGAAAAAGGTATTTGCCAATACCAGGGTGCTAGGTGTTTCTTTGTTGCTTAATTGGGTGATTGGCCCAATACTCATGTTCTTATTGGCTATTCTTTTTTTACGTGATTATCCAACTTATATGGTGGGATTGATTTTAATAGGGCTCGCTCGTTGTATTGCCATGGTCATTGTGTGGAATGAATTGGCGGAGGGCAGTAGAGAGTATGCGGCCGGATTGGTAGCGCTGAATAGTATTTTTCAAGTATTACTCTATAGTATATACGCTTTTGTATTTGTTACGGTTTTGCCTCCCTTGTTTGGCATCAAAGGAGCGGTAGTAGATATTACTATTGGAAAGATTGCAGTATCGGTAGCTATTTATTTAGGCATACCATTTCTAGCGGGGTACCTTACCAGGTATGTGTTATTAAAAAAAATGGGGGAGGATTGGTATCAAAATAAATTTATCCCACGCATTTCTCCTATTACTTTAATAGCACTCTTGTTCACTATTGTAATCATGTTTAGTTTAAAGGGAAAGCTCATAGTTCAAATCCCCCTTGATGTATTGCGCATAGCCTTACCCTTGATTATTTATTTTGCCATCATGTTCTTGGTAAGTTTTTTCATCGGAAAAAAATTAGGTGCCGATTATGCCACGAATACATCTATTGCCTTTACTGCTGCTGGAAATAATTTTGAATTAGCGATTGCGGTGGCGATTGCGGTATTTGGAATTAACAGTGGCCAAGCATTTGCAGGAGTTATTGGTCCATTGGTAGAAGTGCCTGCATTAATCGCATTGGTGAATGTGGCATTTTGGTTGCGAAAAAAATATTATCTAAGCTAGCCGAATCAATCGGCTGCCAATTATATAACAAGTATTATTTATACATCTGCTTCTTTAAAGGAAAGGGTTAATTGATCAAAGCTCACTTTTACTTTTCGGTACTGTATGCCAGCCTTATCCAGCATTTTTTTAGAAGCAATGGAAGTTTCGGTACCATCGTATTTGTCTGAAAGATAGATCACTTCGTTTATGCCCGACTGTATGATAGCCTTCGTACATTCATTGCAGGGGAAAAGAGCAGTATAAATTTTACAACCATGCAGGTCCATGCCGATATTATTCAATATAGCGTTGAGTTCAGCATGACAGATATAAGGATATTTAGTTTCCAGAAAACTGCCTTGTTTTTCCCAGGGGAAATCATTGTCATCGCATCCGATGGGTAATCCATTGTAGCCTGCTCCCACAATTTTGTTTTTATCATTTACGATGCAGGCCCCTACCTGTGTATTGGGATCTTTGCTTCTGCGGGCAGATAGCAAGGCTACTCCCATAAAATATTCATCCCAGCTGATATAGTTTTCTCTTTTTTTCAAAATGGTATTCTTTAAGGGTGATGGCATACGAAATTATGCTTTTTTTAAAATCCACTAGTTGACAACTATTATTGACATGAATCTCGGATTATTTATGGCATATATGCTAATTAATTAAAAATTAATTATTTTATTATAGTTTTAAAAAAAAATATTTCTACTT
>CAIOIZ010000128.1 GCA_903858475.1 uncultured Bacteroidota bacterium
AATTGGGCAGAGATTCAGCTATCCCATACTTTTTAAAACCACTATTAAATTGTTGCGCACAGCTGTGCAGTGCTGGAAAAAAACAAAGGACTACTAGTATCCCAATAAATTGTATCGTAGTATATAAACTCCTCAATTGTGTAAGTTGCTTTTCAATATTTAATTTATTACGCTGCAGTATGCAGCGGCTAGTTTGTATAAATAAAAACCATGAATCTATATTACCGCTGCTGCTAAAATTTCTACTGGATGCAATGCCGTTTTGTGCAGTCCATCTTTTATCTGGTGCCTACAAGATGTACCAGCAGCTGCAATCAAAGTTTCCTCTTTTAAATTTCGGATGGCTGGAAACAATACCAACTCTGCTACTTTTTGTGATACCTCGTAATGTTCTTTTTCATAACCAAAAGAGCCTGCCATACCACAACAGCCTGCATTGATTTCGGTAACGGTATAATTTTCGGGAAACCCTAGTATAAATAAACTGTATTTAGCATCGGACAATACTTTCTGATAACAATGCGTATGCAAGGCAATGGTTTTACTTTGTAAATGAAACTGCGACTTACTAATATGCCCCGCTTTTATTTCATTGTATAAAAATTCTTCGATGGTAAAACTTGCTGCTGCCAATTGTGCTGCTGCCGATTTCAATGCAGGGTTGGCGAGTGATGGGTATTCGTCGCGCAAGGTTAAAATAGCAGAGGGCTCTGTGCCTACCAATACATACCCCATTGGTAATGCCGCAGTAAGCAAAGCGATGTTTTCATTGGCAATTTTCTTCGCTTGATGAACCATTCCTTTTGATAAATAGGTTCTGCCACTTTCTTTATGCAAGGGCAGTATCACTTCATATCCTAAACGCTCTAATAATTCAATGGTCTTTTTACCAATGCCAACATCAAGGTAATTGGTAAACTCGTCGCAGAAAAAATACAGTGGTCTTCGATTTGATTTTTCGATTCCACTTACTCTTTTTTTATTCCAGGCACGCAATGTTTCTTTTCCAATCAAAGGCATGGTTCTATCAGGATGAAATCCCAGTAGTTTATTGATATTTCTTCGCATCCATGTAGTAGATAACACCGCATTGTAAATGCCTGGTGCAATGGAAGCTAATTTCATCTGTTTCGAAAAATTACCGATGAGCTTGGCGCGCATGGGAACTCCCTTTACCAAATAATATTGCTGCAAAAACTCGGCCTTCATTTTAGTAATGTCTACCCCCGAAGGACATTCTGTTTTACACCCCTTACAACTCAAACATAAATCCATGACTGCTTTAATCTCTTCGTGCTGAAATGGCTGTGGATCGGAAGGGTTGGTTAAAAACTGCCGCAATACATTGGCCCTGGCCCTTGTAGTATTAAATTCGTTTCGGGTAGCCATATAACTAGGACACATTAAGCCTCCTGTTATTTCCGATTTACGACAATCACCCGAACCAGAACATTTTTCTGCCAGTCGAACTAAACCTCCCTGGGCGGAAAAATCAAAAACAGTCGGAATTTCTTTTTGTATAGAGCTCTGGCGCATCCGCAACTGCGTATCCATTGCAGGCGTTTGTACTATTTTACCTGCATTGAAAATATTATTCGGATCAAAGATTTTTTTTACTGCTTTAAACAGGTTCATCACTTCTTCTCCCATCACTGTTGCTATAAATTCTCCCCGCAACCTGCCATCTCCATGTTCGCCCGACAAAGAACCATTGTATTTTTTTATTAGTGCAGCCGTATCCGTTAGTATACCCCTGAAAATTAATATACCCTCAGCAGATTTTAAATTAATCAATGGCTCTACATGCAGCTCACCCGCACCAGCATGCGCATAATAAGAAGCTTTTACGTTGAATTTTTTTAACACCCCCTGCAAATCCTCAATATAATCGGGTAAGTCTTCTGGTGCTACGGCACAGTCCTCAATTAAATTCACCGGCTGTACATCGGTGGCTGCATTGCGCAATAACCCCAAGCCCGCCTTGCGTACATCCCATGCAAGTTTCGCTTCTTCATTCAATAAAACTGGATAGGCATAACCCAATGAAGCCGATGATAAGGCTGCAATAAAAGCATGGGCTTTTGCCATTACTTTTTCTTTACTGTCTTCCATAAACTCGACCATCAATATCGCCTCCGGATCGCCTTCTATAAAGAAGCGGTTTTTTTGGTATTGAGGATGACCTACTGTATAATCCATGATACATTTATCAACCAATTCCGATGCCATGGGCTTGGCCTTGATGGCAATGGCATTCGCTAATAATGATTCCTTGATAGAAGTACAATGCACACAAACCAGTGCCGATTCAACAGGTGGCAAGGGAAGTAAATTCAATTTTATTGCTGTTACAAAAGCCAATGTTCCTTCGGAGCCTGCAATTAATTTACATAAATTTAAAGCCTCCCCTTCACTAGTATACGGTTGCATTTGTAATAAGGCATCTAATGCATAACCGGTATTCCTTCTAACTACGGTAGGTTTAGGAAAATTATTTTTGATAAGCGCCTGATTGTCTTTATTACTTAAAATAGCATGAATATCGCCCATTATTTGAATGAGGAATGGATTGTTGTCGATGCTTTTTTCATTATTAATAATCGCCCGGCTACCATCACTTAATAATACAGTGGTCTCCAACACATGATCTCTTACAGCACCCCAAACGATGCTATGCAATCCGCAGGAATTATTACCTAACATTCCTCCAATCATTGCCCGACTGGCAGTAGAAGTTTCTGGACCAAACATTAACCCGAATGGTTGGAGGAAAGCATTTAAGTCATCCCGAATAACGCCCGGTTGTAGACGCACCCAAGCTTCTTCCACATTCAATTCTATAATTTGATTAAAATAATAAGAGATATCTACTACAATTCCATTACCCACCACTTGCCCCGCCAAAGAAGTGCCTGCTGCTCTAGGAATTAAGGTTAATAAATTAAGATTGGCAAAATCAATCAACAACACAATATCATTTTCACTTTTAGGAAAGGCAACTGCCAATGGTTGTTCTTGGTAAACAGAAGCATCCGTGGCATAAGCCATTAATTGCCCTTGGTGGTAAGGGCTATCATTAAAAAACAATTCTCCTTCCAAAGAAGCAGCCAATCTTTCTAAAAGATCATTCATTCTCTAAAGTTATCTAAGTTTTGTATTGCAGAGATGGGTTTCCTAAACTTCTTTATCGGCCTACACTTTCTGCAGCTCGGTTAGCTATCTCAACGCAATTCTCCTTTCAAAAAAATAATACTGTTCCGAGCAATTTGCCTGTTTATATTACCTCATCCCGCATTCTACTATAATTTATATGAATTAGATTCTTACTCTTTTAATTGGCTTATAAGGGACAACTCATTCTTCGATACAATAAAGGAAGCAATAGTGATATCCGATTAAGAACCATCCTGTATATCACCGTAGGAACTAATTAATTTAAGGGCGAGTTAATAGTTGGTTTTTTCTTCTGAGGCCTTCCAAGCTTCGAAAGCTTTTACTGCAGCTGGCTGCAGTAGTTGTTGTGTAAATAATTTTCTTTCATTCATAGGCCTAGCTATTTCTTCATAAATCATTTGGTCATCAAATGCAATGGCTGCAGCATCTTCCTTGCTAGCAGCATAATACAAAGCAGCTGGTCGGGCCCAGTAAATAGCACCCAAACACATCGGACAAGGTTCACAGCTGGCATAAATTTCACAACCAGTCAGTTGAAAATCATTCAATATCCTACAGGCTTCTCTGATAGCCATTACTTCGGCATGTGCTGTTGGATCATTCAAAGCAGTTACACTGTTTACACCTCGGGCAATTATTTTTCCATCTTTCACCACTACTGCTCCAAAAGGTCCCCCTTTTTTTAATGCCACATTATCAAGTGCCAGCTGAATAGCTTCCTGCATAAAAATTTCCTTCTTTTCCATAGCGTTTAATTTAGGGCAACTTTTAGCCTGCCATTATTTCTACAAAATTAGGTCGTTTTTCTTCCCTTTGCTTTTTCTCTTTCAACGATAAAGGTATCTTTGTCGCCCATGGGACAAAAAAAACTCATCCGCTTTGCGGCCATTAAACAATTTGCCAATGTATTGGAATATCCTACAGAGATGGCAGGGAATTGGGCTGCATTTTTTAAAAACAATCATCCGATAACCTTGGAGCTCGCTTGTGGAAGGGGCGAATACACCGTAGGTTTATCGGCCCTCTATCCTGAACAGAATTTTATAGGTATTGATATCAAAGGAAATCGCATTTATGCTGGCGCCAAAAAATGTTTGGAAGATAAGCGTACGAATGCTGCCTTTCTACGTACTCAAATACAGCAATTACCGGAATATTTTGCTGCTGCAGAAATTGAAAGTATCTGGCTAACCTTTCCTGATCCACAGTTGCGTACTTCGCGTGCTAAAAACAGACTTACACATCCCCGATTTCTACGGCTATACCAACAGGTACTCGTGTCCGGGGGTTTGGTACAACTCAAAACAGATTCTCCCGCCTTATACTTTTTTACAAAAAGAGTAGCTGAACTTTATGGATTAACAATTGTTGAAGATATACCAGATGTGTTTTCAAAATCGGTGGTAATGGAGGAATTAAAAATAAAAACTCATTACGAGCAATTGGACATCGCTGGTAGCAACAAAATATTCTACTTAAGTTTCAGTTTGCCAAACCTGATTCCCGATTTGGATGAAGCATTGCAAGAAGAATTAAAACAAACAGAAAACTGTATTGAAATAAAACTATGAGTGCTCTATTGCAAGAAGGGGATGATTTTTATTATAACGAGGAAGGCTTATTTGTTTTTACTGCCGCCTGGCACTTGAAAAAAGGAGTTTGCTGTGGCAATGGTTGCATACATTGTCCCTTTGACTATAAAGCAGTGCCTTTAGATAAAAAACAAGTTCCGGTAGAAGCTAGTAGTTCTAATAATCAGCCAGCTTGATCCTAAATACAGGTTCGTACATCTTTTCTACTACTAACAAAAGCCGTATCTTTTATCTGTGAAAGCAAAACTCACTATTTCAAAAAAAACAAAAGGCCTTGTGGTTAAAGAGGAAGCCCGAAATCCTCAGAAGACCTATAGCTTTTTTGCCGATGTATATGATGTGGTAAGGCAAATTCCAAAGGGAAGGGTAAGCACCTATGGCGCCATTGCTGCTTACCTAGGCACTAAGCTCAGTGCACGCATGGTGGGTTGGGCTATGAATGCCGCTCATGATGCCAGGCCGAAAGTACCTGCTCAAAGAGTGGTGAACCGACAGGGCATATTAACCGGCAAACATCATTTTGCTAGTCCTACAGCCATGGAAGATTTATTGAAAAAAGACGGAGTAGTGGTAATCGATGATACAGTGCAAGATTTTAAAAATAAATTTTGGGATCCCCTAACTGAACTAAGTTTGTAAAATGAGTAATACAATTCTACAAGGAAATGTGGCCTATGTCAATCACGAGAAAGCCTATGTGATGATTGAATACGAAATCAATGGCAAGAAAAAAGTTATCAATGGCAAGGTAGATGACAAAACACAGGAAGGATGGATAGAGAAAAAAATAGCAAAAAAGATTCACCAGTTTCATATTGGCGACAGTGTTCGCTTTCAATCAAAACTTACCGATCGGGGTGATAAAATGGCAGCGGTGAACATACAATATCAATACAATACTTCCCTCGATGCATTATTGGACAAGGCCAACACCGAAAATCTATTCACTGGTTACTTAAAGGAAGCCGAAGGAAAATATTTTATTAAAGAAATAGACAGCTATCTTTTCTTTCAGCTGCCCATTAGTCCCTGGCAAATAAAGCCCAACGAAAAAGAATTGAATGAAGCGGTGCAATTCAAATTAGAGCATATTGAAAGAAAGGGAAAAGTAACAGCATCGCTTACACGAACAAAATTTATACCTGAATGGTACACCGCTGAACGGTATCAAAAAGCTGGCACAGGCATTACCGCTACAGTATATAAAATAAGTCCCCATGCCATATATGTAAATGTCATTGGTGATAAGATACAGGGCAAACTTCCTTTTAGAGAAAAAGTACAATTGAATGATACGATTCAGGTAAAAATTAAATACCTCAGCGCCACTAAAATTATCATTGAAGCTTTATAAGGTATTCAGTTCGTCGGGCGGAATATATAATTGAAGTGCCAACTTGGCCTTTGATGGAGCTTGGAGTCCGAATAAAACAATTAGCATCCCAGCCAGTGCTAAAAATGAATTGTTGCCCGCAATGAGAAAACATATACCACTAAATAAAGTGCTCAATTCCAACAAAACCCATTGTATTATACAGGCTGTTCGGTAGAGTGCAAATTTTTGTGCAAGAGCCATGGTGGATTGGGTCTGAATAAAGGTTAACCTTTTTTTAAAAATTGCATTCCCTATAAAAAACGCTGTGGCAGCAAGGAGAATGGCAGCTATTTGCAATGGCTGATCCAATGTTGCTGCGAGGGGCTTCTCTAATTTATAGACGACAAAAGTAATTACACCAGTAAAAAGTAGCTGCCCTGTCAGCAGGGCAGCGTGAATCATTTTAAAAGCAGCAAATGATTGGTTTGTTTTTTTCATACTGGAAACATTCTACTACATCATTTTATTAGTAACACTAATTAGTTTATTTATAAAATGGAGCAATAAGCCAATAAATCAATACGCCTGTTACCGCTACATAAAACCAAACGGGCCATATATACCTAACGAGTTTTTTATGCGCCGCATATTCCCCAATCATAGCCCGATAAGCTGCAAACAATATAAAGGGCAATGCTAGTCCTGCTAAAGGAATATGTGTGGCCAATAAAATTAAATAATAAGTACGGGCACTACCAGCTGTTAATTTTTCAGCTTCAGAAAGCCCTGGAACACCATCTGTATCTCCATACATGGTTTCACCAGCAAAAAGATGATGACAGATATACGACAATAAAAATAGTATTGATAAAAACATGGCTGCCATCATCAATTTTTTATGCAGCTGCCATTGATTTTTTTTCACGGCAATAAGTCCTGCTACCAATAACACCGCTACGGTACCATTAATAATGGCGTTGGCCAATGCGAATAGGTGTACATCAAATGGAAAATTGATTTTACCGGCAAGGTTAAATTTACTCAATACGGTTACAGCGGCAAATACAATGATCGAAAAGACAATAATTAATTGCTTTGCCTTAAGGTCGTTTTTTTTAAGTGTAGGTTCTAGCATTTTTATTTTTTTTGTTTTTTACTTAACAATATTGTCGCCAAAATTGTTATGCCAATTGCAATAAAAATTATTGGAAGAATCGGAATAAAATCACGTAGTATCGAGGGAGAGGTTTTATCTCGCTCCAGCATCAAGGTTGGAATATCTCTAGCCAGTTGCTTCAAAGCCATGGAATCATCAGCATGATACAACCCCCTTATAATTCGATTGGTGTCTAGTAGAAAAAATAAATCGGTATGCAGAAAATCGGGAGAGATGGTGGTATCTGCAATACTTGCCTTCATTTCATTAAACGCAAAATCATAAATATCTTTTTTATTACCAGTCACCATCCACCAGCTATCGTGGTTTACGCCAAATCGATCGGCAAATCGGCGAAGATTAGAAACGGAATCGTGTGCTGGGTCTATACTGAACGAGATGAACTGTACGATGCTATCATTTTTTACATAAGAGTCTTGGAGCCGCTTCATGCTCTTAGCCAATCTTGGACACATGCTATTGCACCTGGTAAAAAAGAAATCAATAACGATTAA
Source organism: uncultured Bacteroidota bacterium (assembly GCA_903858475.1). Lineage (GTDB taxonomy): Bacteria > Bacteroidota > Bacteroidia > Chitinophagales > Chitinophagaceae > Ferruginibacter. Next base: position 7,753 of record CAIOIZ010000128.1, read on the forward strand.
TTTATTGTGCAAAGAATCCAAGGCTAATTTTTTGCCAAGTTGATTGGTGAATTCAATATTGCGCACTTTATGCCATATCGTATCGGTGGTAGTTTTTCCGTTTTTTTCGCTTACAATAACCGAATCTGGTTCAAAATATTTTCTAGGCATATGAATGGCGTCGGTACTGTAATATTTTACCAGGTAATAGCCGGTTAATGGCAACAATATGGCAATCATCAATGCGTATATGGCTTTCTTACTCATCTTGTCAAAATTTTAAAACTGTAATCGATATCATAAAAAAATAAATCGCCTCGATGAGGCGATTTAAAATTATATATTCATTTGATTCAAATCAATTTCAATCAACCTCTTATTCTTTAGTATCAGCTGCTTTTGCTGCTGGTGCTACTTGTTCTGTTTCATCAGGCATGCTATGGCCACGGGTATTGCGCATGTTTTTCCAGCTATTACCATCAGAAAGGAAGGCAATGATAAACCATACAAACAATACCAGGGTAACTACAATGGTCATCCTGAAATTACGCAACTCACTTCCCAAGTGCATAAATACACCGACGATATAATACGCTTTGGCTAAGGATAATATGCAAATGGCTCCTTTGATGAATAAAATAAAACCATGATTTTTGATGGGATCACCATACCAATGTTTGGCCAAACCAAATCCCATGATTAATTCAACGATGGTTACAAAGGATAAAATCCAAAATACTTGCCATAATCTTTTGGTGCCACCGGTATCGTGGTTTACATAACTTATTTCCGGAGAGGCTACTGCTTGTTCGCTCATAACTTTATATTAATTCGTTTATGCTTATAATTTTAATTCGATTAGATTAGATAGAAACAAAGGAATACAAATACCCAAACCAAATCCACAAAGTGCCAGTACAATCCTGCTTTCTCAATCATTTCATAATGTCCGCGTTGGTCAAAATGCCCCAGTTTAGTTTTGATATACATTATCAAATTAATGATAACGCCACTGAATACGTGAAAACCGTGGAAGCCTGTGATGCCAAAGAAATATCCACCAAAGGCAATCGGACCAGGATGAGTTACGTGAAGATGTCCAGCTGCAACCGCTTCGTTTACTTTTTCTAATAATTGATCGGCACTTAAACCATTTAACACAGCACTATGGTCATGAGATAAAATCATATTTTTTAATACCTCCGGAGAAGTTTGTGCCAATGCGCTACTTAATTCAGTGCTACTTAAAGCCTGACCCCAAGGGTTATGAATAACAGAAGTGTTTAGTCCTTCTAATCCTCCATTGGCAGCCAATGCAAAATGTTCTCCCGTTAATAAATGCGTCCATTCCCATGCCTGACAACCCAAGAACAATAAACCACCGATAATGGTCATGATCATGAATTTTTCAACGCCTTTGCGATTCATCTTATGTCCTTCGTGCACAGCCAACACCATTGTTACCGAGCTGGCAATCAAGATAAAGGTCATAATACTTACGAAAAACAAGGGTGCACCACCATGTATAAAAGGAGCGCTATCAAATACTTTATTGGCGTCTGCCCATACGTTTTGGCTAAAACGAATGGTACCATAACTAATCAGAAATGCACCAAAGGTGAAAGCATCACTCATTAAAAAGTACCACATCATTACCTTGCCATAGCTGGCATTGAAAGGGCTTCTACCGCCGTTCCACCATTTAACTCCTGTTGGTATTGTTGTTGTTGACATAATTGGTAAAATCTATATGTTTTTGGCTTACCTTATCGCCATTAAAAATAATAATAAATAAATCCATAAAAAATCTACAAAATGCCAATACGTGGCCATCACTTCAACTGGTACTGGATCATAGGTTTTAACTTTTTTGCTAAACGCTTTAATAAAAAGAACCAGTAACGCAATTACCCCTCCTATCAAATGAATCACATGCAATCCAGCAATCACATACAAGAATGAATAAGATACATTCTTTTGCATCGTAACCCCTTTTTGCTGCAACTGATAAAATCCTATAAACTGACACACTACAAAAAGAACTCCTAAAAGAAAAGTAACCGAAATCAATGTACGATACTTACTCTTCTGTGTTTTTTTAAATGCCCTTAATGCCAAATGCATGGTAACACTACTAATCAAAATAACTGCAGTGCTATACCAAAACAAATGTGGTAATTCAAAAACCTGCCAATTGGGTTGGTTTCTTTTTACTACATAAGCACTGGTCAGCCCTGCAAACATCATCACCATACTCCCCATTGCTACCCAAAGGTTGAATTTATAGGGATGTATTTTTTTTCTTTGTTCCATCAACAAGGCTCCCATTATCTTTCCCCGAAGGGATGCTTTTAAAAATTATTTCCTTACAGTATTACACTGTTGGTATTCTTACTTTATCGGCATACAAACTCACCAGAACAATCATCAGATAAAAATAAGAACTGAACATTACTTTTCTTGCGCTGGGTACATCCATTCTTCTATACAATAACACGCTTACATATACCATCCAAAGATTGCAGGCCAGCACTACCCACAAACTAACAATACTGCTGATATTATAATAATAAGGCAGCATTCCTACCGGCACCATTAAGGCACTATACATCACCGATTGAAGTGCTGTAAATTTAGTAGGACCCTTGTCGCTTGGCAATAATTTGAATCCCGCTATACTATAATCCTTATGTGCCACCCAGGCTATAGCCCAGAAATGTGGAAACTGCCATAAGAACTGTATCGCAAATAAAATCCAGCCACCTGCGCTGAACTCATTTGTTGCAGCAATCCAGCCAATCAAACAAGGCAATGCGCCCGGTAATGCACCAACCAAAACAGCAATTGAATTTATTTTTTTTAAGGGTGTATAAATAAACCCGTATAAAAACAAACTGAATAGCCCAATCATGGCACTACTGAAATTGAACCAATACCACATGATAAACACCCCAACAATACCAATCACGACAGCAAAAACTGTTGCTTCTGCAGCCGTCATTCTACCGCTGGCTACCGGTCTGGTAGCAGTGCGCTTCATTAAGGCATCGGTATCTTTTTCCAAAATCTGATTGATGGTATTGGCACTACCTGTCAAACACATACCGCCCGCAAAAAGTAAAAGAACTGATAGTATATCAAACCGCACATTCGGAGCCAGTAAATAACTGATTACTGTACTAAATACCACCATGAAGCTGAGTGTGAATTTGATTAATTGAAAATAATCCTTCACTTTAGCTGCCAGCCCAAATGATGCAGACTTGGCTATGGTTGTATCCTCCTTCATATTGTTATTGGAGTAAGTATTCATTGTTTTTGCAATGCTACTTGCTGCCCTACCTCTCAAATGTTTTGAGCGTTGCCGCTACTTTAATAATCAATGCTTACTCTCATCTTCTCCAACGGGTACATTCTGTGGTATAAATTCATTTCCGTCTTTAGCATAATCATATGCCCAACGATGTACTTCTGGAATTTCGCCAGGCCAGTTGCCATGTCCTGGACGAATAGGGGTAGTCCACTCCAATGTATTAGCTCCCCATGGATTTTGAGTAGTTACTTTTCTTCCTCTCCAAATACTGTAGAAGAAATTGATAACAAATAATATTTGTGCAACAAAAACAACGAGGGCAACCGTACTGATGAACTCGTTCAATCCACCAAACATGTTGAATGATTCCCAATTGGCAAAGTCATAATAACGTCTAGGCATACCCGCTAAACCTTCGTAGTGCATAGGCCAGAAAATCAAATACGCTCCGATGATGGTTACCCAAAAATGGATATACCCCAAAGTGTTGTTCAAAAACCTACCATACATTTTCGGATACCAATGGTACACACCGGCAAACATACCGAAGAAGGAAGCCACACCCATTACAATATGGAAGTGGGCAACTACAAAATAAGTATCGTGTAAGTGAATATCCAGTGCTGAGTTACCCAAGAAAATTCCTGTTAAACCACCGCTGATAAACAGACTTACAAATCCAATGGCAAACAACATGGCCGGTGTAAACCGAATATTGCCTCGCCATAAAGTAGTCAACCAGTTGAACACCTTGATGGCACTGGGTACCGCAATCAATAAAGTCAATAATACGAAGATGGAACCTAAGAATGGATTCAATCCGGTTACGAACATATGATGCGCCCATACCAAGAAGGCCAAAATTGCAATGGAAAATAAAGAAGCCACCATCGCCATATATCCAAAGATGGGCTTGCGACTGTTGACACTGATGATTTCTGAACTCATACCCATCGCTGGCAATAAAATAATGTATACCTCAGGGTGACCTAAGAACCAGAATAAGTGTTGGAACAATATCGGACTACCACCTTCATTGGGCATTATTTTACCTGCAATTACAATATCACTCAAGTAAAAACTAGTACCTAGGTTACGATCAAATAATAATAAGATAGCGCCTGATAATAATACAGGGAAAGATAATACCCCTAATACGGCAGTGAAAAACAAAGACCAAATTGTTAATGGCAACCTAGTCATACTCATTCCCTTTGTACGAAGGTTTAAGATGGTAGTAATATAATTAAGACCGCCCAATAATGAACTTATAATAAAGAGCGCCATACTCACCAACCAAAGATCCATACCAATTTTACTTCCACTAGATGCTTCATGCAATGCACTCAATGGCGGATAAATGGTCCAGCCACCACTGGCTGGTCCGGTTTGAACAAACAAGGAAGAGAACATTACAATAGAAGCCAAAAAGAAAAACCAGTAGCTCAACATATTCAACATTGGGCTAGCCATATCACGCGCGCCAATCTGTAATGGAATTAAAAAATTGGCGAATGTACCACTCAAGCCCGCAGTTAATACAAAGAACACCAAGATGGTACCATGCATGGTTACCATGGCATAATAAAATTCAGGTTTCAGCTTACCCCCTTCTGCCCAATGACCCAAGATGTCTTGCAGCCATGGAAAAGTAGCATCGGGATATCCCAACTGAATACGGAAAAGCACAGAAAACAAACCGCCAATAAATGCCCAGATCATACCAGTTATCAAGAATTGCTTGGCAATCATTTTATGATCCTGACTAAAGACGTATTTGCTAACAAAGGTTTCATGATGATGATGCTCTTGGTGTGCATCATGTCCTGCATGAATGTCTGCTCCGTCTATTGTAGCTGCAACGCTGCTCATAATTTTAATTTTTAATCCTTACCAATTAAATTTTATACTCCTGTTATATTGTTTCAATACCATGATTGTATTGAATAATTACTATGTTATGTTGGAATTCCCGAAATACCAATCAATCTCTTCTGCTACTATTTTTATTTTGCGCCTTTTACCATTTGTGCTGTTGTAAGTGTATCTAACTTTTTCAACATTCCTGTATCCGCCACTTTAGGTGCTTTGTCTGGATAAACAGAAAAATACTCTGGTTTCTTATATTGCTCAGCAAGCCATTTGTTATACTCTTCTTCCGTTTCAACGGTAATTACACCACGCATATTAAAGTGACCAGGACCACACATTTGATCACAACTGATTTCATATACAAATTTTGGATTATTTGTTTTCTCTCTCATTTGAGCGGTAGTTACTATTGGTGTAAACCAAAGGGTAGTTGGTATACCAGGCATAGCATCCATTTTCAACCTGAAATGAGGCAAGCCCACATTGTGAATTACATCCTGTGCATTGATTACTAATTTTACTGGACGGCCAACAGGAATATGAATATCTGTACCGCCAATATGAATATCATCATGACTAAATGGATCGCTGAAATCAACACCCAATGGATTGGTGCCGGTCGTTAATTTATAATTCTTTTTACCAAATACGCCATCCGTACCAGGATACCTTGCTTCCCATGCAAACTGGTGTCCCGTGATTTCTACCAAAATAGAATTCTTAGGTGCTGGATTGGTAATTTTAAACCATGTTCTTAATCCAAAAACTACCAGTACACACAAAACAATCGCAGGTATAACAGTCCAAATCATTTCTAATTTGTTGTTGTGCGGATAATAATAGGCTTTATTATCATCCTTTGCTTGGTATTTAAAAGAAAACCAAAACAACAATACCTGTGTAACAACAAATACCACTCCTGTTACAGCGATGGTAATATAAAGCATGGTGTCAATCTCAGTACCTTCGGCACTTGCAGAACCTTTTACAAAAAGTGTTTTGTCGTAATACAAATCATTGCACCACCAGGCGCCCAATAGGCCAAGTATCAAAAAAGCAATCAGCATAAAGGCGTTGACCTTATTGGTTTGCTTATTCGATTTATCCTCTCCTTTTAAAACACTCACGTATTCACTTGCTTTTGCAATCTGGAAAATGATTACAAAAACCATGACGAGTATTAATATCGGCAATAACACTTTCATTGTATTAAGTTATTTTTTCGTTGTAAACCGTTGTTTAAATATTTGCTTTTCGTTCTTCAATTCAAAAAACGAACAATAAATTTGATATTTAGTAAATTCTATTAGGTATGATGAATCATACTTTCTTTTAAGAACGGATGATTTTTCGCCAACAAAGAATTTTTTTCAAGGTACCTACCTGTTCCCCACATGATTAATCCAATGAAGAATAGTGCTACCCCAAATTCAAATGGCATCAATTGTCCTTTTTCATGCAAAGTGCCAGGCATTACCATTTGATAGAAATCAATCCAATGGCCGAAGATAATCAATACAGCCATGAAGGTAACCAAGCCCCAGTTACGCTTTGCACCGCGTTTCATTAAAATCAATAGCGGACAAAGGAAATTAATAATGATATTGAAAAAGAATATGCCTTTGTATGGGCCTGCTTTTTCTGCAGTGCCAAGGCGTTGTATGAAATAAGTAGTTTCTTCTGGCTGATTACTATACCAGATCAACATATACTGACTAAACCACAAATACGTCCAGAATACAGAGAATGCAAACATGAATTTACCAATATCATGCAAATGCTCGTCGGTTACATATTCTAATTGACCTCGGTTTTTCAAGAAAATGATAAACAAAGCGACCAATGACATACCACTTACAAATGAACTGGCAAAAGTATACCAGCTGTACATGGTGCTATACCAATGTGCATCAATACTCATCAACCAAAGCCAAGGAATAGTAGAAGCTACTGTTAAGGCAAAAAACACAATAAACAGCGAACCCCAAACCGTATTTTTAAAAACCCATTTTTTGCCTGTTTCATAATCCATTGGTCCGTCTTGGTCTGTTTTCAAACTCATCGCTCTCATCTTTCTTCCCAAAAACCACCAAAGGAAAATGGTAATACTTGTCCATACAGTGAAAAAAACCGGATTCAAGAATGCACTTTTTCCTGTAAGTATTTTATCGTGCTTCACTGCTTCTTTATCTACCCAATGGTAAATATCATGACGATCGCCCCAAACCAAAAACATTAATATAGCAAAGGCTATCACTCCTAATATAGGCACCACGCTTGAAATTGCTTCTGGCACCCTGCGCAAAGCAACCTGCCATCCACCCATTGCCAACGTAGTGGCACAAATGAAGAACATAGAAGCATTCACCACAAGCAACCAGAATACACTGTTTTGTAACATCACTGCCCAAAAACGAGTGCTGCTTACATCCTCACCATGCGGATGAGAGAAAGGGTGAAAACTTATCAACCCATAAATAATCGCTACTGCACCTAGGCCCAACAACGCATATGTCCACTTCTTATAACTGCCCGGTAATGTAAATGGTTGGCTCATCTAATCTTTATTTAAAAATTTCAATTTTTTATTTTATCTACTCTTCCGCTACTGTATTATTTCGTTTTTACTGTATCTGCTTTTGCAGGGATAGCAGCTACGGCAGTTGTTGCGGTTGCTGCAGGTGCTGCTTTTCTTTGCAATGCACGCACATATTGTACAATCAACCAACGCTGCTTACTGTTCAACTGTGATGCATATCCACCCATATTATTCTTACCATAAGTAATAGAATGGAAAATTGTTCCGTCTGCTAATTTTAATACCAAATCTGAAGTCAAATCTCTTACACCGCCCAATTTGCCTGCAACCGGACCATTGGCTTGACCACCTGCACCATGACAAACGCCACAATTAATATTATACAATCTGGAAGTTTCGGTACTATCCGCTTTATCCATCGGAGGATAAGGATTTACAATCGCAGCACTGGCAATATAACCTGCACTATCATTGAGCAATGCATAAGCAGCATTCCCTCCGCGTTTAATCGTTCCCGTTACAGGTTGATTATTATAAAAAATCTTGCTTCCCCAATTGGCAGGATTGCTCATATCACTAAAGAACACTAAACTGTCTCTTTGTGCATAGGTTTCATACGCACGGCTATAAGCCATATCAGGCATATAAATCCTTCCTGTATCCCTGCGTGGGCCACTGCCACAACTGATCAAAACAACTGCTGTTGTTATGATGAAGGCTGTTATGATAAAAGTTTTTTTCATTCTCTTTATTAAAATCTCTTTAAAATACTTTATTAACTGCTGTTGGTATTAATTCAAGTTTAGTCTCTGTACAATTTTTGCTCTCTGTCGTAACGACCAATCCACCATCCTGTTTCTGCGCTTTCTACTTTGATTTCTGTAGCACCTGCCTGTTGTAAAAAGTTTTGTACTTCTGCATCGTCGGTTTTATCGGTACACTCAATAGCCATTACAAACAAATCGTCGGTAGCTCTTGGGTGAAAAACATGCTTCTTAACAAAAGGAGCAAGATTACAGAGATAACAGAAAGTCAATACCATCCCTACGGCAGAAAACAATACGGTCAACTCAAAAGTGATAGGTATCCATGCTGGCAATGCAAAATGTGGCTTACCACCAATATTCAATGGCCAGTCGTTGGTAAATACCCAACTAATAAATGACAATGCCGTGGTTGTACCGGTGATGGCATAAATAAAACCCGCGGTATGAATACTGGTTTCTCTCAGTCCCATCGCATGATCTAATCCGTGCACCGGAAAAGGTGTATACACATCGTGAATTTTGTATCCGGCTTTGCGAACATTTTTCACCGCAGGAAACAGTACCTTTTCATCATCAAAACACGCTACAACAAATTTTTTAATTCCTCCAGCCATTTTAAAATATTAAATATTAAATATTAATTTTTTATCCTTTAGTCATTTGTATTAATGTTCATGCGCTACTTCTTCAATATAAAATTTCTCAGCATCCTTTTTCTCTGTCTCCGTCATTTTTACTTTATAGTTCTCGCCACTTGTCTTTAATACTGCCTTGATTTCAGCTACCGCAATTACTGGGAAGTATTTAGCGAATAAGAAGAAACAGAAGAAGAACAATCCGAATGTACCCAAGTAAAAACCAATTTCGTATATGCTTGGGCTATAGTAGGTACTCCAGCTAGAAGGAAGATAATCCCTGTACACAGAAGTAACAATGATAACAAAACGCTCGTACCACATACCAATATTCACTACAATACTCATAAAGAAAGTAACGGTGATATTTCTTCTCAACTTACGGCTCCAGAATAACTGTGGCGATACCACATTACAGAACATCATCAACCAGTAGCTCCATCCATATGGACTAAATATATTGGCCCTGTTTTGACTGAATGCATACCACTCATATGGATTCTGTCCATACCATGCAATAAACAACTCGGTTAAATATGCACAACCCACAATACTACCGGTTAATACAATTACCTTATTCATTGCTTCAATATGACCAATGGTAATATAATCGTGTAAAGCAAAAACTTTACGAAGAATAATCATTAAGGTTTGCACCATCGCAAATCCACTAAAAATTGCACCCGCCACAAAATAAGGAGGGAAGATGGTAGTATGCCAACCCGGAATTACAGATGTAGCAAAGTCAAAAGATACAATCGTATGTACTGACAATACCAATGGTGTACTTAAACCAGCCAATACCAATGATAAACTTTCATGGCGTTGCCAGTGTTTGGTGCTTCCGCTCCATCCAAAAGAAGCTACCCCATAAAACATTTTTCTGAATTTGGTTTTTGCTCTATCTCTTACAGTAGCCAAATCTGGTAATAAACCAGAATACCAGAATAATAACGAAACCGTAAAATAAGTAGAAATGGCAAACACGTCCCACAACAAAGGTGAGTTGAAGTTCACCCACAATGGTCCTCTTGTATTGGGATAAGGAAGCACAAAGAATGCCATCCACACACGACCCATATGCCAAATCGGGAATTGACCGGCACAGATAACCGCAAAAATAGTCATCGCTTCAGCCGCACGGTTTACACCAGTACGCCATCCTTGACGGAACAATAACAAAATCGCAGAAATCAAGGTTCCAGCGTGACCGATACCGATCCACCATACGAAGTTGGTAATATCCCAACCCCAACCAATGGTCTTATTCAAGTTCCACTGACCAATACCGTAAGTTACCTCACGATAAATACTGTAGACCCCGAACAAAAGCAAGAGCGCACTAATAGTAAAACCAATATACCAAAGCCTGCTGGGCTTTGCTTCTATCGGCCTAATGATGTCTTCAGTTACCTGGTGGTAATCTTTGTCGCCATCTACCAGCGGCTCCCTAATCTGTGATTCGTATTTCAGTAATGACATATCTTTTATATGCTTTTGGCTGCAACCCGTTTTTCGCAAATTGCAACTTTGTTTTTATGCCGATTTATTAATAAGAACACAATAGTCATCATTTACTATTGAATCCTACATTTCTAATTACGCTTTTTCTGCTGTAGCTTCTTCTGCAACACCTATATGCCTTTCAGTATTTCTGATTTTAGCCAGATAGCTAACGTTGGGCAATACGTGCAATTGCTCTAATACATAGAAGTTACGATGCTTCTGCTCTACATTTCTAATCTTATAAACATCACTCTCTTGATCGTTCACATTACCAAAACTGATGGCATTGGTTGGACAAGCTTGCATACAAGCTGTTTTAACATTGCGCACCAATGCAGGATTTTGTTCTTTTTTAGCAGTCAATTTGCTGTCTTGCAAACGTTGTACACAGAAAGAACATTTTTCAATTACACCACGACTTCTAACGGTAACATCTGGATTCAACACCATTCTGGTTAAATCATCATTCATCTGCATTACAGATTCATTCATATCAACACCTATCAATGGTTGTTGGTTATCAGCAAAGCTATCAGCACCCGTATAATCCAACCAGTTGAAACGACGTACTTTAAATGGACAGTTGTTGGCACAATACCTTGTTCCGATACACCTGTTATATGTCATTTGATTCAACCCTTCACTGCTGTGATTGGTAGCGGCTACCGGACAAACGTTTTCGCAAGGTGCATTATCGCAATGTTGACAAAGCATCGGTTGGAAAACTACATCTGGATTTTCAACAGATCCAGTGAAGTAACGATCGATGCGCAACCAATGCATTTCATGTGCACGTTGTACCTGCATCTTACCTACTACACTCACATTGTTTTCAGCAGTACAAGCTACTACGCAAGCACTACAGCCAGTACAAGTATTTAAGTCGATGCTCATTCCCCATTTAATACCTGGCTTCACAAAGTCAGGATAAATTGTAGCATCTTTTACAAAATCTTTTCTTCCATCAGGACCAGCAGCCAGTGTCAACGCTTCTCTTTCATCGTTCACTTCTTTCAACACCTCTTCTGGATTTTTCTGGTATGCTTCAAGGTTAGTCTCATGTAAAATAGGACGACTTTCTGTAAAACCATGCACCTGCGTTTGTGCCAGCGGGTAAGTTTTGTCTGTCTTTTCAAGTTTTACTTCCGCGCTATAAATAATGCTGGTACCATCAAACCCAACCAGCGGATACGCATTTTGTCCAGCACCATTGGCAGAACGACCAATGTATTCAGCTGTTTTAGCAGCATCCGCACTTTGTCTTCCATAACCCAATGCCACTGATACTACTTTGCTATGATTACCAGGTACAATCAATACAGGCAATTCCAATGATTTGCCGTTCACCGTCAGTTTCACCACCGGTTTTTCGGGTGTTACTTCGTATTTATCTGATTGACGTTGATCCTTGCCCATGATATCGATGCCAATTACTTCTTTGGCAAGGGCCGGACTCATTACTGCATAATTGTCCCAGGTTACTTTACTAATAGGATCTGGTAATTCTTGCAACCAAGGGTTGTTGGCTTGGTTACCATCACCAATTGATACTTTTTGATAAAAAGCAATTTCAAATGCACCCGCTTTAACAGCTGCCACTTTTGCTTTTGCTTCTTCTAGTTTAGCTGCATTGAAAGTACCTGCAGCTACTGTTGGAGCAGTAGGTTCTACAACCCCATCCTGCAAGGCTTTATCATAAGCCCCAGCCAATTTGCCTGTCCAATATGTTTTAAAATAGGTCTCGTAATTAACAGGATTTCCAGCCCATTTCAATAAGGATGTTTGGAAATACCTGGTTTTGAATAAAGGATAAATGGTAGGTTGTTGTAAACTGATATAACCTGTTTTAGGTTCTGCATCACCCCAACTTTCTAACCAATGGTGAGAAGGTATAATATACTTACACAGTTCCGTTGTTTCATCCAATGTAGCACTGAAAGAAACGGTAACAGGTAATTTACTGATGGCTTCTCCTAGTTTCTTACCATCACTATAATTATATACAGGGTTAGCACCATATACGAACAAGGCACCAACAGTACCTGCATTAATATCAGCTACTAATTTTGCAAATTCAGTATCGTTACCATTGCGATAATTGCTCGTGATTGACCAGTTAATGGTTTTACCTCCTGCACCAATTGCCTCGTTGATGGCATTTACTACAACCTGCACATTCACATCGTTGCTACCACTTACTACCAAGGCTTCGCCATTGGCAGCCTTCAATTTTTCAGCAGCCAACACAATACCCTCATTTAATTTTTTATCAGTAAAAGAAGGAGCAGTACCAGCCAATGCATTTAATAAGGCAAGGGCAACCGCACCTGTTTGAGAAGGCATATGTACAAAACGATCATCGGCATTAGAACCAGTAAGGCTCAGCATGCTTTCAAATTGAATATGACGATTCATTTCGGGTTTTTCGCCCTTGATTTTTCTATTGCTTGCATATTGAGCAGAAAATTCAACCGGGCTCAACCAGCTACCAAGAAAATCAGCACCTAAGCTTACAATTACTTTAGCAGCATCAAAATGATAAGATGGAATAGCTCTTTTACCATAACAAGCTTCATTGGCACTTAATATACCATGATAGCTAACCGCATCGTATTGTACATGACGGCTACCTGGGAATTTTGCTAAAAATTCACTGATTATTTGTAAGGTAGAAGGTGAATGAATGGTGGAAGTTAACAAAGCCACTTGTTTACCAGCGATGGCATCTCCTACCAATTTATCGAAATTATCAAAACTGCTTACTTCTTTAAAATCGCGACCCTCTTTTTGAAGTGGATGACGCAAGCGAGTGGTATCGTACAAATCTAATACAGAAGCCTGTGCTTGTGCATTGGTACCACCCTTGGTAATAGTACTCAACTCGTTTCCTTCAATTTTAATGGGGCGACCATCGCGTTGTTTTACCACAACAGGTACGGTATCTCCACCATTAACATAAGTGCTAGCATAATAATTGGCAACACCTGGAATAAGATCTTCTGGTTTTTGCAAATAGGGAACTGCCTTACGAACAGGAATTTCGCAACTGGCCGCAACAGCAGCAGCAGCGGTACTAAATCCAAGATATTTTAGAAAATCTCTTCTGGGCGTTTTGGCATCCAACAAACCTTTATCTTCTAGGTCTGCCAATGGAAGCAACTCCTCTTTAAATTCATTTTTGTTTGCCTGCTCAAAACCTTCTGTGTGGTTTAGCTCACCAAAACTTTGCCAGTACTTTTTATTCATAATATGATAATTCGAAAATGTAAAAATTTGAAATAATAGTGAGCATCATCCGTTCAATGTTACTCTTTATTTTTTTCTCAAACTTGCTATTTGCTTATTTTAATAGTGACATTTCTGACACTCTGTTCCACCAATTTTTTCTACGGTAACGCTATCTAGTTTGCCACTCTTAATATCATTGTGGAACTTCTCGTAAATACTGTAGAATTTATTGCCGCTACTATCTGCCTTATTGTAAAAATCAACCTTGGTTGTTCTATGACAATTGATACACCAACCCATGCTTAAAGTGCTGAACTGATATACTTCAGGCATTTCCTGAATATTACCATGACAGGTTTGACATTGCTGCTTACCTACTTTAACGTGTTGACTATGATTGAAATAAACGTGATCGGGTAGATTGTGAATTTTAATCCAAGGAATTTCTGTAGCACCATCTGGTACTCCATCTCCGTTATTATCTGGATTATAAGTTTTGGTATCAGCATTCCAGCCTGCGTATTTATACAATTTTTGAATTTCAGCAGTTCCATCTACTGGAGTACCATCTGCTCTTAGCAATGCTTCACTTTCTTTTGCATATTCTTTAATGCCTTTGTGACAATTCATACAAATATTTACAGAAGGAATATTGGCATGTTTGCTATCCTGTGCACCGCCATGGCAATACAAACAACTGATTTGGTTGGTGCCGGCATGTACTTTATGAGAATAAAAGATAGGTTGCTCTGGTTGATAATTTTGCTGACGACCCGTTCCAATAGCGGCTTCCATGAAGAAGTAACCAGCTAAAGCTGCAAGGGCCAATACCAAAATCATTAAATATGATTTATTGCGATAGAATGGAATCGGCTCACTGCGGCGGATATCATCTTTTTCGTCACTTAACTTACGAAGACTACCGTTAACCTGCACCAACGTGAAGATAACAAAGGCCAATATCAGGGTAAGAATGCCATATAATAAAGAGTGATCTTCTTCTTGTCCACCAGCTGCTGCTTGTGGTACAGGAGGTGTATACTTGTCTGCCCAATCCAAAATGGCATCAATGTCGGCCTTACTTACCTGAGACTCAGGAAAAGGGGTCATCACTGCACCATACTTGGCTTTCAGTGCCTTGGCATAGGGGTCGGTTTCTACCATGCTGGTAGTATTGGCCACCCACTTGTATACCCAGTCAGCAGGCAATCCTGCTGCAGCTTGTCTTTCCTTTGCCCCTTTTAGTTGCGGACCGGACAAATCGCCAATAGGCTTATGACAGGCAGCACATTTTGCTTTAAAAATGGCTTCGCCATCGGCAGCTAAAATACTATTGGAAAAAAGTAAGGAAACAACAATGAGAAGACCTGTAAATACTCTCTTTACGTTTTGGCTTATGCAACTCATACAGTTTGGTCGGGGCTAATGTGGAAAAATATCCTTTTAAAGTTGCAAATTTAAGGGACGACGTTCACAATATATCAACATTGTTAAAATTTTTTTTTCCTTTACTGGCGTGGGTTTCAAGGGATTTGATGAAAAGAGGGAAGCAGATTGTCATGTTTCTGTAAACAGATAAAAATATTCTCCATATTCACAAATTTTTGTTTCACTTTTGCCGCATGTTTAGAAAATGGCAGGAAAAATGGCAGGTGACTAGCCTGCAGCTGGTTTTAATCATAGCCACTTTTGCGCTGGGAGGTAGCCTGTGCGGATGGTTAGGCAGACAACTGTTATTGCTCACCGGATTAGATAAAGGACTGTTTTGGTTTATATTATATATAGTATTAATCAGCCTTCTTTGGCCAGTTTCGGTATTATTAATGAGTATACCGCTGGGCCAGTTTCGGTTTTTCTCAAAATATGTCGGACGTATTGTCGGACGGTTTAGGAAAAAGAAGGTAGCTGACAGCAGCACAAATACTGAGAAATCGCCCTCCTATCTGGCCATTTTTGCCAGCGGCGCAGGTAGCAATGCCCTTAAAATTATTGAGTCCTTAAAAAATAATGAGCAAATAAAGGTTGCCTTAATTGTATGCAATAAACCCGGATCCGGGGTAATTCAAATTGCAGCCGCACATCAAATTCCGGTTCTTTTGATAGAAAAAGAAAGGTTTTTTAAGAAAGATGCCTATTTATCTGCCTTAGAGGAATATAAAATTGATTTTATTGTACTAGCCGGATTTTTATGGAAGATTCCAGCCTTTTTGATTAAGGCCTATCCTAAAAAAATAATCAATATTCATCCAGCCCTCTTACCCGCTTATGGCGGCAAGGGCATGTATGGTCATTTTGTACATGAAGCCGTCATTGCCAATAAGGAATCTCGCTCGGGCATTAGTATTCATTATGTAGATGAACTATACGATCACGGTGAAATTATTTTTCAGGCCGACTGCGCCCTAACAGCAACGGATACCCCCGAAACCCTTGCGGCCAAGATACATGCATTGGAACACGCCCATTTTCCAGGTATTGTAATAGCAACAATAGAAAAGCAAAGAGCCTGTTAAAAACGGACAGCTGTTTTATCATTTGTTTTTGTTGGCGTAATATTACCGCTTAAATCAGGACTGTAATTTGAGGAAGGGAATTTCCATATTTTTTTTATGCTTTGCCGGCCTTTCAACCAAATTGAATGCCCAGTTGATTATTACAGGCACCGTGTATGATTCTTCTAAAATAAATTTCATTCCCGATGTGCGAGTGGTAAGTACCGGTGGACTATTTGCCATTACCGATAGTTTGGGTATCTATCGGATACGAGTAAACGAAAAGGATTCCATCTATTTCGTTTATAAAAATAAGCCTACTCAAAAATTTTCAGTAAAGCTGATCATTAACCCCCAACAATTTGATATATCACTTAAAACAACCTACAGAGGAAAATACAGTCTCATGAAAGAGGTAACTGTGTTTTCAAAATCTTACCGACAAGATAGTTTGGAGAACCGGCAGACCTATGCCAGAATTTTTAACCACCAGCGGCCAGGCATCAAAACCAATATTGGAACAGATGGAGTAGTGGGTGCCGACCCCAATGAAATTATCAACCTATTTCGATTTAAAAGAAATAAACAATTGCGCAAATTTCAATTACGGCTAGAGGAAGAGGAAAAAGAAAACTATATCAATTATCGATTCAATAAAATACTCATCAAAAGAATTACTCACTTGCAAGGAGCACAATTAGATTATTTTCTACTGCGCTATCGCCCCAACTATGATTTTTTGATGCAAGCTGATGAACTAACTTTTAATCAATACGTCTTGAATTGTAGCTATGAATATAAAATAGCGCAATTACAAAAAACACCCTAATTAATATTCAGCACCACTGGCGCAAGTCTTCCGATAGGATGACTTGTGCCGACTTAACCTGCCGGACTGTGTCCGGATTTTGATTAATATTCATCACTTATAGCTTAACTCCCGATGCAATCGGGCTGGATTAATAGACACAGGTGATCCTACAGAACACCTGCGCCAGAAAATGCATCTTAGTGCTGGCGCAAGTCTTCCGATAGGATGACTTGTGCCGACTTAATCTGCCGGACTGTGTCCGGATTTTGATTAATATTCATCACTTATAGCTTAACTCCCGATGCAATCGGGCTGGATCGGTAGACACAGGTGATCCTACAGAACACCTGCGCAAAAAAAGAATGGCAGCCTAGAAAAGCCGCCATGTTTATCATATAAACCAAAACTATTCCTACATGTGCTCAATATGAGACTTAGTAAAGACCTGTAGGGTGAATCTCTACATAATATTTTTACTAAATTAAAGTCAAGGGGAAGATTAATTAGATGTTTGACTATATAGCATTTAGCATAACAAAGGTTTCAATTATTTTGGAAACATTGAATGACTTGCATTAATAAAATATATGATTCATATCATATACTATTTCACTTTGTTATTCACCAATTAGAAGTTTACTATTAGAAGTTGAACCTGGCCGATACATTCATCACCCTGCCATCTACTGGGGCCCATATTTGTTTGAAAGAGGGATTAAGCGGAGAACCGTATACAATATTTTCCTTTCGGCTTTGACGGTAATCAAAAATATTTTCGCAATTGAATACAAGCGAAAGCTGATGTATGTCGTAGCGAATCATACCAGCACTAATGAAATAACCAGGCGTTTTCGATCCATCATCCAAGTATTGCTTCCCCGTATAAGAAGCTTCTATACATGCCCGCAACCTACTGCTGAATTCATTGGAAATAACTGCCGCAAATTTACTCCTGGCACTGAGTGGCACCTGTATTTGCGATGGATTGAATAATTGACGCGCAATCGTATAGGTATAACCCAAGTAAATTTCTGTTCCACTATGCATCAATGCCATATAAGTTTCAAAACCCTTTGTATTGAATGGCTGACTTGCATTGACATATTGATAATTCAATCCACCGTTGATATCGTCTATAACAGGATGTTTTATTTCGGTGATGTAAAACATCTGATTGAGCGTTAATTGCCAATTGGCAAATCGTTTTTTAAAATTAATATCCCAATTCATACCCAATGATTTCTCTAAACGAATATCACTGGATAATGGATGATTGCGCAGTGCCCTTTCATCTACATCATTGTTGAACACAGAGGGCGCTTTATAACCCATTCCTCCTCCTAGTCTGCTGGTAAATGCTGTATTGATTTTATACAAAATCGATAGCCTTGGTAAGATTACCGGCACATAGGCATTATTGTTATCCAATCTTACTCCTACCTGTGCTGTTACCTGAGGTGTTATTTTCCAATCGTCCTGCATAAAAATTCCAGCCACTATGTTTTTATAATTGGCAATACCCGAACTATCGGGTAGGCGTTTGGTAAAATTTTCGCCCGATACATTGATGCCTGTTACCAAGGTATGCTGCTGGGTGTTTTTTAAATAACTGAGTTCTGTAAAAAAAGAATGTTGATTAGCACGCATGCCAAAAACATTGGTACGGATGGAGCGATCATAAAAATTAATCAATGCTTTTGCATTGATACGATCCTTTGTATTTATTTTTTGCTCCCAAGTGCCGGCAATTGCATGCCGATACGATTTATTCTGAATAATAAAAGCGTGATTAGCAGTCGCGCCTTTTTCTAAGACTTGCACATCGCCGCCCTTTCTATCTTCATAAGTACCGTCGTATTCAATCGTGAAAATATTTTTCTTAGTGGGATAAAAAAAGAAAGTAGGGTGAATAAAAACTGCTTGTACATTCGGTACATCACTGTATCCATCTTTATTAACATCCACTGCTTTTTGTTGGGTGGTGCCCATAAATAAAGTATAGCCGGTTGACTGGTTTCTGCGACTGTGAAAAGTATTGATATTGAGTTCGCGCAAAGAACTATAATTAACCAATAAACTATGCTGTGGCTGATTGAGTTTAGGTGTTTTGGATACTAAGTTGATCATGCCTGCAATGGCCCCGCCTCCATATAAAGTAGAGCTGGCACCTTTAATCAATTCTACTTGCTTTAAATCGAGCGGCGGAATTTGTAATACACTAAAGCCGCCACTATATCCACCAAACAAGGGCAATCCATCTCTTAAAATTTGTGTGTACTTGCCGGGCAAACCCTGTACGCGTAAATCTATTCCACCCGTAGTAGCCGAAGTGCGCTGGTTTTGAATGCCTGCCACATCGCCCAATAAACTGGCAATATTGCCAGGTATGGTACCCGCTTCTTCATCCACTTCTTCACTGCCCAATACTTCTACCTTGGTGGGCAAATCTTCAATACGCGAATTGGTGCGAGAAGCGTTGATGATAATTTCCTCTTCGGCGTGCGCTTGTTTTTCTAAATAAACAATTACACTATCGGTTTGGGGTATTCGAAATGTATAAGCGCGTGTTTGATATCCAACAAATGAAAACTCCAATTGAAGTATCGTGCCGCTGACCTGCGTAAAAACAATTTTTCCCAGACTATCTGCCCGGGCTCCATTGCGTGTACCCTTTACCGTTGCAGTAACAGCTGGTAAGGCTTCTTTTGTATCGGCGTCTTTTACATAGCAGGTAAAACTGCCTTGTGCAAAAAGCCATTGAGCCAGAAAAAGGCAGAGAAATAAAAAAAATATTTTTTTCATGGAGGGTTTAATAATGAATCAATTGCTCCACCATTTTAGCCAACCGAGAATAGGCCATAAAATTTTTCTCCAATTCCAAGTTAAAAGGAATAGGGGTATCTAAACTAGCACAACGCATCACGGGTGCATCTAAATAAGAGAAACAATGCTCGGCAATCCAGGCAGCAATTTCTCCGCCGATGCCGCCTATTAAACTGTCTTCGTGCAAGATCAATACTTTTCCAGTGGCCGCTACGGCTTCTTCAATGGCATCGTAATCCAATGGTAATAATGTACGCAGATCCAATAACTCAATACTGATGTCCTTGTTTTTTTCGGCAAAATCCAATGCCCAATGCATCGCCGCACCATAAGTAATAATGGTAATATCTGTTCCGCTTCTTACCGTATAGGCCTTACCAATTTCCACTTCATAATATTCCGATGGCACTTCGCCCGTTACACTTCTATACAATGCTTTGTGTTCAAAAAATAAAACGGGATTAGGATCATTGATAGCGGCTATCAATAAACCCTTGGCATCGCCGGGCGTACTGGGATACACAATTTTTAATCCGGGTGTATGTACAAACCAAGCTTCGTTGCTTTGCGAATGAAAAGGACCTGCACCTACACCGCCACCTGTTGGCATTCTAATCACCACATCGGCTTGCTGCCCCCAACGATAATGTATCTTGGCCAGGTTATTGACAATCTGATTGAAACCCACCGTTGCAAAATCGGCAAACTGCATTTCCATTATCGCTTTATATCCTTCCAAACTCAATCCCAATGCAGCGCCTACAATGGCACTCTCGCAAATGGGTGTATTTCTTATCCTTGTTTTTCCAAATTCTTCCAGCATACCCTCCGTAATCTTAAAAGCACCTCCATATTCAGCTATATCCTGTCCCATTAATATAAGGTTGGGATGCTTGCGCATGCTTTGTTGTAATCCTTCCTTAATACCATCAATAAATCTTTTTTCGCCCTGCACCGCAGTTGCTGACAAACTATGGTTATTCAATACCAAGGCCGGCCGGTCTTTTCTTACAGCATATAAATCCGATAATTCTTCCGCCATATTTACCTGCATCGGGGTCGCATCATAGGCCATCGACAATTCCGATTCGATGTGCTTTTTTATTTCGTTTCGTATATCCGTAATAGTTATATCTGTGAGCAAGCCGCTTTCCAATAAAAACTGCTCATAATTTTTTACTGGGTCTTTTTTGTCCCAAAGTTCAAAGAGTGCTGATGGCACATATTTGGTGCCGCTGGCTTCTTCATGACCCCGCATACGAAATGTCATGCATTCAATCAGGTAGGGTTTTTGATTTTTTATACAATAGTCCCTTACCCCTTTAATAGTATCATATACTTCTAGCAAATTGTTTCCATCAATTCTTATCCCTTCCATTCCATAACCCTTGGCCTTGTCAATCAAACTAAAACAACGGTACTGTTCCTCCACCGGTGTACTCAAGCCATACCCATTGTTCTCAATTAAAAAAATAACGGGCAGGTCCCAA
Organism: uncultured Bacteroidota bacterium; assembly: GCA_903858475.1. GTDB lineage: Bacteria > Bacteroidota > Bacteroidia > Chitinophagales > Chitinophagaceae > Ferruginibacter. Next base: position 29,208 of record CAIOIZ010000128.1, read on the forward strand.
ACAGCCGCCACATTCAATGCTTCATGAAAATCACCTTCGCTGGTACCACCATCGCCACTAAAAGCAAGACTCACTTTTAATGGTTCACCACTTGCTTCATTTTTTAATTTATAGGCCAGCGCTACTCCATCGGCAATGGCCAATTGCGGACCCAAATGCGAAATCATTCCACAGATATGGTGTTCGGCCGAACCAAAATGAAAACTTCTTTCTCTTCCCTTGCTATAGCCATCCTTATTGCCCTGCCATTGCATGAATAATTTATGCAGCGGCATATTGCGACCCGTAAATACACCTAGGTTTCGATGCAGCGGCATGATCCATTCATCTTCCTGCATGGCCAGGGTGGCGCCTACCGCAATCGCTTCTTGCCCGATACCACTGAACCATTTACTGATTTTGCCCTGCCTTAATAATACCAGCATTTTTTCTTCAATCATCCTGGGCAAAAGCAGCGCCCTGTATAGTCGGAGTAATTCGGCAGGGGGAAAATTTTTTGTATTGAATTGCATATGCTTGATTCGTTATACAAATGTAATCAATGCCCGGCTGATAAAACGAAAGCTGCCCATTTACCTATCCCTGCTATCTTTTGTTTTTTTTAACAATTAGCGCTTGTGCAATCCTTCTAGGCCCTGCATCCTAGTCCAAATCATTCCCCACTAAAAAACACACAATGAAGTATTCAACCAAAACCAATCTCGGACTTTTTTCCATGATCGCCCTAATGGGACTAATGGCATTAACCCCAAAAAAGACGCCACAAAAACCAGTTCAACAAAAAATTCAGGCTGCCATTCTATTAGACGTTAGCAATAGCATGGACGGTTTAATTGAACAAGCCAAAGCACAATTGTGGAATATGGTGAGCACCATGGGCAAGGTAGAATGCAGTAATAATATGGCACCCAAGATTGAAATCGCTTTGTATGAATATGGCCGCAGCAGCAATGATGTTAAAGCAGGCTATGTAAAAAAAATAAATGGGTTTATCAGTGACCTAGATAGTTTGAGTCAAAATTTATTCAAGCTCAGCACCAATGGTGGAGATGAATATTGCGGACATGTTATTTTGAGTTCACTCAATGAACTAAACTGGGACCCTGCACCCAATAATTATAAAGTGATTTTTATTGCAGGCAATGAAGATTTTTTACAAGGTGATATTCACTATACCAAATCTTGCAAAGAAGCCAAAAGCAAGGGAGTGATTGTAAATACTATTTATTGTGGCGATCGCATGCAGGGTATCAGCGAACACTGGAACTTAAATGCAGAATGTGGTACAGGTAGCTTTACCAATATCAACCAAGATGCAAAGATGGAAGATATACCAACGCCCTACGACAGTTTACTTTTTACTTACAATGAAAAACTAAATGGCACTTATCTGACCTATGGTTATAATGCAAATTATTTCGCTGCCAATATCAGCACACAAGATAAATTGAATGTCAAGATGAGCAAAACAGCCGGCCTTAAAAGAATCAAAGCAAAAAGCAATGCGGCCGTATATAATAATGCACAATGGGACTTAATTGACCTTCGTGACAAAGAAGGAGAAGCAGCGCTGGAAAAAATGGATAGAAAAATTTTGCCCGATAGTTTGAAAAATAAATCAACCGAAGAAATTAAAAAAATCATCAATGAAAAAGCCACTCAGCGCAGCTTCATTCAAAGTGAAATCAATACCCTCAATACAAAGAGAGATGCTTTTATTGCAGCAGAAAAACTGAAAAATGCCAATAAAAACCAGGTAGCTACACTGGAATCTGAAATTGAAAAAATTATTAAAACACAGGTGAAGCAGTTTAAAATGAATATACAATAAGCTCCTGTTGGGGACAGTGCAAAAGAGATAGGGCTTCAAAGCCTTATCTCTTTTTTATGTGTTGAAGTCAATGAATATTATTGTTCCTTATCGCTACCGGTATTGACCATCAGTTTCACTTTTCCATTCACCAATCCATTGAAAAAAGATAGCAGGGCACCAAATAATAGTGCATGCCAGAAACCATCTACTTGAAATCCGTGCACAAAATAAGCATCCACTAATATGATGCAGGCATTGATGACAAAGAGAAAAAAACCAAGCGTTAAAATAGTAACGGGCAATGTAAATAATATCAACAAAGGTTTGATGGCTGCATCTAAAATAGATAATACAGTGGCCACCATCAATGCGGTAAACATATCCTTGATTTCGATACCGGGTAATATATAGGCCAGTATAAATACATTGACCGCCGACACGAGTATTTTAAGTAACCATTTTTGCATTGTGCTTTGCTTAATTGTTATATCACAATCAGTTCATAAAACTGATCGGGTTCTAAATATTTTTTTGCCAGTTCCCTGAGTTCTTCGGCTGAAATATTTTTAATTGTTTCAATAGAATCATAAAAATAATCAGCAGTTAATCCATTCAACACAATATTTTTCCAACGGCCCATAATTTGAAAAGGACCATCCAAATCACCGAGTATGGTACCCATTAGATAATTTCTTACCAATAATAATTCCTCTTCGTCAATCAATGTTTCTCTTAATAATTTCATTTCCCTATACACTTCTTCCGTGGTGGCAGTACAAACATCTTTACCCGCTTCGGTACTAATCATCCAGGCAGATTCCTGTAAATGATTTTGAACAAAACTGTGTATGCCATACGTATACCCCTTGTCTTCGCGAATATTACTCATGAGCCTGCTGCCAAAATAACCACCAAAGACCGTATTGAGTACCATCACTTTCATAAAATCGGGATGGTGTCGATTGGGGAATTGCCTTGCTAAACGAATGGCACCCTGTACTCCATCGGCATCGTTTTGAATAAAATATTTTTTTGTGGTAGCAGGTGATACCGGAAAATAAGCAATCTTATCCTTCATGGCTTGCAGGGGAAGTTTGCCAAACACGGCATTCAATTGCTGGGCAAGATCATTTGGTAATTTTCCGCTGACAAATATCACCAGATTCCCCTTTACATAATAAGTATTGAAAAAATCCTGCAGGGCTACTCTGTTCAATGCATCAATATCTTCTTCATTGCTGTATTTGCCATAAGGATGGTCATCGCCAAAAACATAACTATCAATTAAACGGCCGGCAATAAAATCAGATTTTTTTACATTCACCGCCAGTCTTTGCTTACTGTTTTGTTTAAAAGTATCCAGTTCTTCTTCGGCAAATACCGAATCGGTAATCATTTCTTTTACCACGGGTATCAATGCAGATAAATGTTTGCTTAAGGTAGACAGCGAAACCACGGCCGTTTCGTTATAGCAAGCACGGTTGCAATAAGCGCCATAGTATTCAAAATGTTCGTTGAGTTCAAAAGCAGATTTTGTACTGGTGCCGTTTTTCAATAAAGCATTGGTGGCCGATGCTACTGCTTTTTGTTTTTCGAAATGATTGCCTGCATAAAACACCAATTCTATTTGCAACACTTCTTCAGCGCCAGCATTCACCGCATATACCGGTACTCCATTATCGAGCGTAAATGTTTCGCAGGGTTTCAATTGAAGGTTGAAGGAAACTGCATCTTTTATTTCGGGAGCCTGTGTTCTGTTGATCATGTATTAGTTATTGGCATAGTAATACAGGGTATTACTATTGTTTTCATTAAAAATGATATTGCATTCTTCCATCAATTCGGTTGCCGTAACGGCCCTATACCGATCCAGTTCTTTATTGATCAGGTCGGCATCGCCCAATAATTCATACATGGCTAAACTAGCGGCCCTGTTCATCACACTCATATCCTCAAAAGCCATCATGCTTTCTGTTTTATTTTTTACTTTTTCCAATTCTCTTTCGCTGATGCCGGTGGCTTGCAATTTTTTTATTTCTGCTTCAATAGCGGCTTCTGCTGCTTCCATCGTAACACCTTTTACCAATTTTCCTTCAATGGTTAATAAACCCGCATCGGTGCTACCCAAATGATAACATTCAATATTGCTGAAAAGTTTTTGTTCTTTTACCAACGACTGGTACAAGCGCGAAGAGCCACCACCACTTAATATTTCGGTGATAAGGTCTACCACATAATATTTTTTATCGGTACGAGAATAAATATGCCAGCATTTATACAAAGCATCCAATGGCACATTGGCTTTTACCGTTGCTTTTCGGGCAGCAGTTTGTGCTGGCTCCTGTGGTAAATTGCGTAAATAAGCATCCCCTGCAGGTATGGGACCAAACCATTTTTCTGCCAATTCCTTTGCGCGTTCTGTACTAATATTACCCGCTACCACCAATACTGCATTGCAAGGGCGATAATGTTTAAAGAAAAAAGCCTTCACATCTTCGAGTGTGGCATCTTCCACATGTTTTAATTCTTTACCAATGGTCATCCATCGATAAGGATGTGTGGTAAAAGCCAGCTCCCGCATTTTATGCCAAACATCGCCATAGGGTTTATTGATATAATGTTCTTTGAATTCTTCGCATACCACTTTGCGTTGTACTTCCAGGCTTTTTTTGCTGAAGGCCAGTGATAGCATGCGATCGCTTTCTAACCAAAAAGCTGTTTCAATATTTTCCGCTGGTAATTGACAATAATAATTGGTTACATCATTGGAGGTAAAAGCATTGTTTTCGCCACCCGCTTTTTGCAGGGGCTCGTCGTATTCCGGAATATTGATACTGCCTCCGAACATCAGGTGTTCAAATAAATGGGCAAAGCCTGTTTTTGCCGGATCTTCATCGCGTGAGCCCACGTCGTAAATAACATTTACCACGGCCATGGGCGTGCTCTTATCGGTATGTACAATTACCCTCAGGCCATTGTTCAATGAAAATTTTTCAAACTGAATCATACTGCAAATTTAAGGGTGTGGCAACGATTCGATGAAGCCGAAATTAATAAGCCCTGTTAAATCCTCCACTAAAAAATACTGATGGTACGAAGATTGAGTAAAAAAGGCTGCTGATTGCGGATGACAATTACTTTTACCCTTTCGTTGGGTACCTGCAAGAGGTTTTTATATTGTAGAATATTATGGCTAAAATTTACGCCAACGCCAAACACTTCATCACCTATTTTAAAGCCTGCCTTGTCAGCGGGTGAGTCCTTGATCACATCTTCCACCATTATTTTTCCATCCACATAATACACGCCCAGTCCGGTATAGGTATAGTCAAAGGGTTCTTTGAATCTACCATTGGGCAATAAATGAATTTCGCGGTGCGGGTAATTGATGATCATATTAAAGCGCCTGAGCAAATCGTTGCCAATGAGTCCGCCCGTAAAAGGGTAGGAGGTAACATTGAATACATCTTTATATAAATAAGTGGGCACATTGTAAAAATGATAGGGTCCTATTTTCAATTCCTTTACTACGGTGAGTCGCATTTGTAGTTTACCACCCATGCCCTCGGCCTGTGTAACAAGGGGTTTTCTTTTACTCAATATAATATTGCTGTCATTGGCAAAGGATTCACTTAGCAAAAAGCTAAGACCTGCACCGGTATCAAAATAAAAATTATAGCCAATTTTACGCCTGTCTTTTACGGTAGCCCATTGAATGGGCAGGGCGGTAAAAATGGGTTTTAATAAGTGTCCTCCATCGGGATAATCCATTTTACCGGGACTGTAAACCTCTACCTGGGCGCTGTCGAAATCTATTTTTACAATATAGCGACTGAAAAAACTATAGCCTATGATGCCATCTACTTTTTCGCCATATACGCTGGTAAGTACTTCATAATCGTTGACATGAAAATTGAGGTGCTCAACTTTAAGTCCGGGTAAAAAAAGCGTTTGATCAAAGGCGAAAGGAACTTTATGAGCACCACCCAGGCCAGTGATGGTGGTATCGGTTGACTGAATGGGAATATTAAATTCATCTACTGTACTGGAGTCGAGGGAGATGCCACCACTGCCGGTATCTAAAATAAAATTGAGGGTATCTTTTATATCAGCCAATCGCGCCTGTATTACCATTACACCGCCGGTATATTGTTTAAAGGGAAAGCTGGTGATGAATTTGGCTTCGGGCTCGGTTACAAGTTCTTGCGCCCGGCTTTGCAGTAGGCAGAGTTGGCAAAGAAAGAGCAGGATAAGTTTAAAATAAATTTTTATCATACGCCTTAGCGTAATTTACAACCTTATGGATGTACTTTTGTTCTTTATTACACAAATGGCAGTATGGAATTGAATGAATTATATCAAAAAGCCCTGGCTTTTGAATTTTTGACCGCTGAGGAAGGCATTTTTTTATTTGAAAATGCGCCCCTGGCCGATTTGATGTTGGTGGCCAATGAGCTCCGGAAAAAACAAGTACCCCATGGTAAGGTTACCTGGCAGATCGACCGCAATGTAAATACCACCAATGTATGTATTGCCAATTGTAAGTTTTGTAATTTTTATCGGATACCCGGACATGCAGAAGCGTATATTACCAGTATTGATGAGTATAAAGTAAAGATTGAAGAAACCTTCAAATATGGGGGCGACCAGCTTTTATTGCAGGGGGGTCATCATCCCGAATTGGGATTACAGTTTTATGTTGATTTGTTTAGTGAGTTAAAGTCCTTGTATCCCACTTTAAAATTACATACCCTGGGTCCCCCAGAAGTGGCCCATATCACCAAATTAGAAAAGTCGACCCACCACGAAGTATTGAAGGCCCTGAAGGCTGCGGGCATGGATAGTTTACCCGGTGCGGGCGCCGAAATTCTAACGGATAGGGTTAGACGATTAATCAGCAAGGGCAAATGTGGGGCACAGGAGTGGTTAGACATTATGGCCGAAGCGCATCAGTTGGATATTACTACTTCTGCTACCATGATGTTTGGTCATGTAGAAACCTTGCAGGAGCGCTTTGAGCATTTGATAAAGATCAGGGAAGTACAAAGCAGGAAGCCGGCGCATGCCAAGGGTTTTCTGGCATTTATTCCCTGGACATTTCAGGATGCAGATACCTTATTGGCAAAAATCAGGGGGGTGCAGAACCTTACTACTGCCGAAGAATATATTAGGATGATTGCGCTTAGCAGGATCATGTTGCCCAATATCAAAAACATACAGGCCAGTTGGTTAACCGTGGGAAGAGAAGTAGCACAGCTTTGTTTGAATGGGGGCGCCAATGATTTTGGCAGTATTATGATTGAAGAAAATGTAGTGAGTGCGGCAGGTGCGCCTCACCGCTTTACGTATAAAACCATTCAGGAATCAATCCGCGATGCAGGCTTTGAGCCACAATTGCGCAATCAGCAATACGAATGGCGCGAATTGCCCGCCGACATACAGGAACAAATAGTGAATTATTAATTTCAATCAACATCAATTATACATGCGAACAGAAAATGTAAAGGCATTGCTGCATCGATTCAGGATGGTAGGATTAGCCGAGGGTATTTCGTTTTTAATATTATTACTCATTGCCATGCCTTTGAAATATTTTTTTGATTTTCCGCAGGCGGTAAAAATTTTTGGCTGGGTACATGGGGCGCTCTTTGTAACCTATGTATGGTTGGCATTTGAAGTATTTGGTACTTGCAAAAAAAGCCTGGGCTGGTTTGCAAAATCATTTATTGCTGCCTTTTTACCAATGGGCACTTTTTATACCGATAAGGAATTGAAGAAAGAGGAGGAGGCGTTGTAGGGATTGAATGTTGGACTGGTGTAGCTGTTTTCTTTGAAAGGATTATAATTACTTGCCTGTTTATTTTATCATTCAATAAACAGGCAAGTATGAAAAAGAATGCAGTCCAAGTATTAGTAGTAGATTATTTTCAACAATTTATTCGGGCAACTATTTCCGGCAAAAGATTAACAGCTGCAGGAAAAAAAATGAGTACTGGAACCATTAAAAATTATGAGTATGTACAAAAAATGTTGCTCGAGTTTGAATCAAAAAAACAAATTTCACTTCGGGTACAATTACTCAACAGGGCTTCGTTGAAGACCTTTCAAAAAGAAAAAAATTATTGGAAACGGTTTTATCTTCAGTTTTCCAATTTCCTTTACAGGGAAAAGGGTTACTATGACAATTATGCGGGAGGTATTTTTAAAATATTGAAAACCTTTTTTAATTATCTCCAATACGAAAAGGGCTTGAGTGTGGGCAACT
>CAIOIZ010000129.1 GCA_903858475.1 uncultured Bacteroidota bacterium
ATAATAGTACTTTTTTCAGCAAAGGAAAAAAATCGAATAAAGTTGATGAAAAAACAGAAGGAATGATAGAAATCAGAGCGAGAAACAAAATGAGAGCAAATAAATATTAATCAGAATGAAAAACAGAATGAGAGCGAATAAAAAAAGTCAGACCTCCATGATCGCTCTCGCTCTCATTTTCGTTCTGACTTTTTAGTACTCGGGAACGGAATTGAACCGTCACTCGCATTACTGCGAACAGGATTTTAAGTCCTGCGTGTCTACCAGTTCCACCACCCGAGTGAAACCTATTTATAAGCTACAATCTTTCATTACTAACCTTTGATTGTAGAAAAAAAAAGCAGATAACAAAGGCTATCTGCTTCATACCTGAGCGGAAGACCGGGCTCGAACCGGCCACCCCGACCTTGGCAAGGTCGTGCTCTACCAAATGAGCTACTTCCGCAATTTTTATAAGAACTTTTTTTTCGGGATGATTCTTCACCCGTACCTTTTTTTAGGACGGCAAAAATAAGAGTTGTTTGTACAACAACAAAAAATTATTTGTATTTAGGGTTGTACAAGGTGTTTTCAGGAACATTCACCGGAGGCTTTCCCTGATAACGATGGTTGTATAAACCATAACAACCACCCAAAATGAAAGCGACTACTACAAATACCTGGCATAACCAGATAAAACGACTGGAAGAAACCCAGTTATGACCGAAATCTTTGTGTGAATTATCTATGAATTCTTTTTCCATTTCTTATTATTTGCAGTGCAAAAATAGGGTTTCGTACTCAAAAAAAATTATTTGATATGAACAATTTCTTCAAAGGTTTTTTTCTTTTTCACAAAATAGGCCCAAACCACAGAGCCATTGTACCATCCACTCAATTTTCGAGATTTTCTAATGGGGAAAATAGATTCTTTCTGATGAAATAAGCACCAACTCATAAAATGAAAATGCGCCTTCATGATGGCCAAAAAATAGCCACTGTCCCCCGACAATAAGCTTTTCCAAGCTGAAATAGCATCTAATGAAAAGCGAAAGGGTATTTTCCAAAGGGCAGCACCAGCACTTAGGTTTTTGTACAGCATAATTAGGTTATTCCGAAAATTTAAATAAGTTTTTCGGCTATTCCCTTTCGGTAGTGTGCCACCCCCTACATGGTGTACAATCGAGGAGGGCTGTACATAAACCTTATATCCCGCCAATTGTAATCTCCAACAAAAATCTATTTCTTCCTGGTGGGCAAAAAAGTATTCATCCAAACCGCCTAATTCATGGTATATGGCTGCTTTTACAAAAAGCGCAGCACCTGTTGCCCAAAAGCAAGGGGCTGCATCATTGTATTGTCCTTTGTCTATTTCGCATACATCAAATATTCTTCCTCTGCTAAAGGGGTACCCAAATTTATCCAACCATCCACCAGCAGCTCCTGCATATTCAAAACTATCTTTTTGGGCATAGGATAGAATTTTTGGCTGACAGGCAGCAATACTAGCATCTGCTTCCATCAGTTCAATAATGGGAGCAATCCAATTACTGTTCACTTCCACATCACTATTGAGTAAAACATAATAATCAGCTGTTACCTGTTTGAGTGCAGTATTATACCCTTTGGCAAAACCTTCATTGGTTGAATTTTGTAGGATTTCCACCTGTGGATAATGACTTTGTAAAAAGGAGATGGAGTCATCCGTTGAGGCATTGTCGGCTACAATAATTCGTTTATTACTATAATCGCTATTCAGTACTGACGGAAGAAATTCTTTTAAAAACTTCCTTCCATTCCAGTTTAATATTACTATTGCAACGGTGGGTGATGGCTTCATTTATATGCAAACATAAAAGATTTCAAGTTTCAAACATAAGGTTTTAGTTTTGGAGAACTATGCTGCGTCAAATTCTAAATTGGAGATCGGTCTTGGCCTTGGTGGCAATTGCTATTGTAATTGGCACTATTTTCTATTCCAATTATTTGGCCAAGAAAATTGCTACCGATGAGCGTAGCAAAGTGAATGTATGGGTTCAATCGCTCAAAACCAGGGCTGCAGCCAACGATCAATCGGCCCTAGACCTTACTAATATTATTACTTCAGAAAATAAAGAAATACCTGTTATCGGTGCCGATGAGAATGACCATCCGCTGGGTATTGGCGAAACACTTAATTTGGATTCTAATTTACTTATTAAGGACAGTAATTACCTTCAAAAATTACTCCTTGAATTCAAAGCTCAGCATGAGCCAATTGTAGTTGAAATTAGTGCCGAGCCGCTCCTAATCAATAAATATTACTACGGCGATTCCAGTTTATTGAAAGAAGTTAGGTATTACCCCTTGATACAATTGGTTATTGTAGCATTGTTCATCATTATTACCTTAATTACCATCAATATCAGGAATAAAAGCACTCAAAATCAGGTATGGGCTGGTATGGCAAAGGAAACAGCCCATCAATTAGGAACGCCTATATCTTCACTTCAAGGCTGGGTAGAAATATTAAAAGAAAATCCAGGAAGTGAAAAAATAGCATTCGAAATGAGTAAGGATGTCGATCGCTTAAAACTAGTGAGTGATCGTTTTGGAAAAATAGGAAGTACCCCTCAGTTAGAAGAGAAAAATATCATTGAACAAGTAGCTAGCATGGTGCTCTATATTAAGCGGCGGGCTACCGATAAAGTTAATTTTACAGTGGATTCTTATGGCGAAACTGAAGTGCCAGCAATGATAAACGCCCCTTTATTTGATTGGGTGATTGAAAATTTATTGAAAAATGCCCTCGATGCAATGGAGGGGAAAGGCAGTATTCATATTGTTATTAAAAACGAGACGGCACAGGTAATTATTGATGTAACAGATACAGGCAAGGGCATTCATAAACAAAACCTAGGTCGCGTATTTAAGCCTGGATTTACAACTAAGAAAAGGGGTTGGGGACTAGGATTAAGTTTATCTAAACGAATTATCGAGCAATATCATAAAGGAGAATTATTTGTTAAGCATTCTGAATTGAATAAGGGCACTACTTTTAGAATCCTTTTAAAGAAGTAAGCTCTTTCAATAATTAATTTATTTCGATTGCTTACTTTTGCAATCCATTTCATCTGCGGAGGTGGCGAAATTGGTAGACGCACTACCTTGAGGTGGTAGCGCTGGAAACGGCGTGGGAGTTCGAATCTCCTCTTCCGCACTGATTCAAGCGAAGTATTACTTCGCTTTTTTATTTTATCTATCTTGTAAAAAAAAAGGTATGTCCACAGAAATTAAATGTCCTAGTTGCGGTCATCAATTCGAATTGAATGAAAGTTTGAAAGCAGATCTTGAAAAAGACCTGCGCGGTAAAATGATGGATTGGCAAAAGAAAAAAGAAGAGGAATTTGAAAAGCAAAAAGCCAATCTGGTTACAGATGCTGTAAAGAAAACTTCAGATGAAATGCAACAGAAGTTAAAATCGATGGAAGAGGAAGCAGTGCTAAAATCTAAGCAATTGCAGGATTTGCAAAAAAAAGAATTGGATTTGCTGAGGGATAAAAATGCACTAGAAGAAAAGCAAAAGAATATGGAGGTGGAAATAGAAAAGCGATTTTTGGAAAAGAGAAAAGAAATTGAAGACTCTGCCATAAAAAGAGAACAGGAATTATTTGACCTTAAGACCAAGGAATATAAAGTGCAAATGGAGCAGCAGCAGAAACTCATTGAGGAACTGAAAAGAAAAAGCGAACAGGGGAGTATGCAATTACAAGGTGAAACACAGGAATTGCTATTGGAAGAAATTTTGTTGGATCATTTTCCTTTTGATTTAATTGAAGAAGTAGGAAAGGGAGTAGAAGGGGCTGATTGTATTCAGCAAATCCGAAATAATAGTGGCCATATAATTGGTAAAATTATTTATGAAAGTAAAAGAACAAAAGCTTGGAGTAATGCTTGGGTAGATAAGCTAAAAGCGGATATGCGAAATAGTAATTGTGACGTAGCCATTTTAGTAACACAGGTATATCCAAAAGGGATGAATCAATTTGGGGAAAGAGATGGTATTTGGATCTGCAATTTTAATGAAGTAAGCAGCGTAGCCTATCTGCTCCGTAGTGGCATCATAAGAATTCAAGAGGTACAAAGAATGCAGGAGAACAAAGGCGATAAAATGCAAATGCTGTATGATTATTTAACCGGCAATGAATTCAGGGGGCAAATGGCTGCTATTGTAGAAGGGTTTATGTCTATGAAACAATCCATCAGTAGAGAAAGAATTCAAATGGAAAAACTTTGGAAAGAACGCGAAAAGCAATTGGAAAAAGTATTACTCAATACGAGTGGCATGTATGGAAGTGTAAAGGGTATTGCAGGGGCTTCTGTGTTGGATATTCCCTTATTGGATGCAGCTGAAACTCTTTCTGATGAAAATTAAAATATGCAAGTAGAAAAACTAAAGAGGTTGTTACCATTGCTTGCATTTGGCTTGGTAATATGGCTCACATTCGAGGATCGATTTCAGGATGCCCTTATCCTTTTTTTCTTGCTATTTTCTTATATCCTGATTCAAGTATTCAAGAATAATAACGAGCTTGTAGAAGAAGAGGAATTGGTCGTTCAGCCAACCGCACCTGCCATTTCAAAGGCTGCTTATCTTACTTATTATGGAGATGAATTAGATTTTACAGAGGAAAGTATTGAATTGATATTAACCAAGCGTTTTTCTTATTTCAACAAACTTTCTGAATTGGAAAAGAACCGTTTCATCACTAGGTTACAAGCCTTCATGGATGACAAAGTATTTAAAATTCATGATAAAAATGGGTTTAAAGAAATGCCCATTTTAATAAGCGCTGTTGCCATTCAATTAACTTTCGGACTTCAAAAATTCAAACTACCCAATTTTGAATTCATTCATGTTTTTCCGCGCGAATTCATGCGTACGCAACCCTCTATTAGCTTATTAGAAGGCAATGTTTCTGGGCATGCCATCAATTTATCTTGGAAGCATTTTCTGGAGGGGATAGAAAATAATAAGGATGGACAAAATGTAGGTTTGCATGAAATGGCTCATGCGCTCTATTATCAAACTTTTATAGTAGAAGAAAATGTAGATAATAATTTCAGGAACCTGTATGATGATTTTGAAGCTGATGGAAACAAAGTATATAATATAGAAGTTTCGGCTACACTTGGATTGTATTCTGACTATGCCCATCGCAACCAGCAGGAATTTTGGGCAGAGTCGGTAGAATTGTTTTTTGAAAAGCCGCGTGATTTAAAATCCCATTATCCCTCTTTATTTGAATCGATGAAGGAGCTATTGAATCAAGATCCGCTTAATACATTCGCATCAGTGATTGGTTAATAGCCAAGCGAGGTATTGGTTATTGAAATATAGGTAATGTAGAGAAAGGGGCATCTTAGATTGATATATACAATGAATTTCTCCGGCCATTTCATCTCCCAATATCTTCTCAATCTTGATGTCTCGCTTAAAATCCACTCCCAAATTTCCTTGCCATTTATAAATACTTTCTTTTATACTCCAGCATAAAGTGGCCAATTTGTCATTGCCTGCTATCGGTAAAATAGTTAATTCTGCTGGTGACATAAATTTTGGGACAATGCTGCCTATTTTTTCTCTAACGGTTTCAATGTCTACACCCACCCGGTGTGTTTTACTCACTAATGCAGCAGCGTAATCACCACAATGCGAGATAGAAAAATGAAAAGCTTCTGTTGCTAAATAGGGTTTTCTTGTATCTGCGATTTGAATTAATTCCAACGGAAAACTGGGGTATAGTTCTTTTAGTAAATATCTTCCAGCTAAGTGCTGTAGCCTTTTGTGCGGATGCGATATTTCCTTTTGTAAGGGAACTTCTTTTAAAAAAAAATCAGCCTCTTCCGTGATATGCCAAACGGCTAACTTGCTCTCTGCGTTAATATTTTGTTGATAAACCAAGGGCATGAACGGTCATTAATATTTTAGATTGCCGCTTCTGAATTTTAGATTTGCGCAATTGAAAAGGAATAATAAAGGTAGTTACTTATCTCTAACAAAGGGTTAGTTCGCTATCTTGATTTTTCAGTAATTAAGCATACATTACAAAAGATTAAATAAATATTTTCGAATGATATTAAGTGATAAAAGGATTTTAGAGGAAATGGGAACGGGGACTATTAAAATTGAACCCTATGATCGAGAAAGTTTAGGCAGCAACAGTTATGATGTGCATTTGGGTAAATACTTAGCCAAATATGCGGATAAAGAATTGGATGCTAAAAAACACAATACGATTGTACATTTTGAAATTCCTGCTGAAGGATATGTGCTGATGCCCCATGAATTTTATCTCGGCGTAACAGAAGAATATACAGAAACCCATGCACATGTTCCTTTTTTAGAAGGCAAATCAAGTACAGGAAGATTGGGAATTGATATTCATGCAACTGCTGGAAAGGGGGATGTTGGTTTTTGTGGTAACTGGACCCTTGAGATATCCGTTAAACAACCTGTAAGAGTATACAGTGGCATGCCCATTGGCCAGTTGATATATTTTCCTGTGGACGGTGAAATTGAAATAAAATACAATGAGAAAAAAAATGCCAAATACAGTGGACAGCATAATCGTCCTGTGGAAAGCATGATGTGGAAGAATCAATTTTAAATTAATTCAATTTTTACAATGAGTAATTCATTTAAAAAAATAAAAATTGCAGTCTTGATAGCTGCAATTTTTTTATGTAAATCATCTTTGTGTCAATTACAACCAGCAAAAGCTGATTCTTTCTTCCAATTTATAAAAAATAATCCTAGTAGAGCCGCTGTCTGTATTAGCTCTAATGATTCAATCATAAGTAGTTTGAATCAAAATAAACCAATGCCGTTGGCTAGTACGGTAAAACTTTTAGTGGCAATAGAATTTGCAAAGCAAGCGGCCAAAAAAGTGGTGGATGAGAATGGATATATTGCATTGAATGAATTGGATAAATATTATTTACCCACTACCGACGGAGATGCACATCCTAATTGGTTGGAGTATGAAAAAAGTCAGCAACATATAAAAGCTGATAGTATTCGCCTGATTGATATAGCAACAGGAATGATGATGTTTAGTAGCAATGCCAATACCGAATTCTTAATAGATTTGTTGGGAGAGGACAATGTTAAAAACAATATTCAACTCCTAGGTTTGCAACAACATACTGCTATTTTTCATTTGGTATCTTCTTTGTTTATTTACCAAAACCCCTATCATAAAAAGGAGTCGGTGATTTTAAAAGCAATTAAAAATTTAACTGAAGAGGAATATTGTAAAGTAGCTTACGGTATACATTTTCATTTAAAAAATGATAGCGCTTTCAAGCAAAAATTTAGACTCAACGATTTATCATTAAATATGCAAAAGACTTGGAGCGATCGACTTCCTGCAAGTACTGCCAGGGAATATGTTCGCTTGGCCTCGATTTTAAATAATAGAAAATACTTCGACGAAACTACCTATGGTTTGATTGCTGAAATAATTGAATTTCCAATGGAAAACCCAGCATTTCAAAAAGTATTTAAGCGTTATGGAGTGAAGGGTGGGAGCACAGCTTTTGTATTAACACATGTACTTTATTTTACTACTCTATCTGGCAAGCGCATGGAATTGGCATTGTTTTTTAATCACCTCTCAGAAAAAGAAAATTCGAATTTGCAAAACTGGCTAGATCCCTTTGAGGCGCAAGTAATATTTGATAAGCAGTTTAGAGAGAAAATAAAATTCTAATTTGCTTTCAGTAGTGCAGCCTTAAATTTTGCCGAATTTTTTGTAATAGCTTATTATAAATCTTAGCACTTCATCATAAGATTTCATTCCGCCTGGTTGGTTATTGTTTCTTAAATACATTCCATATCCTTTTCTGATAAAGGGTTCAATTGGATTTTGGTGTTGGTGGAAATAGTTGTTTAATGTTTTGAAATCTTCTTTTACTGCGGGTATAAGACCTTGTCTCATTTCGAACAAAACGGTTGTGTCTTTTCTAATACTGCTTTGAATAGCCAATTCTCGAAAGGCATAGATGTATAAATCAAAATAAGTAGAATAGAGCAACAAACTGTCATTCGAATGTAATGCTACCAAATAGCCTACTGCATTGGCTTCGTTTTCTTTTGCATATCCTACTTGGTGTGCTATTTCATGACAGGTAACAAAGGGTTGCAAAAATTTAGGGGCATAGGTGTTTACCTGTGCTTCTCCTGTAAAGGGATTATAGTATCCAGTAAACCCCGTATAGTTGCCAAGCCAACCCCACATCGATGGTTTTACTGATGCTGTTGTATACTGTAAAAAGGGCAGACTATCTTTTGCAGTACGATAGGCTGCAGCCATTTCTTTGAATAGGTTTTTGTTGGAAGGATAGGGTACCTGGTGTTTCAGCAAGTAATTTTTGGAAGCATTTAATTTGTCAGCTAATAAGTGGTTGATGGTTTTAATATCTATATAGCTGATGGTATCTTCTACATTTAATTTAAGTGTTTGGGCAATTCCCTGGCGATTATAATTGATTCCCCAAAGCAGGTTAAATAATATATATATTGACAAAATTAGGATCAGTACTTTTTTGATTTTTCTAATAATCAATTCCTTGCTCAACTTTCGTTGCAATAGCACTTTACAACCAGTTACCAATTTTACAAGTATCCAAATACCTGCTAATCCATATAAAATATCCCCCACACTGAAAGGAATCCAGCCAAATAAAATGCTAAAAAATCGCGAAAAAATAGGATAAAGGGAAAGGCTGTATTGCAGTTCCACCCAGTTAGGGTTGTTGGCATACCAATGGATCAGTAGGCAAACTACCAATAGTGAGATGACTGTAAACCAGAAGCGATTTTTACTCATTTGTGGTTAAAAGTACCAAAATCTGGTTTTAAGAGGGCTATTTTGGCTCTAATTCCAATATTTTCACGGATAAATCTGGAATTAGCAAGTCAAAATTTAAATAAATTTCATACCTTTGCACTCCTTTAAACCATCCGTAATGGCGAGTAAGCGGGCATTCGAGATAGCATTTGTGGGACTGAAGCCCGGTATTCATGAGTTTAATTACGAAGTGGGGGATAAGTTCTTTGTTGAAAAAGGTCAACCCGACTTTACCAATTGCAACGCAAATATAAAATTGCTATTGGATAAGAAGTCCAATTTCATGTTGCTAAAATTTGAAGTGGGAGGGAAGGCTAATTTGGAATGTGATAGATGTGGTAATAGCCTGCAGCAGGATTTATGGGATGAGTTCAATTTATTAATTAAAATGGTTGACAATCCCGATGAAATGAATGAGCAGGATGAAGACCCGGATGTTTTTTATATATCTCGAAATGAGAGCCATATAGATGTTGGCAATTGGATATATGAATTTGTTTTGCTTACCATTCCAATTCAAAAGGGTTGTCCGGCTGATCAAATTGGTGGACCTCAATGTAATCAGGAGGTTTTGCAAAAATTGAAAGCCATGGAGGTGAAAGAGGAAGAGCACAATGCCAATCAACTTTGGAAGGGTTTAGAACAATTTAAAGGGAAGAAGAATAAAAAAAACTAATTGAAAGCTGGTAAGTATTTTATCGGTACAAAAATAAAAATTAAAAATTTTAAAAAATAAAATCTCATGCCAAATCCCAAACGGCGCCATAGCCAACAACGCAGTGCAAAAAGAAGGACGCATTATAAGGCAGTTGAAGCTACATTAAGTACCGATAAAACAACCGGAGAACTTCATGTACGCCATCGTGCTCATGTAAGTGAAGGAAAATTATATTATAAAGGAAAAGTAGTTGCTGAAAAAGCACCACTGAAGGCCTAGTAATTTACTTCTAATGCTCACCTGCCTGCCGGCAGGCAAGGTTCTAAATTCATTTATTGTTATATTTGGATTTAGAATTTTTTATTTAATACACTTGCCATGAAGATTGGAATTGATATGATGGGAGGCGATTTTGCTCCGCTTGAAGCTGTAAAAGGAGTTGCTGCTTTTTTTGCTGAACTTGACGCGCCTGTACAGTTGGTTCTAATTGGAGACGAAGAACAAATTAAAGCTCATATTCTTAATCATCCATTACCTGCAGAACGTTATTCAATTGTTCATGCTAGTCAGGTAATTGAAATGCATGAACATCCTACTAAAGCACTCAAAGAGAAAAAAGAATCATCCATCGCTATAGGTTTCTATTTACTGGCCACCGGCAAAACTGATGCATTCATCAGTGCAGGAAACACTGGTGCAATGATGGTGGGCTCCTTATTTAGTATTAAACCCATAGAAGGAGTTTTGCGCCCTACAATCGGAGCTTATTTACCTCGAGAAGACGGCACTTTAGGATTGTTAGTGGATGTTGGATTGAATGCAGATTGTAAACCAGAGAATTTAAATCAATTTGCTATTTTAGGATCTTTATTTGCACAACATATATTGAATTTCGAAAACCCTAAAGTGGGATTGGTAAACTTAGGAGAAGAGGAAGGGAAAGGTAATCTACTGGCTCAAGCAGCTTATCCATTATTAAAGCAAAATGCACTGATTAATTTCGTTGGTAATGTAGAAGGTAGAGACCTACTTCAAAACAAGGCCGATGTATTTGTATGCGAAGGTTTCACTGGTAATGTAATACTAAAACTGGCGGAGAGTATTTATGATATCGTTAAAAGAAGGAATATTGACGATGAACATTTTAATCGTTTCAATTTCGAGCAATATGGTGGGGTTCCCGTACTAGGGGTTTCTAAACCTGTTATTATTGGCCATGGTATTTCTCATGCAATTGCCTTTAAAAATATGATTCGAATTGCCTACAGAATGTTGGAGATTGACTTAATGGGTAAAATAAAAAGCAGTTTTGTAGCACCTACTACCTAGGCTTGCCTAATTTAGAGATTCAATCTCTTTCAATTTCTGCTACCAGAAATATACTTCCACAAATCATTATTATATCTGATTGGCTAGCTTTCTCTTTTGCAGCCTTAATAGCATCATTTACTTGATCGTAGCCTTCCCCTTTTAAACCAAAGGAAGCTGCTTTCAATTGAAGATCTTTGTGATGCATTGCTCTTGGGATATGCGAATTGGTAAAGTAATAATAAGCATCAGTTGGTAAAAGTGCCAGTAATTTGTCAATGTCTTTGTCTTTCACCATTCCAATTACAAAGTGTTTTTTTTGTTCTGGGGTACTTATTTGAGCAAGTTGTTTGATTACTTGTTTTAGCCCATCTACATTGTGCGCCACATCTGCAATGGTAATGGGCTGCTCAGACAAAATATCCCATCTTCCATAAAAACCTGTGATTGATTTTACATGCGAAAGTGCAAATTTTTCTTGATCCTGTTTTATTTGAAACCCTTGCTCGATTAAAATTCCTTCAGCGCATAAAACAGTGCATAAATTTTGTGCCTGGTATTGTCCACATAAATCCAAGGTAAATGTTTCTGTTATGGCAGTAGTAGTATGGCTTATTTGACATTGCAGGCTATTGCTGTGCAAAGCTATCGCTGTTATTTTGTAAATGTCTTGTACAAAGCTAATGGAGCTGTTTGCCTGCTTGGCTTTTTCGATAAATACCTGTTTTGTTTCAGGTAGGTATTCACCAATCACTACGGGCACTCCTGGTTTAATAATGCCTGCTTTTTCAAATGCAATTTTGTCTAATTGGTTTCCAAGTATATTCATGTGATCCCAACCAATATTGGTAATCACTGATAAAATGGGTTGAATAACATTGGTACTATCTAGTCTTCCGCCTAAACCTGTTTCAATAACGGCAATGTCTACCTGCTCTTGTGCAAAGTAGTCAAATGCCATTGCAACAGTTAATTCGAAAAAGGAGGGCTGTATTTTTTGCGCAAATGAATCTGTTTTTTCTACAAAATCAATAACAAATGACTCCTTAATCATTGTTCCATTGATTTTGATTCTTTCTCTAAAATCTTTCAGGTGGGGGGAGGTATACAATCCTGTTTTGTATCCAGCTTTTTGTAATATAGCAGCTAACATATGACTGGTGCTTCCCTTGCCATTAGTGCCTGCAATATGAATACATTTGAATTTTTGATGTGGATTACCAAGGAATTCGCATAAACTGATGGTATTGTGCAAATCCTCTTTATAGGCTGCTTCACCTATTCTACTGAACATCGGTAAATGAGTATATAAATAATCAATCGTTTGCTGGTAGGTCATCTATGCAAATATAATTCGCAAACGGTATTACCTATTCGATTTGAAAAAAATGTCTGATGCAATTAGCAATTAGTGTACAGTGAAATAGAAGGTGAGAGTAACAATATTTTCATGATCAGCTTCATTAAATTTAATATTTGGTAAATAGCTGATGATTGCACGGGTAAACTTAGCCTCGCTGCTGGTGCTTCCTTTATCTATACCTTTAAAAGTGCCACGGCCATCGGGTGATACCTTTATAATGGCATTAATGGTAGCCTTGCCAAGATCACCCATGAAAATATAATTATTTACAATCTTTCTATCACCTTTAGATACTTTAAGTCCAGAACCTTTACCACCCGGGCTTGTACCATAGCTATCAGGATTCCCATTGGGACTTCCCTTATCTCCACGGCCATTGGGATTATTGCCCTGCATTCTATAACCATTGTCCTCTGATGCGTTATTCCCGTTGCCATTTCCCGGCCCTGTATAGGTTATTTTGGGTTTGGGAGGCTTGGTTGTTGCTACTGTTACAGGGTTGGTATTATTTGTTTTTACTGGTTGAGTGGTCGGTTGTTTGGCAACAGTAGGCGTGATGACCGGCTTAGTTGGTTTATCAATCGGGGCAGCATCGGCATCTGCCTTATCATCCGTAATGTCTTTTGCAGGCTCGTCCTTGGCAGCATTGTTTAATACTTGCTCTGGGTTAGGCGCATCGGTAGAAGGGCTCATTTCGCCTTTAATCAGTGGTTGTACATCACCCATGCCTTCGGCATCATTACCCAGATTGATTTCAATAAGGTCTTGTACCAATGGTTCGGGCGCTTTGTTTAGCGGCCAGGTAATAAAAAAAATAATCAATAGCAGAATAGCACAAATGATGGCTGTATAAAGTGCAGCTTTCTTGTTCTTTTCCGCTTCAAATGATAAAGACATAGTCGTGTTGTAATACATACAAAGTTATCTTATTACACATAACGATGCAATATTGTGCCAGATTTAATAATGAATGTTAAGTTTTTAACAAAATATTTTAACCCATTCGTTTATATATTGAATAGGGGAGTATTTTCATCAATTGGGCAATCATCCACCATCGTCTACTGATATAAGCGATTCTTTTTTTCTTTTCAATGGCCGTCTCAATTTGTTGGGCAGCTTTTTCTACACTGCTTACCCAAAATTGGACATTGCCTTTTGCCATTTTTGTTTTAACAAAACCTGGTTGAATATCAGTAATCGTAATATTGTTTTTACACTTAGCAGTTTTCATATGTAAACCTTCCATATAATTGCTCATATAAGCTTTGCTGGCATTGTAAGCAGGTGCCCAGCTATTTCCTCGAATAGAGGCGATGGAAGAGGTGGCAGCAATTTGTCCGTATCCTTGCTCAACAAAATACTGATAAGCAAAATGTATAACAGCTAAGAATCCATTTACATTGGTCAGGGTGGTTTGTCGGTCGATCTCCCAGTTTAATGTAGCACTGGTATCACCATAGCCACTATTGTAAACTAAAATGTCCATTCCTCCCATTTCCTGTATTAATTTATTCAGGTGGAGAATATTATCTGACTCCATCACATCAAAACAAGCAGTGAAAATTTGCGAAGGAAAGCTTTCTTGTAATTGCTTTAATAAATCTGCTCTTCTCCCGGTTACGCCTATTCGATAACCTTTTTTGGCATAACGTAAAGCTAGTTCCTTCCCAATTCCAGAACTAGCACCGACAATAAGTATTTTTTTATTTATCATAGTTTCTGGCTCCAAATAATAGACTTCCAATTCTCACTGCATTGCTTCCCTCGGCTATCGCAATCTTATAATCACCGCTCATGCCCATCGATAATACCGAAAATGGGTGGTGAAAAGATTGAGCATATTTTGTGTAAAGCGCT
The DNA here is from genome assembly GCA_903858475.1 of uncultured Bacteroidota bacterium. Classification (GTDB taxonomy): domain Bacteria; phylum Bacteroidota; class Bacteroidia; order Chitinophagales; family Chitinophagaceae; genus Ferruginibacter. The sequence goes on from CAIOIZ010000129.1 coordinate 14,063, forward strand.
TTTAATTGTTTGAATTCATCACTGACCAATTGTTGATTATCGCTAAAACTGGCCATGCCCATTAGACCCTTGATTTGTACAAATGGCAGGGGTGAGGAAGATATAAATTCAGCGATACTGTTTAATTCAATTTCATCTAACCCGAATTTGGTTTCTTCGCTTGCGATATGAATTTGTAATAGACAATCGATGACCCGTTGATTTTTCTGGCCTTGCTTATTAATTTCTTTTAATAAGGAAAGGCTATCCACTCCATGAATTAAATGTACAAAAGAAGCTATAAATTTTACTTTATTACTTTGTAAATGCCCAATGAAATGCCACTTGATGTCGGTGGGTAATTGAACTGCCTTATCTGCCAATTCTTGAACATAATTTTCCCCAAAATCTCTTTGTCCCTCTTTGTATAAATCGAGTATGTCTTCGTTGGGTTTGGTTTTAGATACAGCAATGAGTTGAGCTTTCCCTTCAATTGCTTTCAGAATTTCCCGGTATTTTTCTTTGTTAATGCTCATTTTCCAAAGTTCAGGTAAAGTTGCAGAATCTAGACAAAAAAAATGTGCAAATTTTGAATCTGCACATTTTTGTAATTGTTACAAATATTATTTCAAGATACTCCTGCTAATTACAATGCGTTGTACTTCACTAGTGCCTTCGTAGATCTGTGTAATTTTAGCATCCCTCATTAATCTTTCTACATGGTATTCTTTTACAAAACCATATCCTCCATGTACCTGAACCGCTTCTGTAGCTGTCCACATGGCCGTTTCGCTAGCAAATACTTTTGCCATACTGCTGCTGAGGGTATAGTCCATTTTATTGTCTTTTTCCCAAGCTGCTTTCATGCAAAGTAGTCTGGCTGCTTCAATTTTGGTTGCCATGTCTGCTAATTTGAATTGAATCGCCTGGTGATGCATGATTTCTTTTCCAAATGCTTTGCGTTGTTTACTATATGCAAGCGCTCTTTCATATGCGCCACTGGCAATGCCTAATGCTTGGGATGCAATGCCAATTCTTCCACCAGCTAAGGTTTTCATGGCAAATTTGAAACCAAATCCATCTTCCCCGATTCTATTTTCTTTAGGAACTTTAACATCATTAAAAAGAATGCTATGGGTATCGCTGCCTCTTATTCCCAATTTATTTTCTTTTGCTCCTACTACTACGCCAATACTGTTTTTTTCCACTATAAAAGCATTGATGCCTCGGCTGCCCTTTGCAGGGTCTGTTTGCGCAATGACTAAGTATACAGAAGCAGAATTACCATTGGTAATCCAATTTTTAGTTCCATTGATGAGGTAGTAATCTCCTTTATCTTCTGCAGTAGTACTTTGCGAAGTAGCATCACTTCCTGCTTCGGGTTCACTTAATAAAAAAGCACCAATGTATAACTCGCCGTCTTTTTTACCTTGTGCCAATGGAGTTAAATATTTTTGCTTTTGTTCTTCTGTTCCATATTCCTGCAATCCATAGCAAACAAGACTATTGTTAACACTCATGCATACACTAACACTTGCATCTATTTTACTGATTTCTTCCATGGCCAAAACATAACTGACCGTGTCCATGCCACTTCCACCATATGCTGGTTTAACCATCATGCCCATAAAGCCCAAGTCAGCTAGTTTTTCTATTTGTTCTCTTGGAAATTTTTGTAATTCATCCCTTTCAATTACACCAGGCAGACATTCATTAACAGCAAAGTCACGAGCGGCCTGTCTTATCATTAGCTGCTCTTCACTTAAATTTAGTTCCATAAGCAATCGTTTTGTAGATGCAAAAATAAGGGCTGTTCACTTAGTAATAGGAGCATTGCTAAGAATTTTTTATACCCGATACCCGCTATTTTTCAACATCCTTGTATCAGACTTGCCAAGATGCTACATTTGCAGCACAATTCTTTCCTATGTTACTAGCAAAACAGAATTTAAGGCTCCAAAAAATAATTACAGCAATAGCGATATTGTTGCTTGTATTAAAATTGATAGCCTGGCAAATGACAGGTTCTGTGGCCATACTTACTGATGCGTTGGAAAGCATTGTTAATGTAGTTGCCGGACTCATCGGCGTATATAGCTTATACGTTAGTGCTAAGCCCAGGGATTATGATCATCCATATGGACATGGAAAAGTAGAGTTTATTTCTGCTGCTATTGAAGGTTCTTTGATAACCTTTGCCGGCTTTATTATAATTTATGAAGCCATCAATAATTTAGTTCATCCTCACCCCATTCAGCAATTAGATAAAGGGTTGGTATTAATTGCCATTACAGCCGGCATTAATTACTTAGCCGGGGCTATTTGTGTAAAGACCGGGATGAAAAATAATTCATTGGCATTAATTGCAAGTGGAAAACATTTGCAATCGGATACTTGGAGTACGTTGGGGATTATTGTAGGGCTTATAATAATGTTATTTACTAAAATCGCATGGATTGATAGTGTAGTAGCCATCCTTTTTTCCTTTATCATCATCTTCACTGGTTATAAAATCGTTCGAACTTCTATCGCAGGTATTATGGATGAAGCAGATGATGCCCTACTTAAAAAATTAGTAGTTACCCTCAATAATCAGCGCAAGGTAAATTGGATTGATTTGCATAACCTGCGCATCATCAAATACGGAGGAACGCTGCATTTGGATTGTCACTTGACAGTACCTTGGTACCTTAATGTGCATGAAGCACATGTTGAAATTGATGCGCTGGCCAATTTAGTTAAGAAAGAATACGGAGAGTCAATGGAGTTATTTGTACACTCTGATGGCTGCCTTGATTTCAGTTGTAAAATTTGTTCTATTCAAGCATGTACTGTAAGAAAACATCCGTTTGAGAAAACGATTGAATGGACTATGGAAAATATTTCTACCAATTCAAAACATCGTATTTAACCTTCAAAAAGTTTGGCTACACCAAATGCTGCGGCAGCAGCCATAGCGCCAATAAGCGTTACTCTTAATGCTCCTAGTATTGGATTAACGCCAGTTATCTTACTTTTAAAATAGCCAAATATAAATAGGCATACTAAAGTAGCTATCACTGATATTTTTAAGGCTTCAGTTGAATCATCAATAAAGAAATAAGGACTTAACGGTATAACACCTCCGGCTATATATGATAGGCCAATATTCAATGCACTTTTAGTGGCACGTTTGGGATCGGGTTTTTCTAACCCTAATTCATACTTCATCATAAATTCAACCCATCGGTCTTTGTCTTGTGCAATCTCCTCAGTGGCTCTATTTTGTAATTCCTCACTTAAACCAATATTGGCAAAAAATTCTTTTGTCTCTTCAATCTCCTTATGCCGAAGATTTTCTATTTCATCATATTCTCGCTTTACTTCACTTTTGTAATGATCTTGTTCAGTCTTACCTGCCAGATAGCCTCCTAATCCCATAGCAATACTGCCGGCAGCTATTTCTGCAATTCCTGCAATCACAATAATGGCACTACTGCTCACTGCACCACTTAGCCCAGCTGCTAAAGCAAATGGTACTGTAAGTCCGTCGCTCATGCCGATTACAATATCTGTTAAAGCTTCCGAGCTTTTCAAGTGCGATTCTACATGGTCGTGATGAAGATGTGTATCCATTTTTCAAATGTAAATGAACCTATTCATTTTTGATATAATTGTCACCTAAAATTTAAAAGAATATGCTTTCTTTATTTTTTATTAAGAATGCTGAATTAGACAGCTAATTTTTTTAATCCTTTTGAAATAATTTCAACTGATTCTAATATTTGCTCTTTAGTAATTACTAATGGTGGGGCTAATCGTATTTTATCACCATGGGTTGGTTTGGCTAATAGACCTAGCTCTTTCAAATACAAACAGAGCTCCCAAGCTGCATCTGGGTTGGGATGTTGTATCACAATGGCATTTAAAAGCCCTTTTCCACGAACGATAGAAATAAAGGGAGACTGCAGTAATTCCAATTCATCTCTTAATAATTGTCCCATAGCAGCTGCATGGGCAGATAGGTTTTCTTCCTTTAATACATTCAAAGAGGCTATTGCAACCGCTGCAGCTAATGGATTGCCACCATAGGTACTTCCATGTTCTCCGGGTTGTATAGTCATCATAACAGGGTTATCCGCTAATACAGCACTAACTGGCAGGGTTCCTCCGCTCAGTGCCTTTCCTAATATCAATATATCAGGTCTTACATTTTCGTGATCACAGGCCAACATTTTTCCAGTACGGGCAAGCCCGGTCTGAATTTCATCGGCCATCATCAAAACATTGTATTGATCGCATAAGGCTCTTACACCTAAGTAGTAACCTTCGTCTGGAACTACTACACCTGCTTCACCTTGTATAGGTTCAAACAAAAAACCACAAACAGATGGATCATTCAAAGCAATGGATAATGCAGTTAAATCATTAAATGGTATAATTTCATAACCCAGGTTAAAGGGGCCAAAATCTTTGGTAGCAGTAGGGTCTGTGCTAAAAGATATTACACCCGTTGTGCGTCCATGAAAATTATCTGCACAAACAATGATTTTTGCAGCATTTGTAGCAATGCCCTTTACCCTATAGCCCCAGTGTCTAGCTAATTTCAAGGCAGTTTCTACAGCCTCTACTCCAGTATTCATTGGCAATACTTTGTCATATCCGAAAAACTGAGTGATGAAAGCCTCATATTCCCCTAGCAAATTGCTATGAAATGCACGAGACGTTAAGGTTAGTTGTTCGGCTTGTTCAACCAATGCCTTTATTATTTTGGGATGACAATGTCCCTGATTAACGGCAGAATAACCACTGAGAAAATCAAAATATCTTTTGTCATCTACATCCCATACAAAAACACCACTCCCTTTTTTTAATACTACCGGTAGTGGGTGATAATTGTGTGCACCATGATTGGATTCAAGATTTATAAAATATTGTGTTGTATCGGAAATAGCCAATGTAGTAAGCATAATGAAAAAATAAAATAGATGAAAAATAAGCACAGGAGGGAGGTCTCCCAACAATAGAGAGAATTAGCCTCGATGATTTAGTAAATCGAGGTTGTTGCTTAAAAATGAAAATATAGTTACCAGTTTTTGGATAGTGCTTATTTTTTCTGCAAGATAAAAATAATTGGCGAGCAAAGCAAACCCTTTATAGTTGAGGGTTTTAAAGGGGATACTTACAGTGTAATTGTTTTTATCCAATATCCAGAGGTATCAAAGGTTTCAGTAGGAAGTAAAAAGGCAGGAGCATCTTTTGGAAAAATACCATAGACCGTACTTCCGCTGCCACTCATTGAGGCAAAAAGGGCTCCTTGTTGGTAGAAGGATGATTTAATCCAGGCAATAGCAGGATGACTTATAAAAATAGAGGATTCAAAATCATTCTTTAATTCATTGGGCCAGCAGTGTATCGGTTGTTGAATGATTTCATTAATTGATTTACCAGGGATGCATGGTTTTAATTGCGCAAAAGCCTCTTTGGTGCTTATGTGAATTCCAGGGTTTACAAGTATTAATTGATAACCTTTTAAATTTAAGTTGGTGGAAGTTAATTGCTCTCCACGGCCAGTTGCAGCAGCTGCTGTATTTAGAATAAAAAATGGGCAATCGCTGCCAAGTGCAGCAGCATACTCAATTAGTTGTTTGGTGCTGCAGCCTAAATTAAATTTATCATTCAGTAGTCGCAAAGTAAATGCTGCATCAGCTGATCCTCCGCCTAAGCCTGCACCCATCGGTATTGACTTGTGTAAATGCATTTTAATGGGAGGAAGATGAGCGAAATCTTTTTTTAATAACCAATATGCTTTGATGCAAAGATTATTTTCCTTGTTTGCATCCATTTGAATGCCCGACATAGAAAATTCAACTGGGTCATTTTGATTTGATGAGGGGAGTATTTCTAAGACATCAGTAATTGGAATTGGATAGAAAATCGTATCAAGATCATGATAGCCATCTTCTCTTTTTCGAAGGATATTCAATCCTACATTTATTTTACAATTGGGAAACACCACCATTGGGAAAAATGAGAATTTTAATTGAATAGAGAATTAGTAAAGGAGGTACATTAAAATGTGAAACACTAATTTTTCTTTCTAGTTTTAATTTCGTCCCTTATAGAAATGGCTTTTATATAATCTTCTTGCTCCAAAATTTCATTTAATAATGTTTGTAATTCCGGAAGGCTTAGTTTTTTTAAGTCATCCTCAGGATTGGTTTCCGAGGTTACTGAAGGACTTGATTTTTTCTTATTATTGTCTTCCTCCATTAAAATTCCAGCGCGTTCTAAAATGTTGTCATAGGTGTAAATAGGACAACCAAATCGAACCGCCAATGCCAGTGCATCAGAAGTACGACTATCTATTTCTATTGTATCATTGGTTGTACTGCAAACTAATTTACTATAGAAGATGCCCTCTTGTAGGTCAGTAATTATCACTTCATGTAATTCAATATTAAAAGCAAGCATGAAATTTTTCATCAAATCATGTGTCAAGGGTCTACTGGGATTCATTCGCTCCAACGCTACTGCAATGGCTTGTGCTTCAAAACCACCAATAACAATTGGTAGGCGTCGAAGCCCATTCACTTCTCCCAATACAACCGCATATGAATGCGTTTGCGTAATACTGTGAGAAAGCGCTACAATTTCCAATTCTGTTTTTTTCATACCCATTGCAGCCAACCGATATTGGCCTACTTTAATTTAATTCATGCAAATATAAAAACAAAATACAGCAAATTATCCTTTCGGCTGTTCTTTTGGTTGGGTAGCGGTGGAAATTTATTGGAAGGCTATTGCGGATAAAATAAATTAGGCTTGTTTTAACTGACGTACTGACTCAATTATTTTTGGCATTACTTCAAATGCATCGCCTACAATTCCATAGTCTGCAGCCTTAAAGAAAGGAGCTTCCGGATCTTTATTGATAACTACAAT
>CAIOIZ010000130.1 GCA_903858475.1 uncultured Bacteroidota bacterium
AAGGCAAAGCCTGCTAAAGTTAGTAAGCCTGCTCCTAAACCAGCTCCCAAAAAGAAAGCGCCTGTAAAAGTAGTAAAGCCTGTAAAAAAAGCAGTCAAAGCGCCTGCAAAACCAGTAGCAAAAAAGCCGGTAGTTATAAAAAAACCGGAACCAAAGCCCATGCCGAAAAAAGAAGAAAAGAAACAGGCCCCTGCAGCATCCGATTTGAAGTCGGCAATGAAAGCATTTAAAGCCAAAGAAGAAAAATTGCAGAAATCCAAACCGATTGTACTGCCAAAAATAACTACCAAAACCAGTCGTAGCTATCAACCTGATTTTACTCGCTCTGTATTGGATCTGCCCAAATATGATGCTGGGGCCCCTATTGTAAGGTACAGTGATTCCGATTTGAATGAATTTAAAGAACTCATTCAACGCAAACTGGAATCTGCCAAAAAAGAGTTGAATTATTTGCAAGGTCTGATTACTCGCAAAGATGAAATGGGTGGTGATGAAACAGACAATCGTTATATGACCATGGAAGATGGCAGTCTGAGTATGGAAAGAGAGCAATTGAGCCAAATGGCCAGTCGTCAAATTACCTTTATCGATCATCTGGAAAAAGCCATCATGCGCATTGAAAACAAAACCTATGGTATTTGTAGGGTGACCGGCAAATTGATAGACAAAGCAAGGCTGAAGGCAGTACCACATGCTACTTTAAGTATCGAAGCCAAGATGGGAATTGTAAGATAATTTCAAACAAATTATAGGTAAAAGGAGAACAACCATTGTTCTCCTTTTTTTATTCGCAATAATAAAAGAGGCATAAATATATCATTCGCTATTTCTTCCTTCGCTTTTTAATATTTGGTTACTTTTGTCAACGTAAATTTTATTATGCAACTCATACCCATCAATACCCCTGCACAGTCAGCTGATTTTATAAAAGTAGCTGTTGAGTTATATAAGAATGACCCCAACTGGATTCGACCACTTGATAAAGATATTCACGATGTTTTTGATAAAAATAAAAATAAAACATTTCGCTTTGGCGAAATTGAACGATGGCTGTTGAAAGATGAGTCAGGTAAATTAATAGGCCGGATTGCCGCCTTTATTAATAAAAAATACAAGAACAAAGGGGATGAAGTGCCAGCAGGCGGCTTTGGCTTTTTTGAATGCATCGACAACCAAGACGCCGCCAATTTACTATTGGATACTGCAAAAAATTGGTTGACCAGTAAAGGCATGGAATGCATGGATGGGCCCATCAATTTTGGTGAAAGAGATCGTTGGTGGGGCCTCGTTACGCAAGGCTTTTTTGAGCCTTTGTATTGTATGAACTATAATCCTCCTTATTATGTAAAATTGTTAGAGCATTATGGATTCCAAGCATTCTACCACCAGATTTGTTTTGGCATGATTCCACAGGCGCCTATAGTTGCCAAGGTCTGGGAAAGACACGCATTGATAGAAAAAATGGGGGGATTTACATCCTCCATGATTCAAAAAAATAAGCTGGAAAAATATGCCAAGGATTTTTCGATCGTGTATAATAAAGCCTGGGCAGGGCATGGTGGCTTAAAACAAATTGAACTAAAGCAGGTCTTGCTCATGTTCAAAAAAATGAAACCAGTAATGGATGAAAAAATCATCTGGTTTGCCTATTACAAAGAGGAGCCGGTAGCGATGTTCATTAATTTACCAGACCTGAATCAATGGTTCAAGCATTTGAAAGGGAAATTTGGACTCTTACAAAAACTTAAATTTTTATGGTTGAAGCGGTTTCAGCCCAATGATAAATTCGTCGGACTGGTTTTTGGCGTGGTGCCCGAATGGCAGGGAAAAGGAGTTGATTCCTATATTATCGCTGAAGCCGCTAAGGTTATTCAACGCAAAAAGAAACCCTATTACGAAAAATATGAAATGCAATGGATTGGCGATTTTAATCCTAAAATGCTCAATATTGCGGATAATATAGGGGAAACGCACCGCAGCAGAGTACTCAGCACTTACCGCTTTTTATTCGATCCAAACAGAGAATTTAAGCGACACCCGATATTAATTTGAGATTCTTAATTTTAGATTTTAGATTTGCCTCTGTACAATTTAATACTCATTTAGAAAATGCTCCGCCCAAAGCGGATTGGTGGAATGGAAAACTTTATTGTTTCGGCTAGAAAATACCGTCCTCAAAATTTCTCTACTGTTGTAGGACAGCAGCATATAACCACTACCCTCAAAAATGCGATTTTAAACAATCAATTAGCACATGCTTTTTTGTTTTGTGGTCCGAGGGGAGTTGGCAAAACAACCTGTGCCCGTATATTGGCGAAAACCATCAATTGCGAAAACAAAACGTCCGATGGGGAAGCTTGTAATACCTGTGTCAGTTGTGTTTCCTTTGATGCTGGCAGCTCTTTGAATATTCACGAATTAGATGCCGCCAGCAATAATAGTGTAGATGATATTCGTACCCTGGTTGAACAAGTGCGGTTTGCCCCACAAGCAGGCAGGTACAAAGTATATATTGTGGATGAGGTACACATGCTCAGCTCCTCTGCTTTCAATGCATTTTTGAAAACATTGGAAGAGCCACCACCCTATGCCATCTTTATTCTAGCTACCACCGAAAAACATAAAATACTGCCAACGATACTAAGTCGTTGCCAGATTTTCGATTTCAAGCGCATCACCAATAATGATACCGTACTGCACTTGCAAGAAATTTGCAAAAAAGAACATATTGAAGCGGAAAAAGCAGCCCTACACATCATTGCCCAAAAAAGTGAAGGCTGTATGCGTGACTCACTCAGCATCCTAGACAAAATTGTCAGCTTCACCAATGGCACACTAACGTATAGTAATACACTAGAACACCTGAATATTCTAGATGAAGATTATTTTTTCAAGTTGCTAGATTTCATGCAGCAGCAACAATTAAGTGAAGCACTTTTGTTATTTGATACCATCAATCAAAAGGGGTTTGAAGGCGATACTTTATTAGAAGGCTTTGCAGAATTCATTCGAAATTTATTGGTGAGTAAAGATGCAAAAGCAGCGATGTTACTCGAAGTAGCCGATGATTTCAAACAAAAATATTTGCAAAGTGCGCAACAATTGAATCTTGGTTGGCTGGTAGCAGCACTGAATATACTGAATGAGTTCACCATTCAATATAAGCAAGCCAGGAACAAACGTTTGCATGTTGAATTATGCCTTATTAAACTATGCTACCTGCACCAGGCCATTGAATTATTAGCAGATGGCGGTTTGCCAGCAAAAAAAAAACTAATTGAGTCAAAGTCGGTCGCATTTAGAGCACTTCCAATAGTAGCCATCAAAGAAAACCCCAAAACTCCTTCAACTAATTTCACGACTGCCACGGTTCAACAAGAGGCAAAATTGATAATAGAGCAAACCGAAGCTCCCCTTTCACCTAAAAAGAAGGATACTCCTGCAATGGCTACTGGATCCACAGGTAAGGCCAAAGGCATTGCATCCCTGCAAACGATACGCGAACAGGTAAGCCGGCAACTTTCTCAAACTGATGTACGCACAAAGCCACTGACGGAAGAAGAATTACACCGAGCATGGGGTTTATTTATTGAGCAGTTGGTAGAAAGAAAAAACCATTCGGCTGTCACCAATTTTAAAGCAGCGGAGCTACAAATTACAAGTGAAATTTCCATTACGATTATCACCAATTCGATTTTTCAACAAAAATTTATTGAACAAGAAAGGGCTGGATTGATTGAACATTTTCAGCAATATTTTGGCAATAAACTACTTACCTATTCAGTAGAAGTAGAGGAAAAGGAGTTGAACACGGAGCCGGTAGAAAGAAGCCTGAATTCAAAAGAGCAGTTTTTAAAAATGATCGAAGAATACCCCCTGGTAAAGGAACTAAAAGACAGGCTGAGGCTGGAACTAGATTATTAAACTCTCCTCCCTTTTTTCCTCATTTTGACGTAATTTCACGACTCATTTAACAAATAAGAAATTTTATACTATGGCTGAAGTGATTAGAATGCCCAGGATGAGCGATACGATGACAGAAGCAGTGATTGTGGCATGGCATAAAAAAGTGGGCGATAAAATAAAACCAGGTGATCTATTGGCAGAGGTAGAAACCGACAAGGCCACTATGGAATTGGAAAGTTATAATGAAGGAACATTATTATACTTAGGCGTAGAAAAAGGTAAATCAGTGCCTGTGGATGGCATATTGGCTGTGGTAGGAAAAGAGGGAGAAGATTATACCAGTTTATTGTCTGGCAGCAACAATACCCCTGCAGCAGTAAATGAACCCGTAGCGAGTACGCCGATTGCAACAAATACAAGCGAAAAAATTGCATTGCCAGCAGGAGCCAAAGAAATTAGAATGCCCTTGTTGAGTGATACCATGACAGAAGGCAAAATTATAAGTTGGCATAAAAACTTAGGCGATTTTGTTAAATCAGATGATGTGTTAGCTGATGTGGAAACCGATAAAGCTACTATGGAAGTAGTAGGCTATGAAGAAGGTACTTTATTATATAGAGGTGTAGAAGCAGGTGCTGCTGCAAAAATCAATGAGATTATTGCCATCGTTGGAAAAGCTGGAACAGATGTAAGTGCCTATATTGCTGCAGAAAAATCAGGTGCTAATCAAACCATAGCAACTACTGCTGCAATCAGCAATACTACTGCTAGTGCCAATCCAGCAACAACAAATACCAACATTGGTGGCAGCAGCGACCAACGTGTAAAAGCCTCTCCCCTTGCCAAAAAATTAGCCGCAGATAAAGGCATTGATCTTAACCAGATTAACGGTAGTGGCGATGGTGGCAGAATTACTAAAAAAGATATTTACGATTTTGTTCCTGGCAATACTTCAGTAAGCAGTGCAAATAAAGTAGCAACTCCTTTTGTACCAGCTAGTATAGCACAGGGAGAAGGACATACTGATATCCCATTGACACAGATGCGCAAAGTGATTGCAAGAAGATTGGGTGAAAGTAAATTCAGTGCGCCGCATTTTTATTTGACAATGGAAATTAATATGGACAATGCGATGGAGGCTCGTACAGCTATCAATGCAGTAAGTCCGGTTAAAATTTCTTTCAATGATATCATCATCAAGGCTGCAGCACATGCTTTGCGCCTACATCCTGATGTAAATAGTAGTTGGATGGGTGACTTTATTCGTCAGAATCATCATATTCATATTGGAAGTGCGGTGGCAATGCCAGATGGATTAATTGTTCCTGTTATTAAATTCGCCGACCAAAAATCTTTATCGCAAATTGCTGCTGAAGCCAAGGATCTTTATGGCAAGGCCAAGGATAAAAAATTGCAACCTGCCGAATTCAGTGGAAATACTTTTACTATTTCTAATTTGGGTATGATGGACATTGAATCATTTACTGCCATCATCAATCCACCCGATAGCGCCATTTTAGCGGTGGGCAGAATCAAAGAAATTGTTGTGAAAAAAGGAGAGGCATTCACCACTACCAATGTAATGATGCTTACTTTAAGCTGCGATCATCGCAGTGTGGATGGAGCAGTGGGTGCTTCCTTCCTTCAAACCTTAAAAAAATATTTAGAACAACCAGTTACCCTTTTGGTATAATACGCAAATGCTGGTTATTCCTTCAAAGCGTTGGTATGCGTCGAACGCTTTTTTATGCAATAGTATAAATCACATGAAAACTAAATTCATTTTACTCGGAAGCGTTGCCCTTATTGCCTTAGGAATCACTTTTTTTGCTGCTTGGGCACGCATCACCCACCAACCCTATGCCGCTAAAGCATTAACCATTGGCATGAACACCCAATACATCGGATTGGCTGCACTGGCGATATTGCTTTTTTTATGGCTCACCTCCAAAAGAAAATAACTCCCTTCGCCAATCCGGCAATTTACAACCTTATTATATTTTCAATATATTTTGAAAATTTCAAAACATACTTACCTTTAGTGGACAATATGGAAAAATGAAATTATCAGAAGCCAAGCAGCAGTTTATTTGTAGTTGGGGTGCTTGGGATTGCCAATGGAGCATCAATACAACCATGGCTCAAATACATGCACTTTTATTAGTAAGTCCTTTTCCCATCACACAAGACGACCTGATGAAGCAACACCGTATTAGCAGGGGAAATATAAATATGAATATCCCCGATTTGAATGGAGGGGGACTGCCCTACAAAAGAAACAACAGGAACGGGAATTCGAAAATTTGGCAACCAAGCTGATAATATGCATAATACCGGAATCAAATCTGAGGAAACCTGGTTTGCCAATCTAGCACTAAAAATGTTTAAATAATGGAAACTGCCCCTATTCTGCTATTTGACGGCGTTTGCAATTTTTGCAATAGTGCTGTGCAATTTGTCCTTAAACGGAATCACCTGGCAAATATTCGCTTTGCGCCCTTACAAAGTGAAGTAGCACAAAGTCTATTGCTGCAATATCAATTGCTCCCCAACAAAATAGATAGTATTGTGTTTATTAATAAGGGAAAAGCTTTTACTAAATCAACTGCCGCACTACAAGTATGTAAACACTTAAGGAGAGGATGGCCTTTGCTTTATGCATTTATTATAGTACCTCCATTTATTAGGGATTTTTTTTATGATTGGATCGCAAAAAATAGATATCGTTGGTTTGGCGTAAGAGAGCAATGTATGATTCCAGATTCATCCATTAAAGCTAGATTTATAGAATAACAAAAAAATAGCATGAAAAAAACCTTGGTAATAGGCGCTTCTGAAAATCCAGCTCGCTATAGTTATTTGGCAGTAAAAAAATTAACCTCAAAAGGATATCCTGTAGTTGCCATTGGTACTAAAAAAGGCAAGATTGATGATACCATTATTGAAACCGAAAAAATTTCTTTTGAAAATATTGACACTATCAGCCTTTATTTAAACGCAGGTTTTCAAAAACAATATTACGACTACATTCTATCCTTAGCTCCCAAAAGAATTATCTTTAATCCGGGCACAGAAAATGATGAATTATTTGCACTTGCCCAAAAAAATGGAATTGAATCCTTGGAAGCTTGCACCCTTGTTATGCTCAGCACTGGCCAATTTTAGTAAGTTTACGTAGTAGTTGTACTACCCCGTCTGTAATGTTTTCTTGTTTTTTCCTATTGAACTGGTCTTTTTTTAGTTTTACACAATATCGGATTCCCGAATGCGTTTATATTTGTGTGGAGCCTCGGCTCTACAATCCAAAATTCTAAAAAAACTAAAATCCGGCATCATGAAACGCCTAACTGTTTGCGCATTTGCATTCTTGTTGACAGCTTTGAATACTTCAAGTCAGGCGCAACCCATTTCAACCAAGCCTTCCCTGTTTAATAATTTCGCTGCTGTTATTAATTGCTCCAGTACTGAATTGGCAAGAGCATTTACCATTGCACAGGGCCAGAATATTAACCTCGCATTGTCTACTAATTTCAGCTTTCCTGGTACTGTAAGTTCCAACCTAGTAAAATATAGTAACCTGCAAAGCTTAGTTATCAAATCCCCATTCTTTAATAATGCCATTTTTAGTTTGTCTAAAAGAACCAATGACGACAATACGATTACTTATGTAGGACGTATCATTCATTTTGATTATTCCGACATGTATGAATTGAAGCAGGATGCTACAGGTAATTATCAACTTATTAAAATCGAAACCGAGCGTGTGGTTCAAACCTGTGCTCATCAATAAATAAAATATAATTTCATTTTTCTTTCTTCCAATATCCCCTAAATATTATAAAATGAAAAAACCACTTACTCTTTACCTATCACTGATACTGATGCTATTCAGTTTTCAAGCATTCAGTGTTCCCAAATTAAGCAGTTATCCCAGTTCCAATTATGTTGTTTTTCTTGACTTCGACGGACATTACGTTGTAAGCTCCGTTTGGAATGGTGGTAATCCTTTGGCTTGTAGTGCGGCTCCTATGACCGATCTTGAAATTACAGAAGTATTCAATCGTGTGTCAGAAGATTTCCGTCCGTTTAATGTAAACGTTACTACTGATTCAACTAAATATTTATCAGCTCCCATAACACAGAGAATTAGAATTATTGTCACCCCAACTAGCAGTTGGTATCCTGGTGTTGGTGGTATTTCTTATCTAGGTTCTTTTACATGGGGAGATGATACACCTGGTTTCGCATTCACAGATAAACTACCGGTTGGTGGTCCAATTATCCCAAAGATGGTGGCCGAATGCTGTAGTCATGAAACGGGTCATACACTGAATTTGTCTCACCAATCAAAATTTGCTACTGGCGATTGTATTAATCCATTAGAATACTATAATACTGGTGTGGGCGCTGGTGAAATTGCTTGGGCCCCTGTAATGGGCAATAGCTACTACAGAAATATGACTGGATGGAATGATGGTCCAACACAATATGGTTGCACCAGCACACAAGATAATCTGAGTTTAATTACTACTAGTAATGGTTTTACATATAGAGCAGATGATTATACCGAAACACTCAATGCCAGTACCTATGCGCTCAACTTCACTAATCTGAATGTAAGTGCTGTTATCAGTACTACTACAGATAAAGATGCATTTAGAATTGTATTCGCTCAGAGCGCTAATTTGCATTTAAACATTAACCCATTTAGTGTTGCTGCCAATTCAGAAGGAGCTAATCTGGATGTGAAAGTTACGCTGTTTAATACTGCAGGTACATTAATTCGTACCTACGACAATGCTGCCGCTATGAGCGTTTCTATAGATACTGCTTTATCTGCCGGCACCTACTATATGAAAGTAGATGGTGGTGGAAACTCTAATACAAGTGAATATGGAAGCTTAGGTTCATATAGCATCACTGGATTTACTGGATTATTGCCTATTCATGATGTAAGTCTGAAAGGCAACAATGATAAAAACAAACACAACTTAAATTGGAATATTGTTGCAGACGAGCCTATTAAAAATATTGTGCTTGAAGTGGCAACAGATGTCAACAATTTCAAACCACTCCTCACCGTAGATGCCAGCGCAAAGAATTTTTCTTATCAGCCATATAATAGCAATACCCTATTGTATAGATTGAAAGTAACTTCTGTATTAAATCAAGTAGTTTATTCAAACACAGTTGCATTGCGTGCAAGCGGTAAAGCTGAAAAAGCTTTCAATGTATCAACACTAGTACAAAACGACATTACGGTAAATGCTTCTGCCAATTACCAATATCGCTTAAGCGATATGAATGGAAAAATAATTAATAGCGGTAGCGCTAGCAAAGGAATTAATAAAATTAATATAAGCAACCAACCAGGTGGTTTATACATCTTATCATTCTTCAGTAACAATGAAATTCAAACTGAAAGAATTGTAAAACAGTAAGGTAGATTCATGTGTAAGTTAGGGGTCGGCGTTAGGGGCTGGCCCCTTTTTTATTTGTACAAACTCGGTAGTCATTAAATTATTCAGAATTTTAATATCCCTATTCAATCTAATTTTATCAACATTTATTGTACAAACCCTCTAATATATAATACTTTTAGCATTGTTTCGCTATTGGTTTTCACTACCAAATTCTTAAGTATATTTCCTGTATCAACTTTTGAATAATACCCTATTTCAATTATACCATCTTCTCCAGGTTTATAAATCTTAGCTGAATCATATCTTGGTTTAGTACAACCACAACTAGCACTTACATCAAGTATTTTTAATGGCAACTTGCCTGAATTTACGAATGCAAATCCCACAAATGCGGTATCTCCTTTTTTAATTGTACCAAACGAAGCGGTGTC
>CAIOIZ010000131.1 GCA_903858475.1 uncultured Bacteroidota bacterium
CACTGTCGGTAAGTATTGGTCGGTCCCAGCCAATGAATTGGTGCAATCCGCCAGCTGCTTCCATGGTTTCAAGCCCTGGCCGAAGGTATAAATGATAGGTATTCCCTAAGATGATTTCGGCTTTTACTTCTTCTTTAAGTTGTTGCTGACTAACTGTTTTTACACTTCCCACTGTACCAACTGGCATAAAAATGGGAGTCTGAATGATGCCATGGTCGGTGGTGATTCTTCCAGTTCTGGCACTGGTTTGATTATCAGTATGTAAAAGTTCGAAATTTAGGGTTGCCATAATTGTTATAAGAACCGATATAGGTTGATAAATTCAGTTTGATAAATAAACTTTTCTATAATTGATTTAGTTATTTTTGCCCAATGAATTTTACTCAATGGGGGCAATGGTTTTTTTATGCTTTTTGTCTCATCACCCTGGTACAAGTTTTTTACTATTTGTTTTTCTTTCTTCGTTTTGCTTTTTATAAGTCAAAAGCAAAGGCGATATCGCAAACCCATCCTGTATCTGTAATTATATGTGCAAGGGATGAAGCTGCAAATTTAGCGAAAAATTTACCGGGAGCCTTGGTACAAACATATGGCACTACGCATGAAGTGATTGTTGTGAATGATAATTCCTTTGATGAAACCAAATATTTGTTGGAAGAATTTCAAAGAGCCTTTAAGCAATTGCATGTAGTAGAACTGAAGCAGGAGGCTAAATTAATACCCGGTAAAAAATTCCCTTTGAGTGTAGGAATTAAAACGGCCAAATATGAAATCCTGCTTTTGACAGATGCAGATTGTGTGCCTGCCTCTGAGTATTGGATGGAAAAAATGCAAGCTTCCTACAAAGACGGAATTGAAATTGTGTTAGGCTATGGGGCTTATCACAAGAAAAAGGGATTGTTGAATAAAATTATTCGATGGGAAACATTTTCCACAGCGCTTCAATATTTTTCTTTTGCATTGGCTGGCATGCCTTATATGGGAGTAGGCCGTAATTTGAGTTATAAAAAAGAAGTTTTTTTTCGACACAAAGGCTTCTCGGCACATAATAAAATACCTAGTGGGGATGATGATTTATTTATCAATATGGCGGCCAATTCAACTAATACGGATATTAATATAGATAAGGATGCTTTTACTTTAAGTGAACCTCCACGTAATTGGCAAGCATGGCGCAAGCAAAAAAGACGCCACTATAGCACCAGTAAATATTACAAACCCATTCATCAATTCTTATTGGGTATATATACATTTTCGCATTTTCTCTTTTATCCATTACTGACCGCCTCCTTGGTTTTCTATCAATGGGAATGGGCGCTCATTGTATTTGGTATTCGCTTTATATTACAAGCAGTTATCTATTTTATTGGATTGAAAAAATTGGGGGAGAAAGACCTTTATCCTTGGTTTCTGTTTTTTGATATTGGAATGTTTTTTTATTATCTATTTTTCTCTTTTTCTTTATTACGAAAACCAAGGCCATCATGGAAATAATTACTCATTATTTCGCCGATTTTACGCCCGCTCAATTAGCCCAATTGGGTGCATTGAAAGAATTGTATACAGCTTGGAATGAAAAAATAAATGTAATCAGTCGAAAGGATATGGATGCTTTTTATGAGCACCATGTTTTGCATTCCCTGGCCATTACTACTCAATTTGAATTTATGGCAGGACAAGAAATTATGGATTTGGGAGCAGGCGGTGGTTTCCCTGGTTTGCCTTTGGCGATTTTTTTTCCCGAAACACAGTTTCTATTAGTGGATAGCATTAACAAAAAGCTTAAAGTGGTAAATGAAATTGCTGCTGAAATAGGATTAAAGAATCTAAGCACTTTACATAGCAGGGCCGAGGATATTCGCAATAGAAAATTTGATACTGTTGTCAGCCGTGCCGTGGCCCCATTGAAGGATTTATGGCATTGGAGTAAGCCTGTTTTAAGGAGAAATCAGCTGCCAGCCAATGGCCTTATTTGCTTAAAAGGGGGCGATTTGAGCGAAGAAATCTTTGAAAGTGGTTGTAAACCCCATGTTTGGGAGATTGAAAAAATATTCAAGGAGCCATTTTTTAAGGAAAAATTCCTCCTTTTCACCCCATATAAATAAGATCTAGCAAAATGTATTACCAGTTTGTGGTATTGCATATTTGCTTATTTTTCCTAATTTTTGCATTATGAATATACCTATTGCAATAGTAGAAGACAATCATGACATCCGAAATGCATTGGAACAAATAATTGAAATGTCGGATGGATATACATTAGCGGGGTCCTGTGTGAGTGGCGAAGAAGCACTTTTATTAATTCCAAAAATGCATCCAAAAGTTGTTTTAATGGACATCCATTTAGGTGGAATAAATGGCATAGATGTAGTAAGGGAATTGAAAACTAAAAATCCGGAAATTTTATTCATGATGTGTACCATTTATGAAGAAGATGAAAAGATTTTTGAGGCCCTGCGTGCTGGTGCCAGCGGATATATACTTAAAAAAACTGCTCCAGGTAAATTGTTAGAAAGTATTAAAGAACTAATGGAAGGGGGCGCTCCCATGAGCGGACAGATTGCCAGGAAAGTAGTATCGGCCTTTCAAAACAAACCTGCCAGTTCTAAAATAGCCAACTCTAAATCTTTGGAAGATTTATCAAGGCGGGAAATGGAAATTTTGCAAATGTTATCCAAGGGATTGATGTATAAAGAAATTGCAGAGTCTATGGCTATTAGTGCTGAAACAGTTCGCAAACATGTTTACCATGTATACGAAAAATTACATGTCGAAAATAGAGTGGAGGCAGTCAATATTTACTTTGGTAGATAGCCTCTTTTTAAATTATCGCCATTAAACCTTCCGTCGCTTAAATTCGTTTAAGCGGCTTAAAAAAAAGCCTCCGGTTTTCCGGAGGCGTTTTTTTGCCAATATGATTAGTTCTTAATAGATCACTAGGTTTGTTAAACAGCAAAACTGGTACCGCAACCACATGTTTTGCTGGCATTGGGGTTTTTAAAAGTAAACCCTCTTGAATTTAATCCTCCTTGCCAATCTACTTCCATCCCAATTAAATAAATACCATGACTTTTATCCATTACACAAGGGATGCCTTCCATTTCAAAAAAATCATCTTTTTCGGTTGCTGCATCAAATCCCAATACATAGGTCATGCCACTACAGCCGCCACCTTTTACACCAATACGTAAACGCTGTGACTGGTCAAAGCCAGCTTCCTGCATGAGCCTTTTAATTTCAGCAACGGCAGAAGGAGTTAGTTGAACAGGTACATTGATGGTTGTTTCCATTTTTAATCTTTATAATACAAATGTAGAATTATTTAGGTATCCCAATTTACGATTTCAGGATTTTTAATGAGGAAACAATCGCTGAGTGGCTTAAAATTAGCTGTATAGATAAGCAAGCAATCGGCCATAAGCTGCAAAGCCTTAATTTAGTTATAAATATACGACTATGAATTTTAGTGCCGAAACGGTTCAGAATGTAATTCTTGCTGCTATCTTTCTTTTTTTTATTGCCATTGCATGGCTCTTGGCCGAATTCAATGGAATGAAGGAAGCGATTAGGGAAAAACTAGGAATCAATAACGAAACATTAAAATTGAAATTGCAGGCATATGAGCGCTTAACACTGTATGCAGAAAGAGCAGGCCTGAAAAATTTAGTAAGTAGAAATCATTCGGATACTGCCAGTGCCCGGGAATTACAAATAACTTTATTGGATACGTTGAAATCAGAATACGAATACAATAGCAGTCAGCAGATTTATATTAGTCCCGAATTGTGGAAGGCCATTACCAAATTAAAAGATCAAAATAGTTTTATTATCAACCAAATAGCAGCCAACATTCCTGCTAATGCAGCTGGCATTGAATTAAGTAAGGCCTTGCTCGAATATTCCATGACCAATAATGCAGAACTCAATAAGATCGTATTGGATGCCCTCAATTTTGAAGCGAAGAAACTCTTGAAGTAATCATCTTTAAACTAGCCCTATGCCCTCTGAAAAGAAAATATTTAATGATTCCGGCATTGAAGTAAAAGCATTGTACCAGCAATCTGTCGAGATGAAGGAGTTGCCTGGTGAATTTCCCTTTACAAGAGGTGTACAGCCAGATATGTATCGAGGAAAATTATGGACAATGCGTCAATATGCAGGCTTTAGTACAGCTGAAGAAAGTAATAAACGGTATCATTATCTTTTATCGCAGGGGGTTAGTGGATTAAGTGTGGCATTTGACCTGCCTACTCAAATTGGTTATGATAGTGATCATGCACTATCTGAAGGAGAAGTAGGTAAAGTAGGAGTGGCTATTGATAGTATTAAAGACATGGAAATTTTATTTGATGGCATTCAATTGGAGACTGTTTCTACTTCCATGACCATCAATTCTACCGGATTTATTTTATTGGCATTTTATGTTGCATTGGCAAAAAAGCAAGGGGCCGATTTGAAAAAAGTGGCTGGTACCATTCAAAATGACATTCTTAAGGAATATGCTGCAAGGGGAACCTATATTTATCCACCCAAGCCTTCCATGCGCATCATTACAGATATTTTTGAATGGTGTGCTGCCGAATTGCCCAAGTGGAATACCATTAGTATCAGTGGTTATCATATACGCGAAGCCGGTAGTACGGCTGTACAGGAGATAGCTTTTACACTTAGTAACGGTAAAGCATACGTGAAGGCGGCTTTGGACAAGGGAATGGACATCAATGTGTTTGGCAAAAGATTGTCTTTTTTCTTTAATGCACACAATAATTTATTTGAAGAAATAGCTAAGTTTCGTGCAGCCAGACGAATGTGGGCGAAGATGATGAAGGAATTAGGAGCAACTGATGACAAAGCTATGATGCTTCGTTTTCATACGCAAACAGGTGGCAGTACGCTTACTGCACAGCAACCTCAAAATAATATCAGTCGGGTAACCATTCAAACCTTGGCAGCTGTATTAGGCGGCACCCAGTCGCTGCATACTAATGGCTTTGATGAAGCCCTTAGTTTGCCCACAGAACAAGCCGCAAAAATTGCCTTGCGTACACAACAAATAGTGGCTTTTGAAAGCGGAACTCCAGATACAGTAGATCCTTTGGCCGGTAGTTTTTATGTAGAATCATTAACCAATGAAGTAGAAGCTGAAGCGTGGAAACTGATTGAGAAAATAGATGCAATGGGGGGTAGTGTATCTGCTATTGAACAAGGTTTTATGCAGGATGAAATTGCCAGAAGTGCTTATGATTATCAGCGGCAGATTGAATCCTGCGAAAAAATTATTGTTGGGGTAAACAAATTCGAATCGGTTGAAACACATGATACGCCTGGTTTCAAAATTGATGATAGTATTCGTCAATTACAATCGGATAAATTACAACAATTGAAGCAGGAGCGGGACAATGAAAAAGTTAAAAAATCATTGCAGGCCATTAGCCAGGCAGCCAGTGGAACAGAGAACCTCATGCCCTTGGTTATAACTGCTGTTGAAAATTATTGCAGCCTGGGCGAAATTGCTGATACCCTTCGTGCCGTTTATGGTGAGTATAAATAAAACTCAATTTTCAATAAAAAAATTATTGAATTCACATTGACATCCTGTCAGCCTACCATCAATTGGTACTGGGTTTGCAGGTAGCAGACTAGTAAGCTAATTACTAGTAAAAAAAACAAAAAATATGCAAAAAGGCAATATCAGGGTACAGACAGAGAACATCTTCCCCATTATTAAGAAATTTCTTTACAGCGAGCATGACATTTTTTTACGCGAATTGGTAAGCAATGCTGTAGATGCTACCCAAAAACTCAAAACTTTATCCTCTATCGGGGAAGCAAAGGGTGAATTGGGAGAATTAAGGATTGATATCTCCATTGATACTGACAAAAAAACATTAACCATTGCCGATAAAGGGCTTGGTATGACAGCCGAGGAAGTAGATAAATACTTGAATCAGGTTGCATTTAGTGGGGCAGAAGAATTCCTGGAAAAATACAAGGGCCAAAATGAAGCTAGTATCATTGGTCATTTCGGCCTTGGCTTCTATAGTTCTTTCATGGTAAGTGATAAAGTAGCCGTAGTGTCCAAAAGTTTTCGGGAAGGAAGTACTGCTGTACAATGGGAATGCGACGGAAGTCCGGAGTTTAGCTTAACCGAAGTGGAAAAGGAAAACAGGGGTACGGATATTATTTTGCATTTGAACGAAGAGTGCCAGGAGTTTTTAGAAGCTGATCGAATTCGTACGGTGTTAGAAAAATTCTGTAGATTTTTACCCGTGCCTATTTTCTTTGAGGATAAACAAATCAATAACCCTAGTCCAGCCTGGACCAAGAAGCCAGCTGATTTAACAGAAGAAGAGTATAAGAATTTTTACAAGGAATTGTATCCTTTTAGTGAGCCGCCTTTATTCTGGATTCACTTAAATGTTGATTATCCTTTTAATTTGACGGGTATTTTGTATTTCCCTAAAATCAAACAGAGCTATGAAATACAAAAGGATAAAATACAATTGTATTGCAACCAGGTATTTGTTACCGATGAGGTAAAAGATATTGTACCTGAATTTTTAATGCTCTTGCATGGTGTCATCGATTCTCCTGACATTCCTTTGAATGTTAGTCGCAGTTATTTACAAGGCGACCCCAATGTTCGCAAGATCAATGCGCATATTACCAAGAAGGTAGCAGATAAATTAGAAGAGATTTTTAAATCAGATAGAAAATCTTTTGAAGAAAAATGGGAAAGCCTTGGATTATTTGTGAAGTACGGAATGATGACGGATGACAAATTTCTAGAGAAAGCCAATAAGTTTTTGGTATTGGAAAATACAGCAGGTGGTTTTCAAACGCTGGAAGAATACAAGCTTGCCACTGAAACATTGCAGAAAAACAAAGATGGTAAACAGGTCATTTTATATACTAATAATCCTGTACAACAAGATGCGTTTATTCAACAGGCCAATACAAAAGGCTATGTGGTGGTAAAACTAGAATCCATTATCGATAATGGCTTCTTGAATCAGATGGAGATGAAATGGGAAAATGTGCAGTTTGTTAGAGTAGATAGTGATATTGTTGATAATTTGATTGATAAGCAAGAATCCATTGAATCGGTTTTGGCAAAGGAGGAAGAAGCAACACTCAAAAGTTTATTTATCGTACAACATCCCGAATTGAATGTAACCGTAGAAGTAAAAGGGCTGAGTACAGAAGCACCTCCGGTAATTGCAACGCGCCCAGAATTTATGCGTCGTATGAAAGATATGGCTTCAATGCAGGGTGGAATGGGTGCTTTTTATTCTAATATGCCTGACGAAGTTACCCTAACAGTAAATGGTAATCATCCGGTGTATAAAAACATACTGGCTTCTACTGAATCTGATAAAAAAGAAAAAATGGTTCAAAACTTAGCAGACCTTGCTTTGCTATCACAAGGTTTATTGAAGGGAAGTAGCCTCACCAATTTTATCAATAGAAGCGTAGAAATGATGAACTAATAAATTGTAAAAGAACTACCAATAAAAAGGGGGCAGTCTAAAGGTAGCCCCCTTTTTTATTATTTGACAGGGTAATATAACCCCAAGACGGGGCATTCTTTCTCCATTCAAGGTGCTTCAATTCCACCTATTTAGAGGTTGTTGGCGACTGCTATCAACAAGTGTTTAATTGGAGGGTGTTGATCTTGGAGTTTTACCTATCTGAAAAATCAAGAGTAGCAAAAGGAAGCACATTTGATATTGCAAAAAATGGGTTTGATATAAAAAAAGCTAAGCTATTATAATAACATTAAGCCACAGCCCCTGATAGCACTGTTGTCAATCCTTCCTTCCACTTCAAAACTTCCGTTTTTGTACAACCTGCCTATATCATCTGTAGCAATAAAAGAACAACTGTACAGGTTGGCAAGGTCAATGATATTAAGGGCACCCCCCATAAGTGTATTGTCAAAAGCTAAGGAAACTTCAAAGGGATCATCTTCCTCTCTTATTAATATTTTCATCCAAGATGGACAATGAAAAAAGCCTTCTCCTTTTGAATAGGCTTGCGATAACAATTCTGTCATGCCATATTCTGAATGTACTGTTTGTAATTGTAAATGCGATTCTAGTTCGGCATGTACTTCAGCTCTGGTAAGTTCCCTTCTACGGCCTTTCATTCCACCGGTTTCCATAACAATGGTATGCTTTAATTCCATTGGATAAAGTGCTGCAAAATCCAATAATGCGTAGGTGACACCAATTAATAGCGTGGGTTGTTCAAGCAGCTCATTGTGTAATAATGTGCTGTGCAGTTTATCGTGGTCTTGTAAATAAAACCCATTCAAAGGATGATTGGATTCCTTCATCAATGCATCTACCATAAATACCAAAGAAGAATTCCCCCTCTCTAAATACGAAGGTAGGAGTCCCAGTATACAGTAGTTTCTTGGATGACCATAAA
The DNA here is from genome assembly GCA_903858475.1 of uncultured Bacteroidota bacterium. Classification (GTDB taxonomy): domain Bacteria; phylum Bacteroidota; class Bacteroidia; order Chitinophagales; family Chitinophagaceae; genus Ferruginibacter. Next base: position 8,434 of record CAIOIZ010000131.1, read on the forward strand.
AATGTTGAAAGGCCTTCAAAAAACTTTTTCTATATAATTCAGCATCCTTTAGGAAATGTTTGCTATTCATACTGCCAGTAGTGCCACTGCTCTCAAATTGTATGGTTGCATCAAAATTGCCAACTTTTACTTCATGGGATTTAAAAAACTGAATGGGTAGAAAAGGGATTTCTGTTATGGTATGTATGGCTGCTGGAATAGTTTGTATCGAGTCGCAATATTTTCTATAAATATCGTTCTGCGCGTACTGAAACCTGAAAATATCAATAGCCAATTTGTTAAAATCTTGTTCATCGGCAGCGAATATCCTGGCTTCCAGGTCTATATTTTTTTCGGCAGTATTCAATTTCTATCACTAAATTTGAAACACTAAATTACGACAATGCGGAACATCCTCCTCATAGCAACAATAGGAATTCTTTTTATTGCTTGTAAAAAAGACAAGTATACGACTGTGCCACAAATTGAGTTTAAGTCCATTAAACCCAATGCAGCTTACAGCAATGTGCCCGTTAATCAACAGCAAATTCCAGTTATGACGATTACGGTAACTGATGCAGAAGGTGATTTAGGGTTCAAAAGTCAAAAAGACACTTCCTATATTGTTGTCAAAAACCTACTTACAGGCAAAATTGATTCTTTGATACTCCCTGATATCCAAACCAGTGCAGTCAAAAATTTCAAAGGCGATATTTCAGTCAATTTGGCTAATTTTTTAGGAGCAAGCAATCGTCCAAGGCCCAAGACCGATACGCTTTATTTTGAAGTTTATTTGAAGGATTTTGCAAAAAATAAAAGCAATATCATCAGAACTGCAGCGCCTGTTTATTACATCACGCCCTGATGAACTGGTTTCGGTTCATACTGTCTCATTCTATCTTTATTGCCTTTTGTGCAGTGGGCTTAACGCTACAAACTTATCAATTACTTCAAGTAAAACAGGATTGGTATGTATATGGATTCATTTTCTTTGCAACCCTTCTTAGTTATAATATTTATTGGTTATTAAGCGCCTATTTTTATCAGACTGGCAATAAGCAATCAATCTTGCTAAAAAAGGAAGCTGTCAAATTATTCTTGGTTTGTATTGCTATCCCTGCCATTTTATATTGTTTCAAATCTGTTCAGTTTAATATGGGCGCAATTATAATTGTAGTCCTTTTAAGCAGTTTATATTTTCTACCCATCATCTCATTGCGGGTATTTAAGTTTTCTTTCAGTATGGGTATATTTAAGACCATTATATTGGCCTTGGTTTGGACCTTGGTAACCGCCCTTCTTCCGCTTCAGAAAGCATTGTATGAATTAAATATGGCCGAAGTGCTATTGCTGGGCAATAGGTTTATGTTTATGTTGCTTTTGTGTATCATATTCGATACGCGGGATATTGCAATAGATCAGGTGCGGGGACAAGAAAGCCTGGCTACCTATTTTACTGCTAAAAGCCTGTTTTATGTAGTATGGTCACTGGTGATTTGTCTGATTTTGTTAAACAATTACTATGCTTTCAACGGAATAAACTTCAAGCAATCAGCTGCTTTACAAATAAGTTTATTGGGTACCGTGATGGGGTATAAATATTCTACAACAGCAAGGGGCTATATTTTTTATTATTTTTTCATCGATGGGTTGATGTTATTTTCTGCACTGGCCACCTTCATTGCATCTATTTAACTAATTTTGCATTCTATAAAATATATCTATGGCAAAAGGAAAAAAAGCTGCCTCAATTTTAAATGCAGCATCTTGGGAGTTTCTCAAAAATTATATCAATAATCCTTCACCAGTAGGATTTGAGAGCAGTGGTCAAAAATTATGGTTAAAATATACCAAAGATTTTGCTGATACACAATTTACAGACCCCTATGGTACGGCAGTAAGTGTTATCAATCCTGATGCGCCATTCAAAGTTGTTATTGAGGCACATGCCGATGAAATCAGTTGGTTTGTCAATTATATTTCTCCAGACGGATTGTTATATTTAAAACGCAATGGGGGAGTAGATCATCAGATAGCTCCTGCAAAGCGAGTTTTGATTCATGGAAAAAAAGGGGCAGTAAAAGCTGTATTTGGATGGCCTGCTATACATTCAAGGATTAGTAACAATGACAATAAAGAGCCACAACCAAAAGTGGATAATTTATTTTTAGATTGTGGCGCCAGAAATAGAAAAGAAATAGAAAGTTTAGGTATTCATATTGGTGCGGTAGTAACTTATGAAGAAGGGTTTGAATCCTTAGCGTATGGCTACTTAATTGGTCGCGCATTTGATAATCGTATTGGCGGTTTTATGATTGCCGAAGTAGCAAGACTCTTAAAAGCAAATAAGAAAAAATTGCCCTATGGATTATATGTTGTTAATGCCGTACAGGAAGAAATTGGCTTGCGTGGTGCAGAAATGATTGCCCGAAGAATAAAGCCCAATGTAGCCATCATCACCGATGTAACCCATGATACTACTACCCCCATGATGAATAAAGTAATGGATGGCGAAACAGCTTGTGGTAAAGGACCTGCCCTTACTTATGGGCCTGCGGTGCATAATAAAATGTTGGATTTGGTACAAGCCACTGCTGCCAAACATAAAATTCCTGTTCAATGTCATGCGGTGAGCAGAAGTACGGGTACTGATACCGATTCATTTGCTTATGCCAATGATGGTTGCCCAAGTGTTTTAATTTCTATTCCATTGCGTTATATGCATACAACCGTTGAAATGTTGCATACCAGTGATATTGAACATACGATTAAACTGATGTATGAAACATTGTTAAGCCTTAGTCCTAAAACCAACCTTAGTTATTTTTAATTGCATAAGATTGAAATGATAAAGGGATTGATTTTTTGTTGTTTGTTGTTATCGGCTTGTTCTTTGGCGAATGATAAAGCAGCTGAAGCAAAAGCTGCTAGGGAGGCTTCGGATAGTATCATGCGGGCATTTGAATCAATTGATAAGGATTTGAAAAAATCTAATGATACTTTGTTGAAGGCATTTGAACAAAAATTAGATAGTTTAAATAAATAATTATGGACGATCGGTTTATTAAATACACAAAGCTTTCATTAATTATATTTCTGCTATTCCTTGCCATACCGGTTAGTTTTAGTTTGGTATTTGGTATTTTTTATGGATTGTCAGCTGTTATTTCCTCAAAGCCTGTTGATCTTATTTTTGAAATATTTGTCATTTCCTTTCCGCCTTTAATATTTTGTACTGCTTATTCCATTTTTTTTGTTAGAACAAAATCGCATCCTTCAACATTTGTTAAATATTTCTCCTGGTGCCTATTTACGGTGGGGATATTGATCAGTTTATATTTTTTAATAAATGATTTAAGCACTTATTTTAAAGTGCATTACCACGATATAACCAATTATTCAGTTTTCGCACAATGGTATTTGGCCGGCAATATTGCTGCCATATTTTTAATTGGGGTAATGCAGGCTTTCACTACTAAGAAAGAAAAAGATTGGATGGAAAAAGCCAAGGATAGGGCTACTGCTTCCAATTGAAATATTCCCGCAGATTCATATTAATGCCAAATTGATGATAGCCTTTGGTATTTTGATAATAGCCAGTGGCATAGCGAAATTGTATTTTATTGAATAGCACTCCCAGTCCGAATGACATTCCATTAAAGCCATTGCTGCCACTACTAATTTTTAGTTCAGTCCTTCTAAGGTGATTATAGCCTACAGTCAATTCTATTTTATCGCCAATGTAAAACTGTGTTGCTAACACCACGTGACGAAATATTTTGTCGGTTGTAAATTTTTTATTTGCGCTATTGTCTGAATAAATGTTTTCATTGAATGTACTATCCTGGTACCGGATATCGAACTGGTGCAAGTGATGCAACGTAATAGAAAATTGTAAGGGAATGCTGCTAAGTTTTTTACTGAATCCCAATTGTACATCAAATGGCAGGTCTTCTTTTTCTGTTCCATAGGCTTTTATTTGGCTGCCCATGTTTTTTGCCAAAAAGCCAACTTGAATAAATTTATTTTCATCTGTATAGGTAATGCCAAAATCTCCTGCTATGCCATTGCTTGTATATTGGCCATAGGCTGATTGTATATACTTTAAATTTATTCCATAGTGCCATTGTGGTTTAAATTCCTGGGCGGCGCTGATAGTAACTACATAATCCATTGGGTGAAAGCTTCCCATAATATTTCCAGCTGCATCTGTGGCTGTTGTTTTTCCATAATTGAAAAAAATCACTGCTGCAGCCAATTGCATTTTTAGCGGGGGGATGTTTTTTACATACATCAAATGATAGTTTCCAATTCCTGCAAAAAAAGCGTTGAAGGAAGCCGAGAGTTGGGCATCCATACTATCTCTTAAGAGTGCAGGATTTTGATTGGCAATATTGATGTCTTTATTTTGATTGCTAATATTGATGCCACCTAAAGCGGTATTTTGTGGGCCACCTGGTAATTTTAAAAAATTATAACTGCTATTGCCTCCAATTGTTTGCGCATGGCTTCCTAGCTGTATTAATGCCAATAGCAGACTTAGTATGTATAGGGCATTGCGTTTCTTCATATTCGAATAATAAAAGACAATTAAAGATACTGGCTTTAGACGGAATGGCAGTATCGATAGCAAGGGGATAGGTTGTAAGTTTTATTGTACACTAAATACATTCCTTCTTCTTTTCTATTAAGTGAAAATCCCCTCCGTTAAAACGGAGGGGATGAATTTAACCCTAAAATCAACCAACATGATTTAGTTGAATCAATCAGGGTAATAACGTAAAAATCTTTCTCAGGGTTGGCTATAGCCCCAAAAGAACTTATTATTTTATGATAAAGCCAATTCAAGTACCTGTTGCATATTCTTCACATAGTGAAATTTAATGCCCTTTATGAATTGGTTATTTATTTCCTGTACATCTTTTTCGTTTTGCCAGCACATAATAATTTCCTTTAAGCCAGCTCTTTTAGCAGCCAATACTTTTTCTTTGATGCCGCCTACTGGTAAAACCTGTCCTCGCAGGGTAATTTCTCCTGTCATGGCTAAAAATGGTTTTACTTTTCTACCTGTAAAGGCACTGGCTAGTGCAGTTAACATGGTAATGCCAGCACTTGGTCCATCTTTGGGAACTGCTCCTTCCGGAACATGTATATGTACATCCTTCTTATTAAATTGATCCGGGTCTATATTTACTTTTTTGCAATTGGCCTCCAAATAGGTTAAAGCTGTACTGGCACTTTCCTTCATCACATTACCTAGGTTGCCTGTAAGTTTAAGTTCTCCCTTACCATCACTTAATTGTGTTTCTATAAATAAGATGTCGCCACCTACATAGGTCCAAGCAAGGCCTACCGCTACACCGGGCATATTGGCTGTTTTATAAATCTCGTTGCTATACTTTGTTCTGCCTAAAATCCTTTCTACATCATTGCCAGTAACAGTGGCTTTTAATTTCCCTTTTACTACTAATTCCTTTGCTTGAAAACGCATGACACTGGCCAGTTGTCTGTCTAATTCTCTTACACCACTTTCTCTGGTATAGTCTTCAATAATTTTTTCAAGTACAGCATCACTGATTTTAAAACTATTTTCCTTTAGTCCATGCATTTCTTTTTGCTTAGGCATCAGGTGCCTCTTAGCAATTTCAATTTTTTCTTCTACTGCATATCCGCTCAGATCAATGATTTCTAATCGGTCTCTTAATGCAGGTTGAATATTGCTGAGGTTGTTAGCAGTGGCAATGAATAAAACCTTGCTTAAATCATATTCTAATTCAAGGTAATTATCATAAAAAGAATGGTTTTGTTCGGGATCCAATACTTCCAATAAGGCCGAGGAGGGGTCGCCACGAAAATCATTGCCCACTTTATCAATTTCATCCAATATCATTACAGGATTACTGCTTTTAACTTTCCGAATAGATTGTAGAATTCTACCGGGCATTGCACCAATATAGGTTTTACGATGTCCACGTATTTCGCTTTCATCATGCAATCCGCCTAAGCTAACTCTAACATATTTTCTGTTAATAGCAGCTGCAATACTTTTTCCTAAACTTGTTTTACCAATACCGGGAGGGCCTAAAAAGCAAAGAATGGGTGATTTCATATCACCTTTTAATTTTAATACAGCTAGGTATTCTAAAATTCTTTCTTTTATTTTTTGCATTCCGTAGTGATCAATATCAAGTACTTTTTTTGCTTTCTTTAAATCATATTGATCTTCGGTATAATCTTCCCAAGGGAGATCAAGCATTAAGTCGAGGTGATTGTACACAACAGAATAATCGGGTGTACTGGGATGCATCCTTTCCAGTTTTTCCGCTCCCTTATTAAACATTTCCTTAGCAGCAGCAGGCCATTTTTTTGTTTCTGCTTTTTTCTGCATCTCTTTTACTTCCGCCACATTATCGCCACCCAATTCTTCTTTGATGGCTTTCATTTGTTGTTGCAGAAAATATTCGCGTTGTTGTTTATCTAATTCAGCTCTCGTCTTATTGGTTACTTTGTTTTTCAGCTCGGTATACTGCAATTCTGTTTGCATCAAATTCATCAGCAGTTCTGCTCTTTCTTTGATACTATGAATTTCCAGTAGTTTTTGTTTTTCTCTGATATCGCTATTTAAATTACTACTAACAAAATGAATAAGGAAGGAAGGGTTCTCAATGTTTTTTAAAATGATAGAAGCCTCGCTGGGCATGTTGGGACTCATGCTAATAATTTGTGCAGCAAGGTCTTTGATGCTGCCGACCATGGCATTGAAATCAGGATCATCAGCTAGAATTTCCTCTTCAATTGTTTTGATTTTTGCCTTGAAATAGGGTTCTTCGCTAAGGATTTCAACAATATTGAATCGCTTTCTTCCCTGAATAATGATGGTGGTTCCTCCGTCTGGCATTTTAATGAGCTTCACAATTTTTGCAACAGTGCCAATAGCTTCCAAATCGGTTACAAGGGGTTCTTCAACATTACTGTCTTTTTGCGCTACCACACCTATCAATTTGTCAGCCTTATATGCATCATTTACTGCCTTAATACTCTTGTCTCTCCCAACTGTTATAGGTATTACAACACCAGGGAAAAGTACTGTATTGCGTAACGGTAGTAGGGCAATTTCCTCTGGAATTGGCTCTGATGCAGCATTTGGGTCATCCTGATCGTTCATAGGTATGATGGGCATAAACTCCATTTCCTCTTCTGTTCCTTGCAAATAAAACTTATTATTCATAATTGGTTAATATAAAGCCAAAATGTCAAGAGATCTAAAAGAATCACTATTTTTTGGCGGAAGTATATATAGTCAAGATTAATGCCGAAAATTAGTATTGCCTTCAGGGTTTTCAATAAATCTGAAGGTTGAATTAGACATTTTGTAATCAGCAACAAAATTACTGAAGAATGCCTGTAATCCTATTTAAATTCCTATCCAAGGCTGGTTTTAACAGTAATGACTGGCCAGTATAATTGCGAATGGTTTGCGAAAATATTTGATTATTTTTGAGAAAGGGAAAATAAAATTTTGAAAAATAATTATGGCAAGTGTTTTAATCATTGATGATGAAAGGGCAATACGAAAAACTTTATCTGAAATTCTTAGTTATGAGGGTTATAAGATAGATGAGGCAAGTGATGGAGAAGAGGGATTAAAACTATTCAGTTCCAAAACTTATGATGTTGTCTTGTGTGATATCAAGATGCCCAAGATGGATGGACTTGAATTTTTAGAGAAAGCAAAAGAAATAAATGCAGATGTTCCCATCATTGTAATCAGTGGACATGGAAATATTGATACTGCTGTAGAGGCGGTGAAGAAAGGTGCATTTGATTATGTAAGTAAGCCGCCTGATTTGAATCGTTTGCTAATTACATTGAGGAATGCCTTAGATAAGCAAGTGCTTGTTTCCGAAGCAAAAACCCTTAAACGCAAAGTGAGTAAGGTGCAGGAAATGATCGGCGAGAGTGCTGCTATCAAAAAGATTAAAGAAACAGTAGAGAAAGTGGCACCTACTGATGCCAGAGTTTTAATTACCGGTGAGAACGGAGTAGGAAAGGAATTGGTAGCAAGATGGATTCATGAAAAAAGCAATCGTAGTACTGGTCCAATCATCGAAGTTAACTGCGCAGCCATTCCAGGCGAATTAATAGAAAGCGAATTATTTGGCCACGAAAAGGGATCTTTCACTTCTGCCATCAAACAACGAATTGGAAAATTTGAAGCTGCAAATACTGGTACACTTTTTTTGGATGAGATAGGGGATATGAGTGCTACTGCTCAAGCAAAAGTATTAAGGGCTTTACAGGAAGGGAAGATTACACGTGTGGGAGCTGAAAAAGATATTAATGTGGATGTAAGAGTGGTAGCTGCTACCAACAAAGATTTGTTAAAAGAAGTGGAATCTAAGAATTTCCGATTGGATTTATATCATCGCTTGGGGGTTATCATTATACATGTGCCTTCCTTGAATGAACGAAGGGAAGACGTGCCCTTGTTGATTGACTATTTTCTGGCCATCATTGCGGCAGATTATGGTCAGCCAAAAAAAGAAATTGAAAAGAAAGCACTTGAGTATTTACAACATTATAATTGGACTGGTAACATTAGGGAATTGAGGAATGTGGTAGAGCGCTTGATTATTTTATCTGGTAAAACCATTACCGTTGAAGATGTGAAGAGTTATGTATTGGGGTAGTATATGGCTTTTTTTCAATTAATTATTTAATTGCAGTTGCTGCATCAATACTTGCTTTCCAGTATTAGGGGGCATAAGGAACTAGTCGTTTAACTTGTTAGCTTCCTTCACCATTCGATTAAATCATCGCATTAACATGAACACAATTTACTGTATCAGTGGGCTCGGTGCAGACGAACGGGCATTTGCAAAGCTTCATATTAATGGCTTTCTGCTTCATTTAATTCCATGGGTGGACCCAATTAAAAATGAAGCAATCGAATCCTATGCTGCCAGAATGAGTGAGCAGATAAAAGAAGACAATCCAATACTTATGGGACTTTCTTTTGGTGGGATAATGTGTATTGAAATTGCCAAACAAAGAAAGGTTAGGCAGATTATATTAATCAGCAGCGTAAAAACCAGTGCTGAATTACCCGCTTGGATGAAATTGGTGGCGAAGTCTAAATTGAATAAAATTTATCCTATGAAGAGTTACAAAATTACAGCGCCCATTCAGAATTATTTTTTGGGCGCCAGTACGAAGGATGAAAAAGATATGGCCAATGCTTATCGTCAACAGGCAAAAATGGGGTATACCAATTGGGCAGTGAATGAAGTCCTCAATTGGAAGAATGAATGGATGTTTCCCGGTTGTTTTCATATTCACGGGGCGGAGGATAAGATTTTCCCCATAAAGAATATAAAAGCGGATATGATTATTGAAGGGGGCGGGCATTTTATGATCATGAATAAAGCTGCCGAAGTAAGTGATGCCATTCAAATGGCCCTCAATTCGATTTGTTAAAGAACTTAAACATTTTATAAGCGGTTTTCCATGCTACAATATAATATGGTACTTTTGGCCTTCAAAATATAAACTTACTATGGGTTGGATTATTTTTATCGTAGCTGCATTGGGATGGCATATTGGCATGTTTGGTATGTTCAAAAAGGCCGGTATTGAATCATGGAAGGCTTGGGTGCCCTTCTATAATACCTGGTGTATGATTGAAAAAATGGAATTAAAGAAATACTGGTTTTTCTTCCAATTAGTACCTATTGCCGGTCAATTCATTACCATTTGGATTACCATCAAATTTGTAGAGCATTTTGGCCGATTTGGATTTTGGCATCATGCGGCTACCACTTTGGTTCCTTTTCTTTATTTCCCCTATTTGGGTTTTAGCAACAATGAGCGATATGCAGGCACTGCTGTGGTTAAAAATTATAAAAAGTCTTCTGTTCGGGAGTGGATTGATGCGGCAGCTTTTGCAGTAGTAGCGGCCACCATTATACGCACTTTTGTTTTTGAAGCCTACACGATTCCCACTTCTTCGATGGAAAAGACCTTGTTGGTGAATGACTTTTTATTTGTGAGTAAAACGGCTTATGGCCCTCGTATTCCTAACACGCCAATTGCGATGCCATTTGTACATCATACCATTCCAGGACTGAATACGAAATCCTATGTGGAGTGGGTAAAAATTCCATACACCCGTTGGTTTGCCTCTCCTGTTAAACGCAATGATGTAGTGGTATTTAACTTCCCAGGTGGCGATACATTAACGGCAGAGTATGATTCCGAACAACCATATTACGATTTGGTAAGAGCTTATGGCAGAGAGGAGATATGGGATCGCTTTACCATTAAAACCAGGCCAGTTGACAAAAGAGAGAATTATGTTAAAAGATGCGTGGCTATTGCAGGCGATACATTGAAAGTAATCGACGGGCAATTATATATCGATAGTAAGCCATCTGCGTTTAAAAATACTTCTACTTTTTATATCGTTCGGTCTAAAAATAATTTAGATGAAGAATTGTTGAAATCGGCCGGTATTCATTTAAATATGACTGAGAAAGAGCAAGTTTCTAATGATTTTAATGCTGTTGGTTCAGGTGTTTATCGAATTAACTTGAGTGTTGATGAAGTGGCTAAATTAAAAACAATTTCAGGTGTAGAAGAAGTAAAACGAGATGCAGATTCAAGTATCAATGTTACTTACCCTTATTGTTATAATGGATTTAAATTTAATTGGACCACCGATAATTTTGGCGGAGAAGAGGGGTTGTGGGTGCCTAAGAAAGACGTAACCATTCCATTGAATACAAGAAATATTTTATTGTATAGAAGGGTTATTGAAGTGTATGAAAACAACGAATGGAAGGAAGAGAATGGAAAGGTTTGGATCAATGGTAAAGAAGCAACTAGCTATACTTTTAAAATGAATTATTATTGGATGATGGGGGATAATCGACATAAAAGTCAGGATAGTCGTTTCTGGGGATTTGTTCCCGAAGATCATATAGTAGGAAAGGCATCTCTGATTTGGTTTAGTTGGGAAGGCGGGCCACGTTGGAATCGTATTTTTAAGTGGATCAATTAAATGCTCGTTGCCAAATAGTTGGTATCCTTATGAATTATTCGTAAATTTAATATACAAAGTCCTTACTGGCAGTAATGCAGTAAGGATTTTTTGTCTTAGGACAATCAATATTGTGGAGTTTTAAATAATACCGAAATGAAAAAACAATCTTACCAGTTCGAATATGAAGAGTATAATTCAATGGAAGAATTAAATGCTGAAGATGCGTTGTTATTAAAGCTTGCTAAGGAGGAAACTATTCATGCGTACGCACCTTATTCGCATTTTTCTGTAGCCGCAGTGGCTCGATTGAGTAATGGTCAAATAGTAAAAGGTACCAATCAAGAAAATGCATCCTATCCAGTGGGTATTTGTGCCGAAAGAGTTTTGATGTCAACCGCCGCCAGCTTATTTCCTGGGATGGCTATCAGTACTATGGCAATTTCCTATAAAAGCAGTACAATTGAAAGCAATAAACCAGTATCACCATGTGGAATGTGCCGACAGGCATTAGCCGAATTTGAAGATCGAACTGCTGGAGCCATTCGATTAGTGCTCGGAGGAGAAACAGGTGCTATTATTGTAGTTAACCAATCAAGGCAATTATTGCCATTTAATTTTGGTAAAGAAGATTTAGAAAAATCTTAGAACAAGAATTGTAGTCCATGTGCATAAGTAGCTTCCAGTTCCAATAGTCTTTTTTTTCTCCAAAGATCACCGGCATACCCAATAAGACTGCCATCAGATCCAATAACTCTGTGACAGGGAATTACGATTCCAATTGCATTTTTTCCATTGGCAGTTCCCACCGCTCGAATGGCTTTTGCATTCCCTAATTTTTTACTTAAAGTATGGTAACTGATGGTTTGACCATAGGGTATTTTTAATAATTCGTTCCAAACAGCTGTTTGAAAATTAGTACCTAGCTGTAATAAAGGGAGGTTAAAATATTTTCTGCTTCCATTAAAATATTCCTCGAGTTGCTTAACACATTCCAGTAAAATTTCGTTTGAAGAGGCAAGGCATTTAATGGTGCTTTCGTCGATTTTACTACCTTTTAAAGAGTTGATAAATCCAATAGAAACAATTGCTCCATCGGTTTCTATTATTTCGATGATGCCTAGCGGTGAGGAATAATAAATTGTATTTTTTTTCAAAAAATCTGTTTGTTTACTTATCCAATTTTGCATCCATTGGTTACAGGATGATCTGGTGATAGTAGCACCACTTCATTGCTATCGTCGTAAACACCCAATACCAAACAGTCGCTCATGAATTGTGCAATTTGCTTGGGAGGAAAATTTACAACTGCTATTACCTGTTTGCCAACCAAAGATGCCGTTTGATAGTGAGCTGTTATTTGTGCAGAGGATTTCTTGATGCCCAATATTCCAAAGTCGATTGTCAATTGATAAGCAGGTTTTTTAGCTTTTGGAAATGCTTGCGCAGACAGAACAGTACCTACTCTGATTTCTATTTTTTCAAAATCGGACCAGCTAATCATTGGTGAATTGTTAGGTAAAAATTTATTGAATCGGAACAGCCTTTGTTACCGCATTGATATTAATTCTTCCAAATACATGTGGAAATTCCTCATTTACAGATGGGGCCAGCTCATATTTAAGAGGTGCATCTAGTAGTGTCTCCTCAATATGCAATAGGAGGAGTCCCATTTGCCCCTTATAATATCTTTGTAAAACACCCTCGATTTGAGATTGTTGACTGCAATGAATAAAGCCTTCCAATTGAAGAGAGGGTGCTTCATAATATCCTTGTGCTAGGGCAGTATTCCATTGTTGTTGCTGTACGACATGGTAAATCATTCGCCTAAAAGATTTGATAAAAATAATAGTTCATTCATTTTATATCGATTGAGGTCATTGTCAAAACATTTGGCCAATTCTTCTAAAAGAAATTGAATAATACGAACATTGCTCATTTCCATGAAATAATTAGCTGTAGGGGGTACTGATATTCTTTTGAAATAATTTTCAACGTCCTTATGAGTATAAATTTGTCCATTGAGCGGATCAATATAAAATTTATTTTTTTCAGAAGGGGGCCCAAGCGGATTAAGTATTTCATATTGCATATCTATATAGGCCAGAATAAATTGCCGAGGAATAGAGATGGCTTTGACAGGAATATCTAACAATTCGCCTATTATCAAATAAATAATTCCATTGCTAATTGCATTTCCTTTTTTTAATTCAAGCGCTTTATTAATTAAATAATCATCGGGGTTATCAAATGCTAATTCAACACCCTTTTGTTTGTTATAATTAAAAAATATACTGCTGATAATATTAATCTGTTCAAGTGGGGTAAGATAGCTATTCATTTCCAGCCAAATATTTCGACGGAGTTTTTCTAATTCATGAAAAACGGTACTATCTAATAAGTCAGGGTAATGATATTTGGCAATTAAAATAGCACCCTTGCTTAAATCAGCTCGGTCTTTTTTCCATTCCAATAAGTCATTGGTTAAATCGCGGAAATGCAATTTATGAATAATGGTTTCAATTCTTACTTGAATAGCTTCATCGCTGGTATGTTCCCATAAGCTTTCTAAATTGGGTAGAATGCCCTTGCCAAATGAGATGATCTTATCTGTTACAGTATTATAGATGTCCTCATCAGGATCATCGATCAGTTGTAGTAAGGCTGTTATTTCTTTTGTGGAGTCCATATTTTTACAATATAAATATCGTAGTAACTATGCGCTTATTGCATATTAAGTTTTCCACAGTGCTGTATGAAGGAGCTTGTTATTTGACTAGAATGGAGGCTTCGAGGTATCGAAGTTTTTTTACATGAAAAACTTCTTTGAATCCTGCATGAAGGAGGATTTCTTTGTGCAAAGGATTAACATACAAAATCCATAATTTTCGAGGCTTTTCTTTAAGACTTGCTTCCATGTTTTCTGTAACCCCTTTCAAAATGATTTCATCGAAGGGATTGAATAAAAAAATAAGATCAACCGTATTGGGGATCTCGTAGTAAAATGCATCGTTGTTAATAATCTTGTATTCTATACCAGGGTATTTGATTTTCAGGTTTTCAAGATTTTCAATGGCTGCGTTGCACAAATTTTTACTGAAGTCAATACCAGTTAATTGCTGGATGCCATAACTGGGTGCTATGCAAAGTGCTCTTCCTTTACCAGATCCCAAGTCCAACATATGCTGGATGGGTTGATCACTCAGTTGACTTATTTTTTCGAAACAATTTTCTATTAATCCATAGCTTACTGGCATATAGATGGTGGCATGATCTAGATCAATTCCCAATTCTTCTAATTCTTTCAATTCATCCGCACCAGTAGTTTGAATGCCATATTTTTTTTCGCCCTTCCATTCCTCTTTAATAATGTGCCAGGCTATCCTACTATTCCAGTGGTAGGCGAGATAGAAAAAATATTTTAATAATTGAAACATAGGGAATTTGTTAAAGCGGCAATTGGAATGCCTATTTTATTCGGCATTTATTTGATCCTGACTAAGTTTGATATCAATGATTTTTAGTTGGAGTGTTTTGCTACCATTCCATTCGTTTTCATCTAACGTAAAGATGATATCTATTGGCTGCTTCATTTGGAGTAAGTGGAATTTGTGTGAAAGGTTAAAGCCAATACCTGTGAAATTAGTATTGCCCTGTTTTAAAACAAAACGCACATGTAATTCCTTTACAATTTTACTGTAACCGGTATCCGTAACACCTGTAGCGATAAAACAGGGTCGCATGTTATCGGGTCCAAATGGTTCCATTTGGCAAATGATATTGTACAAGCCAGTTGTAATTTCTTCGAAATGAAGCGGGGTATCTATTAGTAATTCTGGTATCAATAATTCTGGTGAAATATGTTCGCTTACATATTTTTCAAAAGCAGCTTGAAAATCATTGAGCGATTCAGGCAATAATGATAATCCTGCTGCAGCGAAATGCCCACCATATCCTATCAAGTGAGCACTGCAAGCATGAATAGCTTCATATAAATTGAATCCTGGTACACTGCGTGCACTGCCTACTAAAAGATCGCCACTCTTGGTCAAAACAACCGTTGGGCGATAATAGGTTTCAATTAAACGGCTGGCTACGATTCCAACTACGCCCTTGTGCCAATGTGATTGATAAAGCACTGTTGTATTGCGATGAATTAATATTGGGTCTGCACCAATGATAGCGAGCGCTTCTTCTGTAATGCTTTTATCGGCTTCTTTACGATCACTGTTATCGCTGTGTAGCATTTCAGCAAAGGCAAATGCTTTCGACTCATCTTGCTCGATAAATAATTGTACTGCTTTTTTTGCATCGTCCATGCGGCCAGCAGCATTTACTCTTGGAGCAATGACAAATACAACATTTGTAATAGATAGCGTTGTTTGAATTCCTCCTAGTTTAATCAAGGCTTTTATGCCTGGGTTGGGATTTGAATTGATTTTCCTCAGACCATGGTAGGCTAGTATTCTGTTTTCACCTGTCATGGGTACAATATCAGCTGCAATGGCAGTAGCTACCAGATCTAGGTAACAGAAATATTCCTCGGGTTCAATGGAATAATAACGTGCAAGGGCAGTTGCTAATTTAAAACCAACTCCACAACCGCACAATTCTTTATAGGGGTAATTGCAATCCTTTTGTTTCGCATTTAGAATAGCAACGGCAGGTGGAAGGCATTCATCTGGTAGATGATGATCGCAAACGATGAAGTCGATGCCCAAGGTTTTTGCATAGGCAATTAAGTCTATTGATTTGATTCCACAATCCAATGATATGATAAGTCCGAATCCTGCTTCTTTAGCAAAGTCGATCCCCATTTTGCTAACGCCATAGCCTTCTCTATACCGATGTGGGATATAGTAATCTAGGCAAGCGGGGTCATGAATTTTGCATAAAAACTGATACATCAGCGCTACACTGGTAGTGCCGTCAACATCATAGTCACCAAATACCAGTATTTTCTCTTTTTGGGTAATGGCTAGATGGATACGGGCAACGGCTTTGTCCATATCCTTCATGAGCAGGGGGTCGTGTAATTGATCTAGTGCTGGTCTGAAGTAAGCATTGGCGCTTTCATAAGTTTCAATGCCTCTTTGCACCAATAAGCTACAGAGTTGTTTGTTGACTTTAAGCGATTGTTGTAACTGATCAACTTTCAATTGATCAAAGGGTAGTATTTTCCAGCGTTTATCCATTAGTATTTTCTGTCGGTAGTGTAGCGAACCAGTTCTTCCAAAGCATCTCTAGTTTCGTTCTTTTCAAAACTATGTAAAATGGTCATGGCTTCATCCCGATATAGGTTCATTTTCTGTTCTGCATATTGAATACCGCCGGCTTCCTTTACAACTCGAATGACTTCGTCTACACTTCTGGGATTTTTGTTTTCATTTTTGATGATATAGATGAGCCTTCTTTTGGTGGCTTTATCAATCGTATTGAGTGTATAGATGAGCGGTAGGGTTAGTTTTTTTTCCTTTATATCGTTTCCAGTAGGTTTGCCGATATCGGCTTTGCCATAATCAAAGAGGTCGTCCTTGATTTGAAATGCGATGCCTATCTTTTCGCCAAAAAGCTTCATTTGTTCAGTGGTGGCTTCATTATTACTGGTACTCCAGG
>CAIOIZ010000132.1 GCA_903858475.1 uncultured Bacteroidota bacterium
AGCTGCAGCGCTAATTAAAAACGGGATGTTTGTTTTAACTAGTGGTGGCACAACGATTATTGAATTAGCAAAAGCTTTGCCCGAAAATCTTCAAGCAACCTTCATAACAGGTAGTATTCCTGCAGCCTTGGAATACATGCATCATCCCAATATTGAAGTCATTATTATTGGTGATAAATTATCTAAAAGTTCGCAGATTACGGTAGGAGGGGAAGCCATTACCAAAATAAAGGGTATTAGGTCTGACATCTGTTTTTTAGGTACCAATGCCTTGGATGCAGATGCGGGCTTAACGGATAATGATTGGGATGTGGTGCAGGTGAAAAAGGCCATGATAGAATCGGCTGATAAAGTTGTTTCATTGGCCATCTCCGAGAAAATAAATAGAAGTCAGCGAATAAAAATCTGTGATACCAAGGATATTGATGTGTTGATAACGGAATTAGATCCAGCGAATCCTACATTGATTCCGTATAAAAATAAGGGCATCGAAATTTTGTAAATTTTTTTGTAAACATAAAAACTGCAATATGATGAATTACATTTTAAAAAAGCTCGGCCACCTAAAAGTGCTCGGCTTATTTGTGCTTCTCAACTTTCTTGCATTGACTGTAGTGTCACAGGTAAGAATTAGTGGAAAAGTTACAGATACAAAGGGCAATGGCCTTGCCGGCGTATCGGTTACAGTAAAAAATGATAATACTGGTGCCTCTACACAGGCAGATGGTACTTATCAATTTACTGCTAATTTAAAGCCTGGCAAACACAGTATTGTTTTTACTGCCGTGGGATTAAAAAGTACAGAGCAGTCTATCACGGTAGCAGGTGGAAGCGATTATATGGTTAATGCACAACTTGCTGCTGATCCACTTGGGTTAGACGAAGTAGTTGTTACTGGTACTTCTACAGGTACTACCAAAAAACAATTGGGTAGTTATGTTAGTACGGTAAAAGCAGATCAACTAAACAAGGGCGCCACTAGTAATATTTTAGCTGCCTTACAAGGTAAAACTGCTGGAGCTCAAATCACGCAGAACAGTGGTGATCCAAGCGGCGGAATTTCTGTTAGGTTAAGAGGGATTAGTTCTATTTCCAGTAGCAGTGAGCCTTTGTATATTGTAGATGGCGTAATTATCAATAATGCTACTACTCGGGTTACCAATACAAGTGGTAACTACGACGGACAAAATTTTGTAGGTGCCATTGGTCAAAACAGAATGGCGGATATTAATCCAGCAGATATCGAAAGAATAGAAGTTTTAAATGGTGCAGCTGCTGCAGCTATTTATGGATCAAGAGCAAATGCTGGCGTAGTACAAATATTTACAAAACGTGGAAGTGCTGGTGCTCCAGTGGTTAGTTTTTCTTCCAGCGTAATGTTTAGTAAACTCAGAAAATCTGTTGAAGTTAATCAGTCTCCAACAAAATTTGGTGGACCAACAGATGGTGCCGGAGCTCAAACGCAGGATATTCTTACCCCCGCTTTAACCAATACTACCGCAGTCAACCGTTACAATTACAATGATTATATTTTTCGTAACGCAGTAGGTACAGATAATAATGTTTCTGTTGCTGGGGGAAAAGATAAGACCAAATACTATGCATCTGGTTCTTATTATAAAAATGAAGGCATTATCAAGAATACTGATTATAGAAGATATAGTTTCCGTGTTAATTTGGACCAAGCTTTGGGAAACAAAGTTAATTTCAATATTGGTTTGAATTATATCAACAGCTTCAGCAATGAAAAGCCTGATGGAAACTCCTTCTTTTCTCCAATGAACTCTATTAATATCATTGGTAATTTCCATGACCTATTTACCAGAGACGCATTGGGTAATATCAAAGCCATCGGTGAAAGAGGTCGTGTGAATCCGGTTTCTATTATTGAAGACATCAAGCAACAGCAAGAAACCAATCGTTTGATTGCTGGAATGGGATTAAAAGTTCGTCCAATGAAAGGATTGACCATTGACTATATGATGGGTATTGATCAATATTCACAGCGTGGTCAAACATTTATTCCTCCCTTTGCTTATAATGTAAGTACAGGCTTCTTTGGTGGTGGCGTTTCTTTGGATCCAACCTTGAATGGTTATGCCAGTGCTGCTACCAATAATTTCTTTCAGATCAACAATGAATTAAACGGTACTTATCAGTTTAATATCAATAGCGATATTGCTTCTACCACTCAAGTAGGCTATTCTGTACAGTACGAAAAGAATTCCTATATCCTATCTCAGGGAAGAGGTATGGCGCCTTTTGTACAAACAGTAAATGGTGCAAGTACCTTGATTCAAGGTGCTGACGAAAGAAGTGAATTGTCTGTTTCTGGATATTATGCACAACAAAACTTCAAATACAAAAACTTAATCTTTTTAACAGGTGCTATCCGGGTGGATGGTTCTTCTGTATTTGGTAAAGACCAACGCAATCAGAAATATGCAAAAGCAAGTGGTAGCTATGTTATCAGTGAGCATAAATTCTGGCAAGACATGGCCTTGAGTAAATATTGGAATTTTGCAAAGATTCGTCTTGCTTATGGTGAAAGTGGCAACCTTACTGGTATTGGCGCTTATTCAAGATTTAATGCATACAGCAGTAATTCTTTCATTAGCCGTACTGCACTTTCTTCCAGTTCTACACTGGCCAATACCAATGTAAAACCAGAAAGACAAAAAGAATTAGAGTTTGGTGTTGAATTAGGTTTCTTGGGTAATAGAGTTAACCTGATAGCAAATATTTACAATAAAAAAGTATCTGATTTGTTGATCAACCGTTTTATTGCACCAACCACTGGCTTTAGTAGCTTGCTAGATAATTTTGGTAACCTTGAAAATAAAGGTTTTGAATTAATGCTGACTGGTCGCCCTATTCAAAATAAAGATATGAGCTGGACGATTACTGGTATTTATAACCACAATAGAAATAAAGCTGGTAAAATCGGACAAGCATTAACGTTATTAAGTACCAATGCGGGGGCTCCAGT
Source organism: uncultured Bacteroidota bacterium (assembly GCA_903858475.1). Lineage (GTDB taxonomy): Bacteria > Bacteroidota > Bacteroidia > Chitinophagales > Chitinophagaceae > Ferruginibacter. Next base: position 2,990 of record CAIOIZ010000132.1, read on the forward strand.
ATCCATTATTGAAGGACAACCTATTGGCGTATTTTATGGCGCCTATTTTGCAAAAGATGCGAATGGCAATTGGGTGAAGAATGCTTCCGGTTTCCCACAGGGCGAGAGAGGTATTCAAACAGGTGCATTGGCTTATTCTGTTACCAGAGATGCCAATGGGTTGCCTATTACTTCTAATCCTTTGGTTCGTACCATCATTGGTGATCCAAATCCTGATTATACTGCTACTTTGACCAATGAGTTTACTTATAAAAAAGCAAGCTTGCGCATTCAAATAGATGCAGTTAAAGGAAATGAAGTATTCAATGCCGACTGGAGAACCAGACAAGGTGTTGGAAATGGTAAAGAAGCAGAAAAAGAACAAACCGGCGTTTATCCCCGTGGATATATCAATAGCTTCTATGGTACTATTGAAGAATGGAGAATCGATGATGGTTCATTCGTAAAATTGCGCGAAATTTCATTGAGTTATTCATTGGGTAAAGTAAAATGGTTCAGAGATGTTACAGCTTCTATTACCGGCAGAAATTTAAAAAGCTGGGATCATTACAAAGGATACGATCCTGAAGTAAATTCTGGTGGACAAAGTAATATTTTGCGCGGTATAGATTTTGGTTCAGTGCCTATTCCAAAAACATTCAGCATTGGCCTTTCTGCTAAATTCTAAACCTTAAAAAAAATGATTATGAAAAATAATAATATAAAATTATTAACACTGGCATCTTTGCTGGCTGTTGGCAGCCTTCAAATTGGTTGCAAGAAAAATTTCACGGATCCTTCGCGTGCAACAGAAGACCAAGTATTTAGTTCTCCTAAAGGATTGACTGGTGTTGCTGTTGGATTGCAAAGGGTATACGCACTGGGAAGAGCTAGTACCTTGTACAATCTTATTACCATCAATGGACTTACTACGAATGAATTGTTTGTGGTAAATGCTGGTAATACTGCCGAATTGCAACTGGGTACCGGTGGTAATTTAGTAGATGGTAATAATTCCATGCTGACTACTTTTTGGACTACTTGCAATAAAGTGATTTATGATGCTGATTTAGTTATCAGTAATGCAAAATTGCTGGGCGACAAAAACTATGCAAGTGGATTGATTGCTTATGCTAGTATCTTCAAAGCATTGTCTATTGGAGATATGGCACAGTTCTGGGAAAAAGTACCCAATGGTATTGGTACCAATGTTACATTTATTGACAGGGTGGATGGTTTTAAAAAAGCAATTACTGTGCTGGATGAAGCCATTGCAGCTGTATCAGCCAATGCAATCAGTGCTTCTTTTTCCTCTAGTATTCCTGCCGGTATTGACATAAGCAATACGCTCAATGCATTGAAAGCAAGGTATTCTTTGTATGCTGGTTTATATTCACAAGCACTGGCAGCTGCCAACTTGGTGGATATCACAAAGAAATCAACTTTCAATTTTGATGCGCTTTCTTTGAATCCTGTTTTCGAAACCGCTACTTCTACCAATAACGTAGTGCAACCAAAAGATTCAACGCTAGGGTTGGTGCCTGCTTTGGCACCTGCATTGAATGATGGAAGAATTTTATTTCATACATCAATCAATCCAACCATTGCTCCAAGATATCGCATCAATGGATTTTACAGTGGTGCTACCACCGCTATACCAGTTTATTTGCCAGGTGAAATCACCCTTATCAAAGCAGAATGTCTGGCCCGCGGAAATGATAGTACCAATAGTAAAATCTTCCTGAATGCAGTGATTACTAAAACTGCAGGAGCTGATCCATTTGCAGTAGGGGCTAATCAACCTGCCATTAATTCTTTTGGTTCTTATGCAGTGTTGTTAGACGAAATTTACAAACAACGTTGCATTGAATTATTTATGAGTGGTCAGAAATTAGAAGATATGAGAAGATTTGGTAGACCCAATGCAGAACGTAAGCGTAATCTGATGCCTTATCCTTTAAGAGAAAGGGATAATAATCCAAATACCCCCGCTGATCCTGCGTTTTAATTAAAAATTTATTCTAAGATAAAAGCCAACCAGTAAATGGTTGGCTTTTATTATGTGGAAATAAATTGCAGGTTTCGCAATATGCCCGAATAACCTGTACGTTTCAATGGCGAATGTTGAAATACTTTCTTAAATCCTTCCTCTGATAAAGTCTCCCATTCAGCACTACTCATATTAAATATTGCTTCGATTGGCTTAAAAGCGGGTTCCTTGCTGGGGGACTTAAAACGGTTCCAAGGGCAAATATCCTGACAGGCATCGCAGCCAAATAGCCAATTGTCAAACTTTCCTTTCATGTTGTTAGGAATGAGTGCATCTTTTAATTCAATGGTAAAATAGGAAATACATTTACTGCCATCTATTTCTTTATTAGGTAAGATGGCGGCTGTTGGACAATGATCTATACAACGGGTACAAGACCCACAATAATCTTTTGCATAAGCATCATCATACAGGAGCGGTAGGTCCACAATTAAACTGGCAATGAAAAAAAATGATCCAGCTTCTTTATTGATGAGATTTCCATTTTTACCAATCCAGCCCAATCCACTTTTTTGCGCCCAAGTTCTCTCTAATACTGGGGCACTGTCTACAAAACCCCTGCCATTGATTTCGCCAATTTGTTCTTTCAGCCTGCACAGCAAATCTTTCAATTTCGATTTGATTACTTCATGATAATCCTGACCATAAGCATATGTAGAAATTTTTGGAAGTCCCACTGGTTGCAGCGAACTAGGATAATAATTATATAAAAGAGTAATAACTGATTTAGCGCCTGGAACCAATTTGCAAGGATCTACCCTAAGATCAAAATGATTTTCCATGTACTGCATTTTTCCCTGCCTGCCTTTTTCTAGCCAGTTAGACAACCTGCGTGCATCATCTTCTAAATATTGTGCTTTGGCAATACCACAAAATTCAAACCCCATTGCCTGTGCAACTTCTTTGATGAGGCGGGTATTTTTTTCTGTAACGGACATGAATAAACGCTTTGTTAATCTTCTTCCAAATGTAAATTATGAAACAATCGATGTGCTGCTGGTGCTAAAATGATGCCCACATTGGTGATGAAAACAACCCCGCTAAAGAGGGCATAGAAGGAGGAGAATAATTTGCCTGCTACTGTTTCAATGGTCACTACTGGTCCCATTCCAGCTAATATCATACTGGCATTGTGTAAGGAATCGAGCCAGCCAATATGAGCCGAATAGTGATAGCCTAGCACACCAAGCAAAAGGCAAATGCCCAAAATAATGCTGGCATAAAAAAGGTTTTTAATTATTCGGGAATAGAATACTTGCTTACTAGCCAGTTGTTCCTTTTTGTGTTCGTACATTTTTTATTTGCAAGATAATTATTTTGCAACATCCTCACTATTTATCAATGCCACTTCGCTTTAGTTAAACTGGCCAGTAGTACAATTCAATGGGAGCAAAATTGCGACTGCTGGTTGAAAAAATGCCTCCTTTGAGTAAATAAAAGGACTGCAAAAATAGCAGTTATTATAGCCGATCACTGTAATGCAGGCAGTTTTGCTCGAATTTATATGACATAGTTGCTGCAATCTAGCATTGGATTGTTATTTGACGCATTTGTTTCAAATCACACAACATGAGTTTACAAAATTTGACTATGAAATCGCAGGAAATATTGCAGCAGGCTCAACAGCTTGCTTTCAATAGTTCTAATACTTCGATTGAAACCGAGCATTTGCTCTTGGCCTTGTTGAATGATGAGCATTCGCCCGTGGAATTTTTGTTGAAGAAAAACAATGTCAATATTCCATTTGTAATAACCAAACTGACTGAAAGTGTCAGTAAGCTTCCAAAACAAAATACGGGGGAGCCCGCGCAGTCGACGAGTAGGGATTTGAATAATGTTTTATTGCGGTCTGCAAACTTGTTGCAGCAATTCAACGACGAGTTTGTGGCACCCGAGCATTTGTTAATTGCATTGTTACTGGGCAATGACAATACGGCTAAATTATTAAAGGATGCAGGTTTAACAGAGAAAGGGTTAGTGGCTGCTATTAAGGAATTAAGAAAGGGGAGTACCGTTTCTTCTCAAACAGCCGAAACGCAGTTCAATGCTTTAAACAAGTACGCCAAAAATTTAAATGAAATGGCAAGGGCTGGTAAGTTAGATCCTGTGATTGGAAGAGACGAAGAGATTCGCCGCACTTTACATATACTTACTAGAAGAAGTAAAAACAATCCCATTTTAGTAGGAGAGCCTGGTGTAGGTAAAACGGCCATTGCCGAAGGTTTGGCAATGCGTATTGTAAATGGTGACGTACCTGAGAATTTAAAAAATAAAACCATTTTCGCTTTGGATATGGGGCAGTTGATTGCAGGAGCAAAATACAAAGGCGAATTCGAAGAACGCTTAAAGGCGGTTGTGAAAGAAGTAAGTACCAGTGATGGGGCCATCATTCTTTTCATCGACGAAATACATACACTGGTGGGTGCAGGAGGTGGCGATGGTGCCATGGATGCAGCGAATATTTTAAAGCCAGCATTGGCAAGAGGGGAATTAAGAGCCATTGGTGCTACTACCCTCAATGAATACCAGAAATTTTTTGAAAAGGACAAGGCTTTGGAAAGACGATTCCAAAAAGTAATGATTGATGAGCCTTCAGTAGAAGATGCGATCTCTATCCTAAGGGGATTGAAGGATCGGTATGAAACGCATCACCATGTTAGAATTAAAGATGAAGCCATCATAGCAGCGGTGGAATTATCGCAACGTTATATTACAGATCGGTTTTTACCCGATAAGGCGATTGATTTGATTGACGAAAGTGCGGCTAAGTTAAGATTGGAAATGAATAGTATGCCTGAGGAGTTGGATAAATTAGAAAGGCAAATTCGACAATTGGAAATTGAAAGAGAAGCCATCAAACGCGAAAATGATGAAGTGAAATTGAAAGAATTAAATACCGAAATCGCCAACCTGGCGGTGGAAAGAGATACTTACAAAGCCAAGTGGCAGCAGGAAAAGGAATTGGTAGAAAAAGTGCAAACTGCCAAGGCATTGATTGAACAATTTAAACAGGAAGCAGAACAGGCAGAAAGAAATGGTGATTATGGTAGGGTGGCAGAGATTCGTTATGGCAAAATAAAAGAGCAGGAATCCCTGATTAGCAACGTGTCTGTTCAGTTGGATGCTTCAACAGAAAAAAGACTATTAAAAGAAGAAGTAGATGCCGAGGATATAGCTGAAAATGTAGCCAAAGCTACTGGTATTCCGGTGTCGAAAATGCTACAAGGGGAAAGAGAAAAATTGCTCCATTTAGAGGATGAATTGCACAAAAGGGTAGTAGGACAGGAAGAAGCTATTACAGCAGTAGCAGATGCCATTAGAAGAAGCAGGGCGGGTTTGCAGGATCCCAAAAAGCCCATCGGTTCATTTATATTTTTAGGTACTACAGGTGTGGGTAAAACAGAATTGGCGAAAGCCCTGGCCAATTATCTATTTGATGATGATGGCATGATGACTCGTATAGATATGAGTGAATATCAGGAGAAACATTCAGTTAGCAGATTAGTAGGGGCACCTCCAGGTTATGTAGGTTATGACGAAGGAGGACAATTGACAGAAGCAGTTAGACGAAAGCCCTATTCTGTGGTATTATTAGATGAAATAGAGAAAGCCCATCCTGATGTATTTAATATTCTCCTACAGGTGTTAGATGATGGTCGGTTAACCGACAATAAAGGACGCGTGGTAAATTTTAAGAATACAATCATTATCATGACCAGCAACCTAGGAAGTCATATTATTCAGGAAAATTTTGAAAAAGTAACAGAAAAGAACAAAATCGAGGTGGTGGATGCTACTAAAATCGAGGTATTGGCACTTTTACGGCAAACTATCCGACCCGAATTTTTGAATAGAATTGACGAAATTATCATGTTCCAGCCCTTGATGAAATCAGAGATAAGGGGTATCATTAGCATCCAATTAACGGAATTGCAGCAATTAATTGCAAAAAATGGTGTAAATTTGCAGTTCAGTGAGTATATTTTGGACTACCTGGCCGAAAATGGCTATGATCCTCAATTTGGTGCAAGGCCCCTCAAGCGTTTGATACAAAGAGAAATTGTCAACCAATTAAGTAAAAGGCTACTGGCCGGCGATTTGGATAAAACTCAACCGGTTTTGGTCGATATTTTTGATGGCATGGTGGTTTTCCGTAACGAAAATGTGGAAAAACTCAAGCTTAAAAAATAGAAAGATTATATATCTTACTCACTTAGAATGAATGGCTAAAAAGGATTATTTAAAAAAGTCCTCGAATTAAAATAGAGGCATAAAATCATTAAAATGGCGTTTAAAAAAGATGTGGTTGAAATTATAGAACCAAAAGATATGTTTGTAGGCAGCAAGACTGCTTCCATTACTTTAGAAGAGTTTGGAGAGTACGAAAGTGAGATTTGTGCCAAGGCTAATGAAGTAGTAAAGCAGTTGATGGAAGAGTACGATGGCGATTTGCGTTTTAATTTTCGTCATTTTCCCCTAACTCATATACACCAACGCAGTTTAAAGGCAAGTGAAGCTGCAGTAGCTGCTGGTCAGGTTGGAAAATTTTGGGAAATGCACAATGTCTTATTTGCTAACCGTCGCACCTTGGGTACTACCAGTTTGAAATTACATAGCCGTGAAGCCGGTGTTCAAAATAAAAAATTCCTGGATGAATTAGTAAATGCAACATACGGATGGCAAGTACAAGGTGATATTCGCGAAGGACAAAAAAGAGGGGTGAAGGAAATACCTGCATTTTTCATCAATGGGGTGGCTTATAAAGGCAAAGTGACTTTTGAGGAATTGAGCAAGGCAATTAAAGACGCTATCAAAAAAGCGAGTGCTGATAAAAAGAAAAAAGCACCTGCTAAACAGGTGAAACAAAGAGCATAAAAAAAGCCCGGCAGTAGCCGGGTTTTTTGTAAATATATTTTTCGAATGACCAGCAGCATCTCTTTTTTAAGTAATTTAGTACCTCTATAAATTGAGACACTCCGTAGAAACGGAGTGAATTTTTAACGATTGCTTGCTATATGAAAATCTTTATTTTTTTGTATTAAGACCGGTTGTTCCCGGTTTGTTCTTTTTGCAATGCCAAACGATTGATTGCTTTTAGCGATTGCCTGCTTTATGATTAATTAATTTCTAATTCAAAATTAGTGTAGGTATTAATGCCATCCCAACCAACTTATGCCTGGGATTACCATGCCGAAAGGCAAAGTTGGTAGCTGAAAGCCTTTACTGTATTGGATTTGCGAAAAATTATTGTATGATATCCAACCGTTCTACAGACATATTATTTCAATTGATTCACTCCCTTGAAAAGGCTGAAAAAAGGCATTTTAAACTCTATATCAAACGTAATTCTGCCCGGCAAGACCTGAAAATAGTGCAGCTTTTTGATGCCTTGGAGAAGATGCAAGACTATGACGAAAAAATACTTTTGAAGAAATTAGCAACTGTTGAAAAACCACAGCTGGCTAATTTAAAAGCCCATTTATACAAGCAACTCTTGGCCAGTTTGCGCTTACTTAAAAGTGCAGATAGCATCGATTTGCAATTGCATGAACAATTGGATTATGCCAGAATTTTATATAATAAAGGCCTTTATCTGCAAAGTCTTAAAATCTTAGAAAAAGTAAAAGACCTTGCATTGGAATACAATCAGGAAAGTTTTTTAATACAGGTAATTTCATTGGAGAAAAAAATTGAAACGCTTCATATAACCCGAAGCGATATCAATAAGGCTTCCATACTTACACAAGAAGCATTGGTTATTAATGAAAGGCGATTAATGCGTACTAGATTTAGTAATCTGGCACTTCAATTATACAATTGGTATGTTAAGCATGGCCATGCTAGAAATGAAAAAGATGAAAACGGGGTAAGGGCTTTCTTTAAGAAAAATCTTCCACCAGATGCCGAAAGCAATACGGGGTTTTATGAGCAACTATACTTTTATCAAAGTTATTGCTGGTATGCATTTATTCGGCAAGATTTTCTTATGTACTACCGGTATAGTTTGAAATGGGTAAGGTTATTTCAAAAACATCCTAAGATGGTGGAGGTTGAAACGGGACATTTTATAAAGGGGATGCACAATTTACTTACTGCCAATTTTGACTTAAGAAATTTTAGCAAATTCGATTATTACTTAAAGAAGTTCGAAGCTTTTGCCACCACCAAGGAAGCGAATTATCATGATAATTTTCGGATGCAAGCATTCATGTATGTCACCAGTGCAAAAGTAAATAATCACCTTATGAAGGGGAGTTTTGATGAAGGCGTTAAGTTGATACCTGAAATCGAAAATGGGTTGAAAGAATTTGAGTTATATATTGATCGGCATCGAGTATTGGTTATACAATATAAAACTGCGATGCTTTGCTTTGGTAATAAAGACTACAATAGCTGTATCGACTACCTACAAAAAATAATCAATGGTCCGGTTGACCTTCGTATTGATTTACAGTGCTATGCTCGATTATTGCATTTAATGGCTCATTACGAACTAGGCAATGATGTGATTATTGAATCCTTGATTAAATCGGTATTTAGATTTATGAGCCGCATGGAAAATTTGACCGTGGTAGAAGAAGAGATGTTTAGTTTTCTTCGCAAAAACTTTCACTTACCTACCAATAAATTGAAGCCTTCTCTAGAATTATTTCTCCAAAAAATTAAACATTTTGAAAAGAATAGGTTTGAAACCAGAACATTTGCATACCTAGATATTATTAGTTGGGTAGAGAGTAAGGTGTATGACAAACCAATGGGTGTAATTGTAAGAGAAAAATACCTCAATAGCAAACATCGCTAACAGTTGCAAAGGCCTTTCAATACTGGTTCTACAAGAAAAATGCAGCTGTATTTTTCTTGGTACTAGCCAATTGTTTCTCTTTCATTTTATCGCTTTTCTAACAATATCTTATTGTACATTTGCCGTTCAAATTAATACTAGAATATGATTGGTAAGTTGAAGGAAGCGGTGGAGTTTTTACAGGCTCAATATGCTACATCTCCTGAATTGGGAATTGTGCTTGGCACAGGCTTGGGCAATTTTGTCAATGAAATAAAGGTAGAACTAGAAATCCCCTATAGTGCCATACCTAATTTCCCGGTCAGTACAGTAGAAGGGCATAGTGGGAAATTGATTTTCGGTGAAGTGGCCGGAAAAAAAATAGTAGCGATGGCTGGCCGTTTTCATTATTATGAAGGGTATGATGCAGCTCAGGTGGTATTTCCCATTAGGGTCATGAAACTACTAGGCATTCGTACGCTTTTACTAAGTAATGCTGCAGGCGGAGTTAATCCATCTTTTAAGGTAGGCGATCTAATGATTATAAAAGACCACATAAGCTTGTTTACGCCTAATCCAC
>CAIOIZ010000133.1 GCA_903858475.1 uncultured Bacteroidota bacterium
TGGAAAATACTCATTGCTCCATTGGGCTATAACCCTTCCCTTTTCAATACGTTTGGCACTACCATGATTGGTTACCTGGCCAACTCTTTTTTTCCAAGATTGGGAGAGGTACTCAAATGTACTTTACTGGGCAAATATGAAAAAATACCGGCTCAGAAATTATTAGGTACTATTTTAGTTGAACGCATATTCGACTTGATTTGCTATACCCTATTCATTTTAATCACTGTACTGGTACAATATCAATTAGTAGGCGATTTTGCAAAAAACCAACTCAACCAAATTGCTCTTCAAAAAAATGGCCTACCAATTTGGACGAAGGCAATGATATATCTAGCCCTACTTATTGGTATTATTTTATTGCTGCGTTTCCTATTCAAAAAATATAGCAATAGTAAATTGATTAATAAAACAAAGACATTCACCAATGGATTAAAAGAAGGAATTGCTACTGTGAAAAAATTAAAAAACAGGGGCTGGTTTTTATTTCATACAGTTTTTATTTGGTGTATGTATCTGGGGCAGATTTATATTGGGTTTAGTGCCATGAAGGAAGTGTCACATCTTGGTTGGGATGCAGCTTGTGGAATTCTAACGCTGGCTACATTGGCCATGATTGTAACACCAAATGGATTGGGAACATTCCCCGAAGCAGTTTTATTGGTGTTGGGACTATACAATATTGCAGACACCTATGGACAGGCTTTTGGATGGCTGATGTGGGGAACCACTACCTTTATCATATTGTTATTTGGAACTATCTTCTTGTTCCTGCTTATGTATTTAAATAAAAAGAAAGAGATTGAAAGCAATAGCACATATTCCTGAAAAAATCTACAGCCTGGCTAGTTTACAACCGCAGCTAAAGCGTTGGCGACTGCAAAACAAAAAGATTGTTTTTACCAATGGTGTATTTGATATACTCCACCGAGGGCATATTGCTTCACTCAGTGATGCGGCCAGCTATGGTGATATATTAATTGTGGGGGTCAATACCGATGCTTCGGTTAAAAGATTGAAGGGTGAAAGCCGACCAGTGAATGACGAGGATAGCAGGGCTTTATTATTGGCTGCCCTGGTCATTACTGATGCGGTGATTTTATTTGATGAAGATACTCCCCTACAATTAATTACTACTATACTACCTGATGTATTAGTTAAAGGAGGAGATTATAATCTTGCACAAATAGTAGGTGCCCAAGAAGTCATTGACAATGGCGGAAAAATTGAAATCGTACCGATCGTAGAAGGGTTTTCAACCACCAGCATCATAGAAAAAATGAAAAGCCATCACTAGGGTTGTGCAAGAGTGGTAGGCTTAAATCCTTTTTTTGCTATGGTAGTCAATTCCTTTCCAATGCCCACAATCGAAATAAAATTCAATGGGAACTCCAGAAGTACATGTGTAAAACTCAAGAAGAATAACCATTGTAATCCTACTTTATAATTGTAAGCATACAGCCCAAGAGAAATCAACCAAATTATTATCACTGCCACAAAACGCATTTTGGGCACTTTATGCCAACGAATAACTTCTGTTTTGCTAAACCAATTGAGGTAATGATAGGTATATGCAAATGCGATGAACCGAGTAACGATGACGCCTGCCTGTGAATGAAAAACCAATTGAGACCATTCTGCATTATAAAAATTTCTGTATTGTTCATTGCTGATAATGCTAGCGGGCACTTCCCCAATTTGTTTATTTAAAAAACCACTTAGAATTTCTTTATTTAATCCAAAAAATCCATTGCCTGAAAGCGCATCACCATAGGCTTCTTTTCCATAGGCAGTAACTGGTATAAAACTTTTATCAGTAAAAAGAAAGAACAATAAAAGGGGACATATAACCAATACCACAACGCTCCAAATACCAGCAACACTTCTACTCTTCAATGCCCCAAACAACATAAAAAATCCAGTGAAAACATATACATGAATAAGGGTTGGTACAAAAGAAGTAAGGAGCATCGTTAATATCCCCTCTTTGCCGCCCTCGTCTAACTGGGCATTATAGAGTTGCCCATAAATACGCAATGCCAGAAAAAACACAAGGGCAATGCCCACAATTTTCAGCAAATAATTTTTTACAAATGCTACTATAATGCCACTAAAGAAGGCAATGAACAATAATTTTTCATAAATATTCCAACTCGATGCCATTTCTCTATTTTCAGCTGTATCATATGGCCACCAATGGTAATAAATAGAAAAATCCCAAAGACTCAACACTATTCCAATGACCAGTAAAATCAAAAAATCATATTTGCCTTTTGCGAAATATTGACGATCGTGCAACCAACTAATTTCAGTTAGATAATGAAGGGGGCCCAATACAGCATAAGCAAAAAGGAAGACCTCAAAGGGCATGATAAATGCAGCAACACAACTTAAGAGCATCAACACAATATTCAACAAGTTGATTTTAGTATCCTTAGTCATAGTAGGTAGTTTAAGCGCCGTAGGCCTTGTTTTCAGTAATTAATTACTAGCCAAACAAAGATAGTGATTGCCTACATATTAGTATTGCATGATATCCTTTAACAGGGATTTTAAAAAATTAACATCGAATCTTCAATCTTTTCGGGAAATTGCAATAGAAAAGAGTAATCAGAAAATGCAAAAAACAAAACTTATTGCTAGAGATATTAGCTGGCTGTCTTTTAATAGCCGTGTTTTACAAGAAGCGGCAGACGATACGGTGCCACTAAAAGAAAGACTAAAATTTCTAGGCATTTTCTCGAATAATTTAGATGAGTTTTTTAGGGTGCGGGTAGCCACCCTCAACCGAATGATTGCCATTGGCAAAAAAGCCAATATGCACCAGCTACAAAACCCCCAGAGCATTGTAGAAGAAATACAGGACAAGGTACTCATACAACAAAAAGAATTTGAAAGAATTTGGAATGAAATATTAAGAGAGTTAAAAAAAGAAAAAATATTTTTAGTCCCTGAAAACAAATTAAATAGACAGCAACAAAAATTTGTTCGAGACTATTTCAATGAAGAAGTGCGCAACAATATTGTTCCGCTCATGTTGGAATCCATGCCAGGTTTTCCGGAATTGAATGACAAATCTATTTACCTAGCTTGTAAGCTGTCTAAAAAGGATAAAAGCATTCCAAGAAAATTTGCATTGGTATCTGTGCCGGCTCGTCGTTTACCCCGCTTCGTTATACTGCCCTCCCGTCAACATGAACATCATATAATTTTATTAGAGGACATCATTCGGTTCTGCCTACCAAATATTTTTTCCTTTTTTGGATACGATGAATTTTCCTCTGCCATCGTTAAAGTAACCAAGGATGCAGAAATAGATATCGACAACGATGTTTCTACTTCCTTGATTCAAAAAATTGAAAAAGGACTTAAGAACAGAAAAAAAGGGAAGACTGTACGATTTATTTACGACAAAGACATTGACAAAGGTTTATTGCAATATTTGATTAAACGATTGGGACTTTCTTATAAAGACAATTTATTGGCGGGCGGACGCATTCATAATTTTAAAGATTTTATGAATTTTCCAGAAAGCGTTTTCAATAAAAAAAATCCCAGAAAGAAACCATTTGTTCACCCAGCATTGAGAGGCACTAAAAGGGTAACTGACACTATTTTACAAAAAGATATTTTACTAAATTTCCCCTATCACTCCTTCGACAATGTAATTGATCTCTTAAGAGAAGCTGCCATTGATCCAGATGTGGTTAATATAAAAATAACCTGCTACCGACTTGCTCCTCGATCGAAGATTATCAATGCCCTTACCAATGCGGTGCGCAATGGCAAACAGGTTACCGTAGTCATAGAATTAAGAGCAAGGTTTGATGAGGAAGCCAATCTGGAATGGAAAGAGGAATTGGAAGAAGCTGGCGTAAAAGTTTTAATTGGCGTACCCAATATGAAAATACATGCCAAACTATGCCTAATTAAAAAAGTAATTAACAATAAGCATCTGCACTATGGTTTTGTAAGTACGGGTAATCTCAACGAAAGAACCGCCACCATTTATGGCGACCATTGCCTACTCACCGCCAACCAGGCAATTATGGCGGATGTAAATCGCATTTTTCATTATCTGGAGCAACCCAAAACAAGGATGCATTTTTTAACTGCTTGCAAAACCCTGATGGTTTGTCCTACTGGCATGCGCAAACAATTAATTCAATGCATTACTAACGAAATCAAAGCTGCCAAGGCGGGCAAACAGGCAGCTATTACATTAAAAGTTAATTCCCTTAGCGATGAATTATTAATTGACAAATTACAGGAAGCTGCGAAAGTTGGTGTTGAAATAAAATTGGTCATTCGAGGCATTTGTTGCATGCGCACTGAAAGCAATAAGTTTAAAGCTGTACAAGCCATCAGTATTGTAGATGAATACTTAGAGCATGCCAGAGTAATAATTTTTTACAACTCAGGAAAAGAAAAGGTATTTATTTCAAGTGCCGACTGGATGGTTCGTAATATTGATCACCGCATTGAAGCTGCCTGTCCCATATTTGATAAAAAAATTCAACAAGAATTGAAAGACATCCTGCAAATTCAGCTGGCAGACAATATTAAGGCCCGTATATTAGACAATGATTTGAGCAATCAATATGTAAATCCACGAAATACCCGAAAAGTTAGAAGTCAGGTAGAAACCTATAACTACCTTTTCAAAAAGTCGAACCTATAAATTATCCACAGTAAGCTGCAGTAGAGGAATACTGCTTTTCAAACAAGGGCAGCAACCTATCTTTGCATTTCTAGCAGTGACTGCATTCAGCATTTGCTCCTGCTAAGGACCACAACATGAAATTAGCAGCAATCGATATAGGTAGTAATGCAGCAAGGCTTCTGATAACAGAAGTGCAAAAAGATGAAAAGGGCATCGAATCTTTCAACAAACTGAATTTAGTAAGGGTTCCTCTAAGGTTAGGTTTTGACGTATTTGAATACGGAAACATTTCCAAGGAGAAGACAAGCATGATGATGCAAACAATGAAAGCCTTCAAGCACCTGTTGAATGCTTATGAAGTAAAGCATGTAATTGCTTGCGCTACCAGTGCCATGAGGGATGCTAAAAATGCGAGCGACATTATCAGAAAAATAAAACTTGAAACCGATATATCAATAGAAGTCATCAGCGGCGATAGAGAGGCGGGTTTTATTTATGAAAACCATATTGCAGAAAACCTCGACAAAGACCATAGCTACTTATATATTGATGTAGGGGGCGGCAGTACAGAACTCTCGTTTTTTAGTAATGGCATTCTCAATTACAAAGAATCATTCAACATTGGTACCATTCGATTATTAAAAGAAATGGTTACCGATACAGAATGGGAATTGATGAAAGAAATTGTAAAATCTTTCACCAAGGGACATAAAGAAGTAGTAGCTATTGGAAGTGGTGGTAATATTAATAAAGTTTTTAGCATGAGTAAACGCAAGGATGGAAAACCACTAAGCTTTGATTTGATTAAAGATTACTACAAAGAATTAAGCAATGTGAGTGTGGAGGATAGAATTAGCAAATATGATTTAAGGGCCGACAGAGCAGATGTAATTGTGCCAGCGCTTCAAATTTATTCAAATGTAATGCGTTGGTCGGGTGCATTGGAAATTTATGTGCCCAAGATAGGTTTAGCAGATGGCCTGATACATCATTTATGGGAGGAATTGAAAAGACCTGTTGATCTGATTTTAAAATGAAAAGCTGATACTTGAAATTATACAATGAATTTGATAGCTTGAATAAAACTTGATTGCTTTTACCTGAATTAGAAATTTAAACTTCGCTATATGGAATTCTTAAAAAAACTCGGTATAAAAAAAATAAATGAAGGAGTTAGTACTGGACTTCAGTGGCACAATAGTAAAGGGGGAAAACTAGATTCCTACTCCCCTGTAGATGGCAAATTAATTGCCACTGTTAAGATGACAGATCGCCGTCAATATGATGCTGTGATGAAAAAAGCAACGGCCGCCTTCGAATCTTGGCGTCAGTGGCCTGCTCCCAAAAGAGGTGAAGTTGTTCGTCAAATAAGTGAAGCATTAAGAACACATAAAGAGGCTTTAGGCAAACTGGTTAGTTACGAAATGGGTAAAAGCCTGCAGGAAGGATTGGGTGAAGTACAGGAAATGATAGATATATGTGATTTCGCAGTTGGGTTATCCCGTCAATTGCATGGTCTTACCATGCACAGTGAAAGACCTGGTCATCGCATGTATGAACAATACCATCCTTTGGGCATTGTAGGCGTTATTTCTGCCTTTAATTTTCCAGTGGCTGTATGGAGCTGGAATGCTGCATTGGCTTGGGTTTGTGGTGATGTATGTGTTTGGAAGCCCAGCGAAAAGGCGCCGCTTTGCGGAATAGCTTGTCAGCATATTATTGAATCGGTATTCAAGAAAAATAGTGTACCCGAAGGTGTTAGTAATTTAATTATAGGTGGCAGAGAAACAGGCGAATGGATGAGTGCTGATACAAGAATGCCCTTGGTGTCTGCTACTGGCAGTACCCGCATGGGCAAAGCAGTTGGTAAAACAGTTGGAGAGAGATTGGGCAGAAGCCTATTGGAATTGGGAGGCAATAATGCGATTATCATTAGTAAAGATGCTGACCTTGACATGGCTTTAATTGGCGCTGTTTTTGGCGCTGTAGGTACTGCAGGCCAGCGCTGTACCTCCACTAGAAGATTAATAATCCATAAATCTGTTTATAATAAATTCAGAGATAAACTGGTCAATGCCTATCGGCAATTAAAAATCGGCAATCCATTGGATGTAAAAAATCATGTAGGCCCATTGATCGACAAAGATGCAGTTGCCTTATACCTTCAATCAGTTGAAAAATGTAAGGCAGAAGGTGGCCAATTTTTAGTTGAAGCCGCAGTATTAAAAGGCAAGGCTTATCAAAGTGGCTGCTATGTACAACCTTGTATTGCGGAAGTAAAGAATCACTATTCAATTGTACAACACGAAACTTTCGCACCCATTTTGTACCTCATAAAATATAGTACGCTCGAAGAGGCCATTGCTTTGCAAAATGCCGTTCCGCAAGGATTGTCGAGTGCCATCATGACCAATAATCTCAAAGAAGCGGAAACATTTTTATCAACTGCTGGCAGTGATTGTGGCATTGCCAATGTTAATATTGGTACGAGTGGAGCAGAAATCGGGGGCGCTTTTGGTGGCGAAAAAGAAACTGGCGGAGGCCGTGAAAGCGGAAGTGATGCTTGGAAGGTATATATGAGAAGACAAACCAATACCATCAACTACACGAGTAAATTACCGCTGGCGCAGGGAATTAAATTCGATTTGTAAGATGAGTTCTAAATATTTTCTTAAATTACCTTAATTGGCAAAATACCTGATAAACGGTATGGATGGTTTAGGCAGTTAGCCTAATTTCGTAAAATAAATAATCTAGTAAAATGAACATGTATTCAAAATTTATTGTAGCTGCACTGCTTATTAGCACTACAGCAGCAGCTCAACAAGAGTTGCCTAAAGACTGGCATGTAAAGGACCTGAAAGAATCAGGCATATATGGAATCAGTTTGGATAAAGCCTATAGCTTTATTAAAAGTAAAAAACTGAAAAGCAAAACAGTCATTGTTGGTGTAATTGATAGTGGCATCGACACATTACATGAAGACCTGAAGCCTATTCTTTGGACAAACCCTAAAGAAATACCAGGCAATGGAATTGACGATGATAAAAACGGCTATATAGATGATATACACGGATGGAATTTCATCGGTGGTAAAGATGGTCGAAATGTAAAAGAAAATAGCCTGGAAGTTACTAGAGTATATCACGCTGGCAAATCAAAATTCGAGGGAAAAGAGGAATCGAATTTCACAGGTGCAGATTTGACTGAATTTAAAATTTGGAAAAAAGCAGAGAAGAAAACACTGGGTGAAGAAGAAGGTGGAGTTGATATAGTGGGGCTTCGTAAATTAAAAACCAATATCAACAGAGGCGATAGCATATTACAAATTGCATTGGCCAAAGAAATTTATACCGGCAAAGATTTAGAGGGATATACACCCAAAACCGATGCAGAGAAAAAAGCCAAGGCTACTATTTACGGTTTAATGAAAGGCAATGACCAACTGGATGCTACAAATAATAGCTTCCTGGGAGAAGTAAATGACTATGTAGCAGGCGAAGAACGCAAAGAAGAAGCCAAAACAACGCCCCCTGTTGACAATCGCAAAGAAATTGTACAGGATGACGAAACCAATTTCAATGATCGCAATTATGGCAATAATGACTTGATGGCCTCTACCCCTTTTCATGGAACACACTGTTCTGGAATTATTGCAGCTGTTAGAAACAATAATATTGGTATGGATGGAATTGCAGACAATGTGCGCATCATGATGGTAAGAGCAGTGCCAGATGGAGATGAACATGATAAAGATATTGCACTTGCCATTCGATATGCCGTTGATAATGGAGCACAAGTGCTCAGCATGAGTTTTGGTAAAGATTTCAGTCCACAAAAGCAATGGGTAGACGAAGCATTTAAATACGCTGAAAGCAAAGGCGTATTATTGGTACATGCTGCAGGAAACGACCACAAAAATGTAGATTCAGAAGACAATTTCCCTTCTGCCCTATTTTTAGATGGAAAAACTAGGCCCAATAATGTACTTACGGTGGGTGCCAGTGGAGATTTGAAGAATGGTGGATTAACTGCCAGTTTCTCCAACTACGGAAAAGCTGAAGTAGATGTATTTGCGCCAGGCGTACAAATATATAGCACTATCCCCGGGGGCAATACGTACGGAAAAGCCAGTGGAACTAGTATGGCTTGTCCGGTTACTGCAGGCATTGCAGCCCTTTTGCTTGAATATTATCCAACCTTAAGCGCTAGACAAATTAAATCTATTATTGAAAAATCAGCTCAACAACCTACTGATAAAGTAAATAAACCAGGTACTGATGAAAAAGTAAATTTGAGTGACCTCTCTAGAACTGGTGGTTTGGTGAATGCATATGAAGCCATTAAACTGGCCAGTACCATTAAAGGGGAAAGAAAAATTAAAAAAGAAGTGTTGCCAAAACCAAAATTGGTGAATAGCAAAAAAGGTTAATTAATTAATCGATAAATGGTTTGATGTGCTGGGTCGAATTGATTCTACATCAAACCATTTTTAATTTTATACAATGAGTTCACCAACAAATACAGCAGGCTATTTCAACAGGTATATTCAACTAGTAACGGAACAGGATGCCAGTATTGCATTTACAAAACAATGGGAAACTTTAAAACCCTTCTTTGGCACCATTGATGAAGCCAAGTCTACCTATGCCTATGCCCCAGGCAAATGGACAATCAAAGAATTGTTGCAACACCTGATTGATTCAGAGCGAATTTTTTCTTATCGAGCTTTATCCATTGCCAGAGGTGAACAAGCTAACCTGCCCGGTTTTGATGAAGAGGCCTATGCATTAAAAAGCGAGGCCAATGCTAGAAGCTGGCAGGATCTAGTAGATGAATTTTTCACTGTTAGAATCACCACCATGCAATTGTTTCATAGTTTCAGCAAACAAACATTGGAAGCCAAAGGCAAAGCCAACAATAATCAAATAACAGTTTCCGCTATTGCGTATATCATTATTGGGCATTGTACCCACCATGAGCATATACTGAAGGAAAAGTATTTATAAAAAAAGGCCGCTTTTAAAAAGCGGCCTTTTCATGCGTTCCATTTTATTAATTTGCTTTTGCCATATTTATCTGATTGATCATAGAATTGACCACTTTCACTGTTTCTTCAATATAAATATCTGCGCTCAGTCTTTTCAGAAACAACTTATTCTTATCTGCTTTATCCAAACTAGCATTGTTCTGTACACTATCCACTGCAATATTTTTCACATCCAGTGCTTTGCCAATTTTAAATAATTCATCCAGTGTTTGAGCAGTATTCTTTAACTCTTTTAATTCTTGCCTGTATTTAGTAATATTCAAAGAATATTCTTTGTCATTTAATTTGCTCAACATTTCGGCATCCTCTTTCACTTTAGAAAAAACAGGACTTTTGGCAATTTGTTCATTAAATGATTTTGCTACTAGGTCGGTGCTTACTGTACTTACCCATGGTTTATAATCGGCCTGTGTAATTTCATCCCAACTTAAAGAAGAAGTATTGTCTTTTTCACGAAACTTGTAATTTTCATACCTGTCAGGAATCACAATATCTGGGGTAACGCCCCTTAGTTGTGTTGCACCTCCATTGATTCTATAAAACTTTTGCAGGGTCAATTTAACACTGCCCAAATCTTCGGCTTTAGTATTTTGAAAGAGTGCATTTTCCGATTCAGGCGCTAAGGGTATAGCCCTTTGTACAGTTCCTTTTCCATAGGTAGAAGTACTACCAACAATAATGCCTCTTTTATAATCTTGTATAGCGGCTGCAAAAATTTCAGACGCACTGGCACTACCCTCGTCTACCATTACAGCAAGCGGACCA
>CAIOIZ010000134.1 GCA_903858475.1 uncultured Bacteroidota bacterium
AGCATACCTCTTGAAGACGCATCGGTAGATGCGATCATGTGTACCGAAGTTTTTGAACACATACCCGATGCAGTAGCAGCCATTAAAGAATTTACAAGATTATTGAAGCCAGGAGGCTATCTATTACTCACTGCTCCATTTGTAAGCTTAACGCATTTTGCACCCTATCATTTTGCAACTGGCTTTAATAGATATTTTTATGAAAAGCATTTACCAGACCATGGCTTTACAATTGATGACCTACAAATGAATGGTAATTATTTCGAGTTTTTAGCACAAGAAAATAGAAGGATTAAAAATATTGCAAAGACCTACGCTGGTAAAAAAATAAATATCATTGATAAAATATTTATTCATGGCACCTTATGGACCTTACAGCGCTTGTCGAAAAAAGGCAATGCCTCATCG
Organism: uncultured Bacteroidota bacterium; assembly: GCA_903858475.1. Taxonomy (GTDB): domain Bacteria; phylum Bacteroidota; class Bacteroidia; order Chitinophagales; family Chitinophagaceae; genus Ferruginibacter. Next base: position 409 of record CAIOIZ010000134.1, read on the forward strand.
GAATTATTGTGTTATGGGGTACATGTTTTTGCAAGGAAACAATAAGATCTGGTATTAAACGCTGACTTTAAGAAGAAAATCCTGATACGCTAATTCAATGCCTTCTTTCAATTCAATTTTGCTTGTCCAACCCAAGCCCTTTAATTTTCCCACATCCATTAATTTCCGAGGTGTGCCATCTGGCTTGGTACTGTCTAAATGGATTTCAGCATTGCATTGCACCACAGATTTAATCAGCAATGCCAATTCATGAATACTAATTTCTTTTCCAGTACCAACATTTACAAACTCCATTCCATCATATTCTTTCATGAGGAAGTAACAGGCATCTGCTAAATCATCCACATACATGAACTCCCGCATAGGCGTACCCGAACCCCAGATAACTACTTCATTGGAGCCATTGACTTTAGCCTCATGAAATTTGCGAATCATAGCAGGGAGCACATGTGATTTTTCGAGGTCATAATTATCATTGGGGCCATATAAATTAGTAGGCATGGCGCTAATGAAATTACAGCCATACTGCAAGCGGTAACTTTCGCAAAGTTTAATTCCTGCAATTTTTGCGATGGCATAAGGCTCATTTGTATATTCTAATAAACCAGTCAACAAAGAGGCTTCTTGTAAAGGCTGTGGTGCCATTTTAGGATAAATGCAAGAGCTGCCCAAAAAAAGCAATTTGGTTACTTTGTATTGATAAGCCGCATGAATAATATTGGCCTCTATCATCATGTTGTCATATAGAAAATCTGCCCTATACGTATTATTGGCCAAAATACCTCCCACTTTGGCGGCAGCCAAAAAAACATATTCAGGTCTTTCCTTTTCAAAAAAAGACATCGTAGCTGCTTGATTTCTTAAATCAAGTTCAGCGGAACTCCTCAAAATCAAATGTTGAAATCCTTCTGCCTGCAGTTTTCGTACGATGGCTGAACCCACCATTCCATTGTGTCCTGCTACAAAAATTCGGGCCGATGTATGCATGGTACTTATTTACTAAAATGTTCAATATCTGCATCCATCATTTCTGCTATGAGTGCAGCAAGGCTGTATTTTGGTTTCCATCCCAATTTTGTATTGGCTTTGGTAGCATCCCCAATTAATAAATCTACTTCTGTTGGACGAAAATATTTTTGATCAATCTTGATTACTGCTTGCCCTATTAAATGATTGTATTTTTCAGAAGCACTGGCAGACACCTTTAAAACTTCATTCACTCCTTCGCCTTTACTTTCGATGCTTAAACCACAGTAAGCAAAACATTGTACAATAAAATCTCTTACTGAAGTTGTAATGCCAGTGGCAATAACAAAATCCTCGGGTTGCGATTGCTGTAACATCAACCACATGGCTTCCACATAATCTTTCGCATGTCCCCAATCACGTTTTGCATCGATATTTCCCATCCATAAACAATTGGCTTTACCAGTTAATATCTGAGCAATGCCCCGGGTAATTTTGCGGGTAACAAAGGTTTCTCCCCTACGTGGACTTTCATGATTAAACAATATACCATTACAAGCATACATATTATAAGCTTCCCTGTAATTCACCGTAATCCAATAGGCATACATTTTAGCAACTGCATAGGGAGAACGAGGATAAAAAGGAGTAGTTTCAGTTTGTGGTGTTTCCTGAATCTTACCATATAACTCTGAGGTGGAAGCCTGATAAATTTTTGTTTTTCCAGTCATGCCCAATAAACGAACTGCTTCCAAAATGCGAAGCGTACCTACTCCATCTACATTAGCAGTGTATTCAGGACTATCAAAACTCACATGCACATGACTCATGGCACCCAGATTATAAATTTCATCTGGTTGAATTTGTTGAATCAAACGGATGATATTCGTAGAATCGGTTAGATCCCCATAATGTAAAAAAAAGGAAGTGTTGGATTCGTGTGGATCTTGATATAAATGATCTACTCTTGCTGTATTGATGGAGGACGCTCTTCGCTTGATTCCGTGCACTTCATATCCTTTGGATAAAAGTAGCTCAGCCAAATAAGATCCATCTTGTCCAGTAATTCCAGTAATTAATGCTTTTTTCATTGTGGTTTATTTTCAAGAAATACCGCTGCTTTTTTTTAACCGCGTATTTCCAACAATTCAAATTTTCTATTGCAAATGTAAGAATTCTCCCTGTTTTATGACTGTATACATTGCAGGAATAAATCAATGGCTTTTCGCTTATCCTCGTTCAGTTTAAATTCAATATTCTTTGTATAATAAGTCTTCATATCATAGGATGGATGATGTACCCCATTAATAACTTCATCCAAATGAGTAAACCCAAATGCATTGGCAGCATTGAATTGGTTGGTAAAAGAGGCAGTTACAGGCGAACTACTAATCCATGCAGCAAATACAAATGGTAGCCCTGTATGCATTTTCCATATTTCACCTAAATCATATCGATAGGCATATTGATCGTAAACATCCAGCGCCCGGTCGCCAATGATGAGCGCTGCAGTAGTGCCCTTTATGGTATGTTCAAATCCTGGATTGGCGGCAATCAATTCGGGATACTGTTTCCAATAATCACGCAATAATATCTTCAGTAATTCAACAGAAGTACGACTTTGGTAATCAAGGTAAATACATTCAATGGATTCAACGGGTACATCACTATACAAGCAAACGCTGGCTACTGGGCCATTGCAACTAATACAATAATCTCCCACAATGTAAAATTCCTTTAGTTGAGGTAGGATGGCAATAGGTACCAGCCCAATATCAATTTTTGCATTAATGAGTTCATTTGCAATTTTTGAAGGATAATCAATCCTTAATTCAAGCTCCTCCTTCATCATTCCCTGCTCAAATCCATAAATCAGTGGCTTTGTATTTAAGTAACTTACTGCCCCCACTTTTAACTTTTGTGGCATTTAGTGTATTTTTGCAGCAAATTTACCGCAACAACATGGATTTAAATCAACTTTCCGCTATTTCGCCTTTAGATGGTCGCTACAGAAACCAAGTACAGCAATTAGATGAATATTTCAGCGAATTTGCTTTAATCAAATATCGCGTTTGGGTTGAGGTTGAATATTTCATTCGCTTGGGTGAAAAGCGATTTTTCAAGTTACCCGCATCTTTAAAAAAACAATTAATGGAGCTGGTAGAACAATTTTCATTGGCCGATGCTGAACAAATAAAGCAAACTGAGAAAGTTACCAACCATGATGTAAAAGCGGTAGAATATTTTTTAAAAGACAAGCTAGCTACTTTCGGTGCAAGCACATTAAAAGAATGGGTTCATTTTGGCTTGACTTCACAGGATATCAATAATACGGCCGTTCCTATGCTTTGGAAAAAGGCGATGGAAGACGAATATCTACCTGCCATTATCAATTTACAGCATCACATTTATCATTTATCGGAATCTTGGATGCAAATACCTATGCTGGCCCGTACGCATGGACAACCTGCGAGTCCTACATTGCTTGGAAAAGAGTTTAAAGTATTTGTAGAAAGATTGGAAAACCAGATACAATTATTCAGCTATATCCCCTTCACTTGTAAGTTTGGCGGCGCCACTGGCAATTTTAATGCTCACCATATTGCCTACCCGAAATTTAATTGGATACAATTTGCCAATGCATTTTGCGAAGACCAATTAGGACTGCAAAGGCAACAATACACTACCCAAATTGAACATTACGATACCCTGGCAGCACATTTTGATGCCATTAAAAGGATGAATAATATTCTGCTAGATTTTTGCAGAGATATTTGGAGCTATATCAGTCAGGATTATTTCAAACAAAAAACCAAAAAGGGAGAAATAGGCTCTTCGGCCATGCCTCATAAGGTGAATCCGATTGATTTTGAGAACGCAGAAGGCAACCTTGGCATTGCGAATGCGTTATTAGAACACTTGTCTGCCAAACTTCCTATTTCAAGATTACAAAGGGATCTTACAGATAGTACTGTTTTAAGGAATATTGGCGTGCCGATGGCACATACTATTTTGTCGATACGATCCATCGAAAAAGGCATGAACAAGTTAGTATTGAATGAGGCTAAATTGAAGCAGGATTTAGATCAAAATTGGGCGGTAGTGGCAGAAGCCATTCAAACTATTTTACGCAGAGAACAATATCCCAATCCCTATGAAGCTTTAAAAGAGTTAACAAGAGGAAAGGATGCCATTGACAAGAAAAAAATACATTCATTTATCAGTACATTGAAAGTTAGCGCAGCCATAAAAAAAGAATTAAAAAGTATTACACCTTCGAATTACTTCGGTGTTGCATAATGAAAAAATTCATTTTTATATTATTTTGTTACACAAAACTTTTCGGGCAGACAGCTTCCATCAGTGGTATGATTAACCCTAGTTCGGGTGTTACTGCTTTAGATTTTTGTAGCAACACGCTACACGTATTAGAAACTCCATTATTTAAAATCGGGGATACCGTGCTGCTCATGCAAATGAAAGGAGCCGATTACTTAAATGTCAATAGTATTTCCTATGGAGATATTACCAACTACAATAATGCAGGGCAATATGAAATCAATTATGTATTGCAGAAAACGGCCACCACTATTGTTCTAAAAAATAATTTATTACATGCTTATAATGCAGCTGCGGGTGCAGTGCAATTAATAAAAGTACCCTATTACCATAATGCGGCTGTTACAGGCATACTGAGTTCAGAATCTTGGGATGGCAATAGTGGAGGCGTACTGGTACTAAATGTATCAGATACCCTAGAACTGTTTGCAGATATCAATGTTAGTGAAAAAGGTTTTTTGGGGGGCGCTATTGGCACAGGCTATTCCTGTGGGAGTAATAATTGGGCGAATGGTACAGAAGGTGGAATGAAGGGGGAATCTATTAGCAAGTACACCCCCACGCAGGACAGAGGTGGTGCACATTTGGCGAATGGTGGTGGTGGAAGTTTTGCCGCCAATTGTGGTGCAGGTGGTGGGGCCAATTATGGCGAAGGTGGACTAGGGGGAAAAGAATATATTACCTGCAGTGCACAAAGACAATCTATTGGAGGAGCAGCACTTGACTACGTTAATAATAGAATCATGATGGGCGGTGGTGGTGGCGGTGGTGAGCAAGACAATGGGTATACCGTTTATCCAGGCGGCAGGTCGGGAGGCATTGTTATCATCAAATGCAATGTGCTAAAAGGAAATAATAATCATATCATTAGTAATGGGCAATCGATAATCGACATTGTAAGAGATGAAGGTGGTAGTGGAGGTGGTGCAGGTGGTAGTATTTTTATTTTTAGCAACAATTATGTCAACAATATTCTTGTTGATGCCAATGGTGGAACAGGAAGTTCAAATAATGATGTAACCTATGCCTCACAATGTAGAGGCCCAGGCGGTGGCGGTGGTGCTGGCGTATTAGGATTGAGTAATACAATACTACCAGCTAGCATTAACTTTTCTGCCATCGGAGGGCTGGCAGGCAAGGTACTGAACCCAGCTAGCAGCTGTTACAATACTAGTTTTGGAGCTGCCAATGGTGCCGCTGGCGGCATTGTATTGAATCAGGTTTTTCAGGAATCTAATTCCGTTTTTTCTAAAAATATAGATTCCATAAGAATTAAAGACAGTGCTACTAACTGTAATAGCTTCGATTTTAAAGGATTTGCTTACACGCGCTTTTTTCCAATTAGTTATTGGGAATGGGATTTTGGTGATGGAGGATTTGCCATAGCACAAAACAGTAGCCATACCTATGCTAACGGAGGTGCTTATACGATAAGGCTAATAGTAAAGGATGCCAATGATTGTACAGACACCATTTACAAAAACATTAATGTAGGCACTGCCATTGCGAATGCGGGTAGAGATACCACAGTTTGTAAAAACGCCCCATTTACGCTGCAAGGTAATGGCACCGGCCGCTTCGCTTGGTCACCAAGTGCATTTTTAAATGATAGCACTTTACAGTATCCTATTGCTCGTATTTCAACGCCTACAAAATTCTATCTGAAAGTAACAGATGCTTTAGGGTGTATAGGAACAGATACCGTTAGCCTTGATATCAAAGCTATCCCTCCCTTCGCATTATCTCCTACTTACAATGGATGTGAGAATATCCCTTTACAGTTATCAGCATCAGGAGCAGATAAATACACCTGGAGCCCTGCCATCTATTTAAACAATCCAGATATAGCTAATCCAATAGCTACCTTAAATAATTCTCAATTATTTACAGTTACTGTTAAGGAAACTACTTGCAATGATTCAGCAGTATTAAATACGTTTGTTACCATTAGGTCCTTGCCAATAATAAGTGCTATAAAATCAAATGATATCACCTGTTCAATTGGCAGTGCTAGTTTAATAGCAACAGGAGCTAGTCAATATAATTGGACTCCCTCCAATGGACTAAATACCACTACTGGTGCTTCTATTGTAGCCAGTCCATTAAGCACTACCAATTATACAGTTGCAGGCACCGATAATTTTGGATGTACCGGCAAGGATTCCGTTACCGTAAATGTAAATTTTACCGGCAAGCCAAATTATTACATGCCCAATAGCTTTACCCCTAATGGCGATGGTATCAATGACTGTTATGGCATCAAGTATTTTGGATTAGTGCAAGCCTATCAATTGATGATATTTAACCGCTGGGGAGAAAGGGTTTATTATTCAACCAACCCCACCGACTGCTGGAATGGTTATCACAAAGGCCAGGCAGTAGAAGCAGGCATTTATATATACCATTTAAAAGCCCAAACGGCTTGTGGTGCAGTTGACAAAAAAGACAATCTGCTATTAATAAGATAGAATATTTTATTTACGTTTAGTCCTACACGTTAATTCACCTTATGAACTTCACTGGTAAAATGGAAAGTGATGCCTGGATTGTTTTGCATTTCCGTATTTAAGAACCATTCGCTTTGTGCAAGATATACAAGGTGACCATCTTTATCTTCCGCAATATTTGCTTGTTTGAATCGAATAAAGTCCTGTAATTTTTTAGGGTCTTCGCTGGTGATCCAGCAAGCTTTATAAAATGGCAATGCAGTCATTTGCACCGAAGCACCATATTCCTGTAATAGGCGGTATTGTATTACTTCAAATTGAAGTTCACCTACACAACCTATGATTTTTTTGGTGCCACCAAATTGAGTAAACAACTGGGCGACCCCTTCATCTGTTAATTGCATCAATCCTTTCTCCAATTGCTTTGTCTTCATTGGATCTTTATTAACTACTTCTTTAAATAATTCTGGTGAGAAGGTTGGAATACCAGTAAAATAATAATTTTCCCCTTCCGTAAGGGTATCCCCTATTTTAAAATTACCCGAATCGTATAAACCAACTACATCACCAGGATATGCATCATCAATTACTTCTTTTTGCCGAGCCAAAAATGAATAAGGATTACTAAATCGAAAATCCCGATCCATCCGCACATGGTGATAATAAGTATTTCTTTCAAACCGGCCGCTACATACCCGCAGAAAGGCAATTCTATCGCGATGCTTGGGGTCTAGGTTAGCATGTATTTTAAATATAAAGCCGCTAAATTTATCCTCATCTGGCAGTACATCCCTTAAAGTAGTGTGCCGAGGTCTTGGAGTTGGTGCAATACGCACAAATGTGTCGAGCATTTCCTTTACTCCAAAATTATTTACCGCACTTCCAAAAAACACAGGCGCCGTTATACCGCTTAAATAATCCGCTTCCTGCAACTCCCCGTATACGCCATCTATCAATTCAACATCTTCGCGTAAAGTGTCCGCATCCGATTGCCCAATTTTCTTATTTAATATCTCATTATTTAAATCAGTGATTTCAACAACATCTTCGTCATTTGCCTTTGTACCCGCTGCAAATAGTACCAATCTCTTTTGATGTAAATCATATACTCCCTTAAAATCTTTACCACTATTGATAGGTACAGTCATAGGGTGAAGATTAATCTTTAATTCATTTTCAATTTCTTCCAGTAAATCAAAACGATTTTTACCATCGCGATCCATCTTATTAATAAAAACAATAACAGGGGTTTTACGCATGGCTATCACTTCCATCAGCCTTCTTGTTTGAGCTTCCACACCATTTACGGAATCGATTACCAATACCACACTATCCACTGCTGTCAATGTACGATAGGTATCTTCAGCAAAATCCTTGTGGCCTGGTGTATCCAATAAGTTAATAAGATAACTATTGTACTCAAAAGTCATTACACTGGTAGCCACACTAATACCACGCTGCCTTTCAATTTCCATGAAATCGGAAGTAGCATGTTTCTTTATCTTATTACTTTTTACAGCTCCCGCAGTTTGAATAGCTCCTCCGAACAACAAAAACTTCTCCGTTAAGGTTGTTTTACCAGCATCTGGGTGAGAAATAATGGCAAAAGTTTTACGCCTGTTGATTTCACTATTGTACTTCATAATTTAAAATCCTTTAAAAAGAGCAGGATTGCCTAGAATAAAGAAAGCTAGCCTGCCATTTTTTGAGCCGCAAAGGTATGATTTGATGGAGAGTATTTCAAAAGCTTATATAATGTACTCAGAATATGATTAAGATTTGCTATGCTTGAAACAGATATCATTCATTTTCGCCTGAAAATGATGGACATTTAGATAGTAAATTAAGTATATGAAACTATCAACATGGATAATGCTAACACTGTGCAGTGTAATTATGTTGGCTTGTAGCAGCAGCAAAATCAGTAGTTCCTGGAAATCGCCTGATTACCAAGCAAAAAAATTTCAACAAATAGTCATTTGGGCTATTGTAGGGGAAAATGATAGTGCATTAAAAGTTAAAATAGAAAATCACTTTGTCAATGACTTGAACAATGCTGGTTACAATGCCATTGCATCCTATGCTGTATATGGTTTAAAAAACAATTTGAAGGAAAATGAAGTGCTTGCACTGTTTAAAAAATCAGGAGTAGATGGCTTAATAACATTAGTACTATTAGACAAGAAAAAAGAAATTAATTTTTATCCTCCTATGGTAAGCTATCAACCAGTTGCAGAAAGTAATTTCAGTTATGCAGGTAGATATCTTACAAGTACCTATGAAAAAATTTATTCGCCGGGTTATTATTCAAACGATACCCGATATTTCTGGGAATGCAATTTGTATGACATGACAACGGAAAAATTAGTATATGTGCTTAAAACGGATTCTTTTAACCCTAAATCAAAGGAGAAACTGGCACATGAAAACGGCAAATTGATTTTAGCTAATATGATTAAAACTAAAACACTTATTGTGCCAAAAGCGGTTAACAAGTAAAGGAATCATTTACCTTTGCTAAAACAACTAATTGAAAGCTTTACAAACAGATTTAGCAGCCATATTACTGGAAGCGGAAAGCATGGAATCAGAAAATGATGCTTTCCGCTCTTTTTTGAATCAACAGCCCGCAACATTATTAGATCAAAAAGTTCAAGCAATCAATGAAACCATTGCTACAAAAATAGATTGCACTGAATGTGGCAATTGCTGCAAAAGCCTACTGATAAATGTAACAAGTTCTGAGGCAGAAAAACTAGCAGATCAATTACAGCTCAATTTACAAGAGGTAAAAAAGCTGTATTTGGATGAAAGTGAAGGCGGCCAGTTACTGATGAATAAAATACCTTGCCATTTTTTAATAGACAAAAAATGCAGCATTTATGCTCATAGGTTTAATAGCTGTCGCGATTTTCCACACTTAGAACAGGCAGGATTTAACAAGCGCTTATTTAGCCTGTTCATGCACTATGGCACTTGTCCCATTATTTTTAATGTTATGGAAAACCTTAAAATCCAAACCGGGTTTAAGCAATAAATTTTATTTTAGCAGTATAAATCACAAATATGAATCTTGACTTAACAGGAAAAACAGCATTGGTTTGCGGTAGTACACAGGGGTTGGGCTATGCGTCTGCAAAAGAATTGGCTTTATTAGGAGCTGCTATTGTTTTAATGGCACGAAATGAAACAAAATTAAAAGAGGTAGTGCAAACACTTGATTGCAGCAAGGGGCAAGTTCATTCCTACTTGGTAGCCGACTTTTCTGATGCCCAAACTGTAAAGAGGGCTATAGAAAACTATATAGCTAGTGGCGGGATGGCGCATATCTTAATTAACAATACTGGTGGTCCTGCTGGAGGAGCGATATTACAGGCAGGAATAGACGAATTTACACAAGCTTTCCAGAGCCATTTAATTTGCAATCACCTACTAACACAGGCATTGGTTCCAGGGATGAAATCAGCAGGCTATGGTCGAATTATCAATATTATTTCAACTTCTGTAAAAATACCATTGGCTGGACTGGGGGTTAGTAACAGCATTCGCGCAGCTGTAGCCAACTGGGCCAAAACATTGGCCTCGGAATTAGGTCCCTTTGGTATTACGGTGAATAACATATTACCTGGCTTTACCCAAACAAGCAGGGCTGATTATGTTATAAATAAGAAAGCCGAATCCAGTGGATTAACGAAAGAAGATGTTTTGAAAGAATTGGTAGCCGAAATACCTGTTGGAAGAATTGGACGGCCAGATGAATTTGCTGCAGCAGTAGCATTTATAGCCAGTCCTGCAGCAGCTTATATCAATGGCATTAACCTACCAGTGGATGGAGGCCGATTAGGCTGTTTGTAATTGACATTAAAATATTTTAAATAAATACACATGAAAAATTTAAATCGCGTTGTAATACTTGTCCTTACGATAAGTTCATTGTTAATTTCTTGCAAATCAAAAGCCCCTAAAAATTGGATTGTAAATAAATGGAAATTGACCGACTTACAAGGAAGATCTGTTTCAGAAATGGGTGATTCTTTAAAAAACATTTACCTGAAAAGCTTTGTTATTGAATTCAACAAGGAAGGCAAGTTTACTAGCAATGATCACTTTGCAGGAACTGTTACTGGAAAATATAGCTTATCGGATGATGGCAAATCATTAATGACCACCAACGAAGGATCTGAACAAACTGATACAGTAAAAATTGAATCACTAACGGACAAAGAATTAGTAATTAGCAAGGATGCAGTTAAAATGATATGCCAGCCATTCAAATAATTTAGTAACCGGCTACCCTTCTACTATAATCAAGCATCAAAATTGATTCTTGGCTTTTACAAAATCTGTCACAAGGTAACTGATGAGCTTGCCAGTAGTTTCATCTTTGCGTCCGTCTGATAGTTGAGCAGCCCCTTCACAAATATGCAGATAAGCTACCTTGCAATCGGTTGCAGCAAAATTTAAATACTGCCTTGCTTGTAAGGGCGAAATACCACAGGGAGTGGCTGCACTACTCAAGCGTTGTTCTATACAATCCATATCAATTTCAATACCAGTGAAGCTATCCTCAGTATATTCAGTGGCATGGGCTACAGCCTGAATGAAATTTTTCCTTTCATGCAAAAAAATATCTTCATAACTGATAAAATCTACGAAAGGGTTATTGTGAATTTCCATGAAAACGCTTTGAGCTAAATAATTTTCGTGGAGGCCAACTATATAGTATTTCCCAAGGTATCCTTCTTCCGCAGCATACTTAAATCCGTTGCCACTATGCCTTCCGATGGTAGGACTAAAATCAGCATGCGCATCGAGATTAATAGCATTGATTTGTGCCAATTGAATTAAACCTGCTTTGTACAAACCCTTGGCTGTTCCCTTGATGATAGGATAGGAATTATTGTGACCACCGCCAATGATAATCGGTATTTTTTTGGCGGCAGCAATCAGCTTTATCATATCTTGTACCTGATCGTCGATAATATTTACTGCATGTCGATAGGCATCCACCAACTCCTCTTGATTATACGCATTGTTGTCTATCAAATACTTTATATCCCCAAAATCAAAATGCCCCATTAGCAAAATGGAGTCGGCATTAAAATAATTATTGTCACGGGTATTTAAAAAAGCACTTAAAAAAGGCAGCCAAGCGGTATCAGTACCACCAATCCCATAGTTAGCTCTAACACCAATGTCTTCGGGTATTCCTATTAATACATATCGAGCAGTGGAAGATTGTAATTCATCTTGCCAGTCAGTATCATTTTGCAAATATTGTAACCTTTCTCCTACCCTCGTTTCAAAACGACGCACTTTAGTTAGAGAAAGGATATCCTCCTTACTGTAAAACTTGAAATGTTTCATTTAAATTTTCTTAATTAAATAAAAAGGAAGTAAGTGCAATTGTTTGAAATTACAAATAATTTATTACTTATACTCGTAGTCAACACTACCCAACAAGCGCTTTTCTTTACTATAGCATTTTTCTTTTATGCGCAACCCATCGGCATAGCTGTATTTCCAAGTAAAATAATATTTATTGGCGCCCTCTTCGGTATTAACCATTTGGGTTATTTGCCCTGCAGCATTGTATTCAAACATATAATCGGGATACAAATTTTGCTGAAAATCATTGGCATGTGCAACATCGGTTAACCTATTTTTAGTATCATAATAATAAAAATACTTACTCCCCGATTTCGTATCCTTTTCTATACTTACATTTCCTTTTTCATCAGCAGAAAACAAAATCAACGTTGTATCCGCATTGTTTTTTATTCGATACATTTTCAACAATAACCCATTAGCGTCATATTCGTATAAATGAGCTTCCGTAATTTCATTTAAAAAATCATCATCGCTTGACCTGGCAGAAGAATAAATGGCCAATAATTGTCCCTTATCAGAATACGAGTAATTTGAACTACGCACTGCAATATCCGAACTATCACTGGTTCTTTCTAATAGGCCTTGGCTATTAAAATTGGCAGTAAGCATGGAGGGACTCGACATATAAGACCTACTCAATGTTTCTACTGTACGAAAATTTTTGGAAATCTTTTTCTCAAGAAAAAATCCTTCGGAAGCAGTTCCATCTTCTTCAAAACTTTTGACTGAAATAGTCCTTATTTTTTGCTCTTTGTATTTAGCCATTTCTACTAATAAATCCTTGTTGCTAAGAATATCTTTATAATAGTATTGAGCAAAAGAATTTGTAAAAAACAAAGTCCCCACGAATGCTAAAACAATTGATTGTATTACTGATTTCATAAATGAATAAATAGTTTGTTATAAATGACCAAATGGGCCAGATTTTTATATAAAATATTTTAATCCTCAAATTTACCTAAGTTTTGCCATCCTATTACCCAACAAGTCGGTGTTACGGGCAAACTTTATTATTTTTAACAAAAATAAGCGTAGTTGAGCCATTTAAAAGAAAGAAATGAAAAGAATTGCCTGAATTGCAATGCCATTATTGATGGCAGATATTGTGCTATTTGCGGGCAGGAAAATATTGAACCCAAAGAAAGCCTTGGTCACTTAATATCACATTTCTTTCAGGACATCACTCATTTTGACGGCAAATTTTTTAGTTCACTGAAATTACTATTATTCCATCCAGGTTTTTTATCTCGCGAATATAGCCTGGGTCGCAGGGCAAGCTATCTTCACCCCATCCGAATGTATGTTTTTACATCAGCCCTATTCTTCCTATTATTCTTCAGTTTTTATCAAAAAGAAGAATTAAACATAAAAGTAAACAACAACGCCGCTTCTCTTCAAGCATCCTTACTTAAAAGCAAAAACAGTACAATTGATGCAATCAATCAGACAAAAGATTCCACAGCAATTATAACCCTGAAACAGCAATTGAAGGAAATTGAGGAGGATATTCAGTTATTAAGAAAAGATAGTACTGCAACCGACCAGTTAAAATCGGTTAAATATTCATTTAATGCCATTTCTTTAAAAACCTCTGATGCCAGTAAAAAGTATACCAATGTGCATCAATATGATTCAGCACAAAAACAATTACCCTCTTCACAAAGAGACAGTTGGTTGGTGGCTGGCATTGAAAAGCAAAACCTCTACTTAAAAGAAAAATACCACAATGATGGAAGGGCCATCATAGAAGGTATTATGAGAAATTTTATTCATCGATTTCCTCAAATGCTTTTTTTATCCTTACCCTTATTCGCCTTTGCGCTTTGGCTATTATACATAAGAAGAAAAAGATACTATTATGTACAACACGCTATTTTTTCCATTCATTTGTATTGCGCCAATTTCATACTAATATTAATCAATCTTTGGATTGGAAGCATTTTTGGTTGGTTTGGAAAAGAGAGTCCATCCTGGATAACAGCCTTCTTTACATTGGCAGGTTTCTTCTATTTTTATAAAGCACTTAGGAATTTCTATGGTCAGGGAAGACTAAAGACCATTTTTAAATATATTTTATTACTATTTATTTCATTACTACTAATGAGCTTACTATTCCTGATATTTATTATTTTTTCAACTTTTACTGCTTAATTATGAGTGACTCAAAACAAATAACAGAAGGATTCTTAAGGCTAGTAAGCATCATGGATGATCTCCGGGAAAAATGCCCATGGGATAAAAAACAAACCATTGAAAGCCTTCGTCAATTGACCATTGAGGAAACTTATGAACTAACAGATGCCATCAGCGATCAAAATTGGAAAGGTATTAAAGAGGAATTGGGTGACTTATTTCTGCACCTTATTTTCTATGCAAAAATTGGGGCAGAACAGGAAAAATTTACCCTAACTGAAGTTTTGCACGGAATTTGCGATAAGTTGATTCATCGGCACCCGCATATTTATGGCGATGTACAAGTAGCAGATGAGGAGGAGGTGAAAAGAAATTGGGAAAAGCTGAAAATAAAAGAGGGTAAAACATCGGTATTAGGAGGCGTTCCAAAAGGATTACCCAGTGTTGTAAAGGCAATGCGTTTACAAGAAAAATCGAAGCAAGTAGGATTTGAATGGGAAGTGAAAGAGCAGGTTTGGGAAAAAGTGGAAGAAGAAATGGGCGAATTACAAGAGGCTATTGCAAATTGGCAAAAAGCATTGGACACCAAAAACGAAGGGGATATTATCCAAAAAAAGGACGCTATTGAAGATGAAATGGGTGATGTGTTTTTTTCACTCGTCAATTTTGCAAGGTTTTTGCAGATAGATGCTGAACATGCACTAGAAAGAACAAATAAGAAATTCATGAGCCGTTTTATAAAAATGGAATCGGCAGCGCAAGTAGAAGGCAAAAAATTACAGGATATGACATTGGAGGAAATGGATGCTATTTGGAATAAGATTAAACACAGTCCGATTAATTAACAATTTGCAAAAGGAAATTACATTCAAGGATTTTTTCAATAGGCACAGCTACTGGTTACTAGTTGCTGCTGTTTTATTTACTATATCTTTTGCAATCGATAATTATTGGAGTGGCAATTCATCCGTACAAGCTGTTCAAAAAAATCTTAGTAATTATATTCATACACAAGAAAATGATTTTGAAAATTTATCAACTAATAAAGCGCTGCTTTCAAAACTTTCAAAAGGGAGTTATGACGAAAATGAACTAAACGCTTTATGTGATAAAAAATATTTTATTTTCCTCTACCATATCAATGAT
>CAIOIZ010000135.1 GCA_903858475.1 uncultured Bacteroidota bacterium
GTACCCGAAAGCACCATTACGGAAGATATGCGCTTATATGCCATCGCACGCATCTATCTCGACAATTTCCCACACCTCAAGGCTTACTGGCCGATGTTAGGAAGACAAAATGCCCAATTATCACTATCCTTTGGGGTAAATGATATAGATGGCACTATCGATGATAGTACCAAAATTTACAGCATGGCTGGTAGTGAGGAACAAAACCCTACGATGAGTACGGAGGAATTAGTAGCCCTAATTCAACAGGTTAAAAGACAACCAGTGGAAAGAGATACACTTTACAATATTGTAAAAGATTATGGCAAATCAAATAACCAACAAACATTTATCAATCCGATCTTAAATTAATATCCAATTGCAATAGAAAATATTGTTAATATCCAAGATTGATTTATTAAAACACCACAATATTCAAACCTTTAAAATAATTTTGCATTTCATAAAATCTCAACTAATGAAAATTCAACATTTAATTCTAACCGGAATGACTGCTGCACTACTATTGAGTGCCTGTGTAAGTAAAAAAGTATTAAAATCTGAACAACTCAGATATGTTACGCTTGAATCACAGTATACTAGTTTACAAACACAATATGCCAAATTACAGGATGATTTAAGAAACTGTAATGACCTGACAGCTGAATCAGCTAGAAAAAAAGCTCAACTTGAAACCGAAATAGAGCATTTAAAAAAGCAAGTGGACTATCTTAAAGAAAACAATAATGTCGCTTTAAAACAATTGGAAAGCCTTTCTGTGATTACTGGCTCACAAGCTGAAAGTATCAAAAAATCACTGGATAATATTGGTGCAAAGGATGCCTATATCCAAAATTTACAAACCGCCATTAACCGCAAGGACTCATTGAATATGGCCTTGGTAATGAATTTAAAAGGAGCCATTGGCAATTTGGATGACAAGGACATTAATATCAAAGTGGACAAAGGAGTTGTATATATTGATATTTCAGACAAATTACTTTTCAAAAGCGGAAGCTATGATATCAGTGATAGAGCAGGAGAAGTTTTGGGCAAGGTGGCATTAGTGCTGAAAAATCAACCAAATATCGAATTCATGGTAGAAGGTCATACGGATAATGTGGCGTACAAAGGAGCAGGGGTATTGCTTGACAACTGGGATCTTAGCGTTAAAAGGGCCACAGCTGTAGTACGTGTTTTGCAAAGCCGTTATGGCTTAAATCCAGCGAATATAACAGCAGCTGGTAAGAGTGAATACAAGCCAGTTGCAGACAATGCTACTGCTGATGGTAAAGCCGCTAACCGTAGAACTAGAATTGTTATTTTACCACAATTAGATCAGTTTTTCAAATTATTGGAAACTAAATAAGCTTTTTACTATAATAAAAAGGCCGTCTCACTAATAATGAGACGGCCTTTTTTTGACCAATTTTGGATTCAAAACCAAAAAATTCCGACTCTATGTCGGGATGCCTATTCAGTTGAACTACGCTCCCTTAAAAAAATAAAGAGGTCAAAATTTGACCTCTTTGTTGTGACCGCATTAGATTTAACCTAAAACCTTCCCGACTTTAAGTCGGGATGCTCTATTCAGTTGAACAACGCACTGATTATATTAAATAAAAAAAAGGTCAAAAATTGACCTCTTTGCTGTGACCGCGTTAGGATTCAAACCTAAAACCTTCTGATCCGTAGTCAGATGCTCTATTCAGTTGAGCTACGCAGCCAATTCCCCGTTATGGGGTTGCAAAAATAGAGATTTATTTTATTCATCCCAACTCTTTCCTCATTTTTGCCAAATAAAGCTCAAAATGAAAATACAATTCTGGTCAATTGGTAAAGTAAATGAGTCCTTTGTAAAGGAGGGAGTTGAACTATTTACCAAAAGAATCAACCACTACTACCCTGCTCAGTGGTCAATTATAAGCCCCCCAAAGAACGCTGGCACATTACCGGAAGCCGATTTTAAAAAAAAGGAAGCCGATTTAGTACTCGCCTTGCTTCAAAAAGAGGATTATTTAATTTTATTGGACGAGAAAGGTAAATTATTGAAAAGTGAAGAATTGGCAGCTACTATTCAGGCAAGGGGAAATGAAAGCATAAAAAATATTGTTTTTTTAATCGGTGGAGCTTTTGGAGTGGATGCATCCATTAGTAAAAGAGCCAATTTTACCTGGAGCCTATCGCCCCTTGTTTTTCCACATCAATTAGTTAGACTTATCTTAGCCGAACAAGTGTACAGGGCTTGTACAATTAACAGAAACGAAAAATATCATCACAGTTAAAAATTATTCATGGAATTTACTCAATACCCAATTACAATACTCATTATCGCACTAAATGTTATTCTTTCTGTATGGGCATTTAATAACAGCAATGTGATGAACAAAGCCATTATGTGGCCCTATGGAGTAGTGAGAAACAAACAATATTATCGTTTTATTTCCTCCGGATTTATACATGCAGACTTCATGCATTTATTCTTCAACATGTTTACTTTCTTTTTCTTTGGCTCTGCAGTAGAACAATATTTTGTTGGCTACCAGTTAGGAGGAGAATATAGTTATCTGGCCTTGTATTTTCTTGGGCTAATACTCTCTGATTACCCTACTTTTTTGAAACAAAAAAATAATTCAGCTTATTTATGCCTTGGTGCGTCTGGGGCAGTTTCTGCTGTTGTATTTGCTGCCATTATTTTTGATCCATGGAGTAAAATTTATTTATACGGAGCATTGGGTATACCTGCCGCATTGTATGCAGTACTTTACATTGTTTATTGTGTGTACATGGGTAAGAAAAGCAGCGATCATATTAATCATGATGCGCACTTATGGGGATCATTATTTGGGTTGGTATTTACCATTACTTTGATTGCTGTAATAGACCCTCATTTATTTGAACTAATTATTGAACAATTAAAACATCCCCATTTTTTAGGAAAGTAAAAATGTACACTTAATGATTGATTTTGTTTGATGGGTAATTTTTACGCGCTCATCTATTCGAAGTCCTACAACCCAGCAAATTTTTTTATTGCTTTCCAAAACCCAAACTTTTTCCTTTTCCGAAATGGATAATTTTTGATCCATTAAAAAGCGACTTATTTTTTTCTTCCCGGCTTTTCCTGAACCTTCCTTTTTAAGACCCAATGGATAAAAATAATCGCCTTTCTTCCAAGGCCTTAATAACAATGGGAATTTAATTTTTTCAGCATCTAATTGTACTACAGTAGCCAATTTTTCTATTGGCTGAATTGGCAAATGTTCCAATTTAAATTGCCCAAGTTCAAAATCAATACTTTGATTGGGTTGATCAATTAAAATATGTTGAGCAGATTCCGTTTTAAGTGGTGCAATAATCAACCATTTTCTATTACTGAATACACGATGACTATTGGAGTGAACCAATTTGCCTGATTCACTCGACAATAAATGAATTACCTCCTGGGCTTGGTTGGTATTAAATCCAAATGGTTTTAGTAATTCATATAGCACCGTTTGAAGCGGTACTGTTTTAAGTAATTTTAATAAAGGGATATGAATTTCATTGCCCTTTTTCTCAATCAGGTTATGCAGTTGCTTTTCAATAGCTTGATCATATAAAATTTCAACATCCTTGAACTTTTCAATATTGTCAATCAAATTGTTTACCACAGATGGAAATACCTTTTGCAAAGAGGGAATTAATTCATTTCTGAAATAATTACGGGTATATTCATTTTCAGCATTGGTATAATCGACAACAAATTCCAATTTATTTGCAGCTGCAAAGTTCAATAAGGTTGCTTTATCAGTAAACAATAAAGGACGAATGATTTTATTTTTTTTAGGAAGAATTCCATGCAAACCTCTAATGCCAGTACCACGGAAAAAATTCATCAGTACTGTTTCAACATGATCATCGGAATGATGAGCTGTCAAAATATAATCAAAGCCATTTTGCAATCTCAACTCTTCAAACCACTGATACCGCAAGTGCCTTGCCGTTTCTTCAACAGACGTTTTTTGTTGTGTTGAAATGAGCCGGGTATCAAATCGCTGGATATAACATTGTACTTCTAACCGCTTTGCCAATGCTTCTACAAATGCTTCATCACGAATACTATCATTTCCTCTAAGTTGAAAATTACAATGAGCAATAGAAAATGCTACTCCCGCCGCTTTGCACAAATGAGATAGCACGACAGAATCCACACCCCCGCTTACTGCCAATAGCAAACGATCCTGCTTTTTCCAAAGCTGGTGCTTATAATTGAATTGTTGAAATGATTGAAATAAATCCATCCCTAATTTTTGCCACTATTTTAAAATATGCATTACTGCCTATTTGGTTCTAATTAATCATCCTCCAAATCTTCCATGGCACCCATTAATTCACCATGTGAATGATTATCGCCTGCCCTTTTGGCCTCTAACATCCCCCTTTTGTATACCCGAATGGCTTTCTCCCTATCCCCCACCCGCTCAAGCAATTTACCCAGGTGGTAATAGGAACCTATATAAGTTGGCTCTCGTAAAAGTATTTCATTAAAAAGCAATCGGGCTGCTTCCTCATTGCCGATTTTAATATATTCCAATGCCAAAGCATGTTGTAAAAAACTATCCTTGTCATTGGTTTTCAAAAATTCCAAAAGCTTTTCAATTCTACTCACTTTTATTTTTTTATTTTTTAATATGCATCTCTTATCTTTGCTAATAGTTGCATAAACAACTAAATTTAACATTTTAATTGTTCGTATGAAAATTCTTGTTTGTATCAGTAAAACGCCGGATACTACGGCAAAAATAGCCTTCACCGATAACAACACCAAGTTTGCTCAAGAAGGAGTACAATGGATCATTAATCCGTACGATGAATGGTATGCCCTTGTAAGAGCCCTTGAATTGAAGGAAGCCAATGCCAGCGGAACCATCCACTTAGTAACTGTAGGAGATATTAGTGTAGAGCCCATCATCAGAAAAGCACTTGCTTTGGGTGGTGAAGAAGCATTCAGGGTGAATTCAGATAGCCATGATAGTTATTTTATTGCTTCACAAATAGCTGCAATTGCCAAAGAAGGTAACTATGACCTAATTCTTACTGGTAAAGAAACCATCGATTACAATGGCGCTTCCATCGGGGGAATGTTGGCTGAATTGCTAGACCTTCCTTACGTATCATTGGCAACCAAATTAGACATTACAGAAGGCAATGCCATCGTAAATCGTGAAATTGAAGGAGGCGAAGAAACCAATAAAGTAGCATTACCACTGGTAATTAGTTGTCAAAAGGGCATGGCCGAACAAAGAATCCCCAATATGAAAGGAATCATGGGTGCCAGAACCAAACCTTTAAAAGTAATAGAACCATTGGCAACAGATGCTTTAACCAGTTTGGTTTCTTTTGATTTGCCACCTGCAAAAGCTGGTGTTCATTTAGTATCACCAGAAACACCCGAAGAATTGGTAAGATTGCTTCATGAAGAAGCCAAAGTATTTTAATTCACCTATTAAATTATACAAATGTCAGTTTTAGTTTTTATCGACCAATCAGAAGGGCATATAAAAAAATCTTCCTTTGAAGCAGCTGCTTATGCTGCAGCATTGGCTCAACAAATTGGTACCAGTGCAGAAGGTATCATTTTAGGAAACAGTACAGATAATCTTAGTAATCTTGGCCACTATGGCTTAAAAAAGGTTCATACCATTTCAACTGATTCCTTGAATCAGATGGATGCGCAGGTTTATACTGCAGTTATTGCTGAAGCAGTGCAACTATTGGCTGCGAAAGTGGTGGTATTTAGTAATAATATCAATGGCAAATCCATTGCACCTCGTTTAAGTGCTCGTTTAAAAGCCGGCTTCGTAAGTGGAGCAGTGGCATTACCCGATACCAGTAATGGCTTTGTAGTAAAAAAGAATGTTTTTTCTGGAAAAGCATTCGCTAATATGGCTATTAATACTGAAATTAAAATAATTTCACTTAACCCGAATTCTTATTCCTTTACACCAACCAATGATATTGCCGAAATAGCTAGCATAGCAATTTCAATTCCTGCATCAAAAGTGGCGGTTACAGCAGTTAATAAAATTGTAGGCGAAATACCATTGAGTGAAGCAGAATTAGTGATTAGTGGTGGCAGAGGATTAAAGGGTCCCGAAAACTGGGGATTGGTTACCGATTTGGCCAAATTATTAGGCGCTGCAACTGCGTGTAGCCGTGCTGTTGCTGATGCCGATTGGCGACCACATCATGAACATGTAGGGCAAACCGGACTTGCCATTGCACCGAATATGTATTTTGCAATTGGCATTAGTGGTGCCATACAACATTTGGCAGGTGTAAATAGA
>CAIOIZ010000136.1 GCA_903858475.1 uncultured Bacteroidota bacterium
ACCCGGAAGACCTGCGAAACCACTCTCGTTGGTAGCGCCAGCATTGGGGGTGGCCCATCTGCTGCTGCCAGTGGTCTTCATCTTACCTCCGGCTACATTGTCACCGCTCAATGTAGTTGCCAAGGTTGTCCACTCATCATCTGTAGGTACATGCCAGCCCGTTGGCGCCAAACCTCTTGGGTCATTTACTGCATACCAATTATATAGCTTGCCATATAATGCACCATTTGCAGGATCATTGTTATAATAGCACCAGGCCCCTGTAGTTAATGCTGTCCATGCAGCTCCATCGGTTACCTGTGGAATTATATCGCCATTGCGATAGGTTAAAACATCCAGGTTCTTTTCCATCCACTGCTGAGTGCCGATAACAATTGTAGGTAAAGCAACAAAAGAGGAAGAAAGAGCAACCCATCCGGAGCTGTTTTTAGTCTCAAGGCTATTGGTGCTGGTATTAAATATCACCAGACCCGTGGCAGGGGAGCTAATTGCATCACGCTGTACAGTCGTCATCCGAGGAGGAAGTAACCCTTGCGTGGTAGATGCAATATCCAACTTAGCAGAAGCTGCTGGTGTTGCAGTACCAATACCCACCTGTGCATAAACAGGTAAGTAAATGAACAGCATCGCAGCAAATAGGAATGGTTGTATTTTTTTCAATACTAAATATTTAATTTTTTTATAAAAACTTATTGCAACGATATTTTTTGAGTATGTTTCCCATTACTGAAAAAATATGTTCCCCTTGCATAACGGCTAACATCTATCCAGTGCGTACCCACTGTAAGCTGTGATTTCCAAATGAGTTCTCCTGCTGAGCTAAACAGGGTAAATTGGGTGGCGCTATAAACCGCTACAGCCAGCATACTATTATTAACGGGATTGTTTAATATTCTGTAATCTGTATTTTGTCCGTCGAATTTCAATTGTTTTATGTCACTCAACGTGGCATGATTATCCAGATCAGTTTGAATGATTCGATAATAGTTGATGCCTACAATAGGATTTGTATGCGTATAGCTATAATTGCGGGTAGTACTGCTATTGCCTGCTGCGGCAAGGGTAGATAGGCTGGTCCAGTCATTGCCATTGCTGCTGTATTGCACCGTAAATGCTTTGCTGCCCTGTTCCATCGATGTAGCCCATTGCAATAAAGCGTTATTATTTTGCTTGGTTGCGGTAAATGATTTCCACAGCATGGGCAATGGAGTAAATTGATCGGCGAGTGTGAGTTCATTTAAACTTAGATTACTAAGTCCGCTGGTAAGCACAAAATTAGCAGTGCCATCGCGGGTAGTAACTGCATAATGATTCCATCCGGTGCCATTGAATGTATTTAGGGTAAGCGCTCCCTCTAATAATCCGTTTAGCTCGGCGCCATCCAGATAATTAATTTGAATGGAACCGCTATAAGCATTGATGGTATTGGTAAATTGATATACCCGGGCTATATAAGTACCACTGGGTGTGTGAATGGCAGTAGTAGCCCTGGTAAGGGTATTATTGCTGATGGTAAAATCGGCAGAGGGGGTTAGTGTCAGATTATCTGCAAAAAATACCGTGCCCGATTTAATG
>CAIOIZ010000137.1 GCA_903858475.1 uncultured Bacteroidota bacterium
GTTTAGATGTTTAGGTGTTTAGCTGTACTTACTAAGATATTTTATTTGCAACTTGAGTTTTAGCTTATTTATTAAAATGTGTTTAGGGGTTTAGATGTTTAGGTGTTTAGCTGTACTTACTAAGATAGTTTATTTGCAACTTGAGTTTTAGCTTCTTTATTAAAATGTGTTTAGGGGTTTAGATGTTTAGGTGTTTAGTCGTCCATCCTTAGGATATTCATTAAAGCCTGTTAATTCAGTTCAGCTATTTCCTTAATTGAAATATTTATTTATTGAATCAAACTTTCAGGTTAAGAACAACTAAACATCTAAACCTCTAAACCTCTATCTCAACCTCTATCTCAACCTTAACCTCTATCTCAACCTTAACCTCCAACTTCCAACCTCTCAACCCCTACCCCTCCAACCCTCTTCAAAAAAAGCCCCACAATTTTCATTGCAGGGCTTATTAAAAATATAGATGAAAATTAATCTTCTACTTTAACCTTACCTTTTTGTTTAGCTACTACTTCTTCTGCAATATTATTTGGTGCAGGATTGTAATGACTAAATTCCATGGTACTGGTAGCACGACCACTAGACAATGAACGCAACTGAGTAACATAACCAAACATTTCACTTAATGGAACTTTAGCTTTGATTACTTGTACGCCATGTTTACTATCCATACCTTCTAACATACCACGACGACGGTTAAGATCACCAGTAACATCACCCATGTATTGATCAGGAGTTAAAACTTCTACTTTCATGATGGGCTCTAATAATACTGGCTTTGCTTTACGACCAGCTTCTCTATAACCTTGCTTAGCACAAAGTTCAAAACTCATCGCATCAGAATCCACTTGGTGGAAACTACCATCTTTTACCACTACTTTCATACTCTCCATTGGATAAGCAGCCAATACACCGGTTGTCATTGAAGCTTCAAAACCTTTTTGAATAGCAGGTACAAATTCCTTAGGAATACTACCACCAAACAAAGAGTTTACAAACTGGAAATTACCTTTATCTTCTTTCAAGAACTCTTCATCTGCAGGTCCGATTGAGAAAATGATATCAGCGAATTTACCACGACCACCCGTTTGTTTCTTAAGGGTTTCTCTGTGATCAATTGTATTTTGGAAAGCTTCTTTATAAGCAACCTGAGGAGCACCTTGGTTAATTTCTACTTTGAATTCTCTTTTCATCCTATCGATGATAATTTCTAAGTGCAATTCACCCATACCACTCAAGATAGTCTGACCAGTTTCTTCATCGGTCTTCACTCTTAAGGTAGGATCTTCCTCTACCAATTTAGCAATCGCCATACCCATTTTATCAACGTCCACTTGAGTTTTTGGCTCAATTGCCACCGAGATAACTGGTTCTGGGAATGTCATGGCTTCCAATACAATTGGATTGTCCTCATTACACAAAGTATCACCGGTTTTAATATCCTTGAAACCAACAGCAGCTCCAATATCACCTGCTTCGATGAAATCTACTGGATTTTGTTTGTTGGCATGCATCTGCATGATACGACTAATACGTTCTTTCTTACCAGTTCTGGTATTCAATACATAAGAACCGCTATCTAATCTACCGCTATAAGCACGGAAGAAAGCCAAACGGCCTACAAATGGATCAGTCATGATCTTAAATGCCAATGCACTGAATGGTTCTTTTGGATCGCAATGACGCAATAATTCTTCTCCATTATCTGGATTGGTTCCTTTAACCGCCTCAATGTCCATTGGACCAGGCAAGTAACGAACAATCGCATCCAATGCAGTTTGAACTCCTTTATTTTTGAAAGAAGAACCACACATCATTGGAATAATAGAAATATCAATAGTTGCTTTACGAATGGCTTCATGAATTTCAGCCTCTGTAATAGTATTTGGATCGTCGAAGAATTTCTCTAACAATTTATCATCGTAATCTGCTACTGCTTCAATTAAATGTTGTCTCCACTCCTTTACATCTTCTACCATGTCTTCTGGAATAGGCACTTCATTATAGGTCATGCCTTGTGTAGCATCATCCCATACCATTGCTTTCAGGGTAATCAAATCTACCACCCCTGTGAAATCATCTTCTGCTCCAATTGGCAATTGTAAAGGAACTGCTTTAGCACCCAACATTTCCTTGATTTGCTTTACCACATTCAAGAAGTCGGCACCAGCGCGATCCATTTTATTTACGAATCCAATACGAGGTACTTTATACCTGTTGGCCTGACGCCATACAGTTTCAGATTGTGGTTCTACACCACTCACTGCACAAAACAAGGCCAATAAACCATCCAATACACGCAATGAACGTTCTACTTCTACAGTAAAATCCACGTGACCCGGAGTATCAATGATATTAAATTTATATTGTTTGGTATCCGGTCCTTTCTTTCCTTGAATAGTAGGGAAATTCCAAAAACAGGTGGTAGCAGCAGAAGTAATGGTGATACCTCTTTCTTGCTCCTGAGCCATCCAGTCCATGGTTGCAGCACCATCATGTACCTCACCAATTTTGTGATTGACACCGGTATAATACAATATACGCTCGGTGGTGGTGGTCTTACCTGCATCAATATGCGCAGCAATTCCGAAGTTTCTTTGATAACGTAAATCTGACATTTTATTTAATTAAGAATTATGATTAAAAATTTAAGTTGAAAATTAATTTTTATGTTTTTCCCTCCTGTCCTTCTGCCCCGATATTGATTGAATTATTCAAACAGCCGATTCGCTGATTGCCTTTCCCCGTAGTAATCCGTGTGCACGGTGGGGTAATATTTAGTTATGCTACTCTCATATAATGCTAAATCGTTCGGCGTCCTCACAAGTACAATGCTGAAGCTTTTAGCGCGGCAAAAGTAAGACTATATTTTTTATCTACCAATTGTGAATGGGAGTAAATTACCCACTTTTCCACAACCAAAAAGCCGCGTTAACCCCCCATTCAAGGTTTAAACAGGCTTTTTTAGGAAAATAAATGATTTATTTTAAAAAATGGGCAGTTATAGTGCATCATTTACTTGAACTACTTCCATAAAAACAGCCTGGCACTCTATCTGCTGGATACCATTGTTATTACTTATTCTGCCCTATTTTAATCCCTGGCATCGATCAATACTGATTATCCTGCCGCCGCTTATTTGGTGTTTTATAGAAGCGCATTCTATAAAATGAAAAAGCCATTCCTTTTTGGAACGGCTTTTTCAATATCAGTAACGAAGAAATTAAGCAACTTCAACATCAGCACCTGCTTCAGTCAATTTTGTTTTCAACTCTTCTGCTGTTGCTTTGTCAACACCTTCTTTAACTGGTTTTGGAGCACCATCAACTAAATCTTTAGCTTCTTTCAAACCTAAGCCAGTTAATTCTTTAACGATTTTAACTACCGCTAGTTTGTTAGCGCCTGCACTCTTCAAGATTACATTGAAAGAGGTTTTTTCTTCAGCAGCGGCTGCGCCACCACCTGCATCACCACTAACTACTACTGCTGCTGCAGCTGGTTCAATGCCGTATTCTGATTTCAAGAATTCAGCTAAATCTTGTACTTCTTTTACTGTTAAGCTTACTAAGCTTTCAGCTAATGCTTTTACGTCTGCCATGTTGTTTACATTTTTTCCGCCTTCATAGAATTATCTCCGGCGGATGGTTATTAAAAAAATAATTTCCTTTTTAAAGTGCTGCTTATTCAGCAACAACTGCTTCGGCCGCTTCTGGCCTGTTTTGCAAAGCACCAATAACACGTTGGATAGGTGATTGCAACAATCCGATAACTTCTCCAATCAATTCGTTCTTCGTCTTGATTTTAGTTAAGTTAACCAATTGATTATCGCCAACAAATACATCTCCATTGATGAATGCTGCTTTTAGTTCAGGTTTTTCTCCTTTGCTTTCTTTTCTGAAGGCACTTAAAATCAAAGCGGGTTCTTTAGGGTTTTCGCTAAATAATAAAGCGGTTACCTTATGCAAAGAATCATATACACCTGCATATTTTTCAGCATCAATGCTTTCCAATGCTTTTTTAATCAAGGTATTCTTAGCCACTTTCATTTCCACTTGCTTAGTAAAGCAATGGCGACGAAGTTGACTTATCTGTGCAACGCTTAAACTCTCTGTATCGGTGATATAGAAGTTATTGTACTGACTGAATTTACTTTTCAGTACTTCAATCACTTCGTTTTTTTCCTGTTTTGTCATATTAAATATTTTTTGGGATGAACCTACTGCTACAAATAGCAGCTGGATTAATCCTAGTTATTAACAGATTTTGTGTCAATTAAGATACCCGGGCTCATAGTGCTTGCCATGTGAACGCCTTTCAAATAAATTCCTTTTGAAGTAGAAGGTTTTAATTTGAGGATGGCATTAATTAGTTCCTGGCTATTTTCAGCAATTTTTTCAGCTGTAAAACTGATTCTTCCAATAGAAGCGTGGATAATACCCACTTTATCTACTTTAAAAGCAATTTTACCACCTTTCAAATCATTGATAGCCCCAGCTACATCATTGGTAACAGTACCTGTTTTAGGATTCGGCATCAGGTTACGAGGACCTAACACTTTACCCAATTTACCAATCTTAGGCATTACAGAAGGAGTAGCTACGATAACGTCAACTCCTGTCCATCCACCTTCTATTTTGGTAATGAATTCATCCAACCCAACAAAATCAGCACCAGCAGCTTTTGCTTCGGCTTCTTTATCAGGTGTACAAAGTACTAATACAGATTTGGTTTTACCAGTACCATGTGGTAAACTAACGGTACCGCGTACTGCCTGATCTGCTTTCTTTGGGTCAACACCCAATTTAATATGTAGGTCAATTGAACTGTCAAATTTGGTGCAATTGATTTCTTTTACTAGTGTGGAGGCTTCTGTAAGGGAATAAGCTTTGTTCTTATCCACCCTAGTTTCGGCAACTTTTCTTTTTTTCGTAATCATTGTCTGTTATTAAAGGTGTGATAAATTAATTTTTGTCCCAAGGAGCTTTTCCGTCAACAGTTAAACCCATACTGCGTGCAGTACCAGCTACCATGCTCATTGCGCTATTCAGCGTAAATGCATTGAGGTCAGCCATTTTATCCTGTGCAATTGCTTCCACTTGCTCCCAGGTAACTTTACCCACTTTTACACGGTTAGGTTCTTTACTGCCGCTTTGTAATTTGGCTGCTTCCAACAACTGTACAGCTGCAGGAGGAGTCTTGATAATAAAATCAAAAGACTTATCAGCATAAATAGTGATTAATACGGGAAGTACTTTCCCTTGTTTATCCTGGGTTCTAGCATTAAATTGCTTACAGAACTCCATGATGTTTACACCTTTAGAACCCAGTGCAGGTCCGATCGGTGGTGCAGGATTGGCTTGTCCTCCTTTACATTGGAGTTTGACATAGCCCGTAATCTCTTTGGCCATTTTAAAATTGTTTTTTTGGTGATAGCGTCAACACTTTATGCATTGACTCCCAAAGCCTTCTCCGTTAAACGGAGTATAACAAGAACTTTAAGGGCTGCAAAGGTAATAAGATTTTTGAATATTGGGCAGTATTTTAGGAAGAATTTCTAGAAAAACCCTCTCCAGGCATGCTTTTCCACAGTTATTTTAGCATTTAATTTTTCAAAAGAACCAAAATTGTTAAAATAAATATTATTTTCACCTACTTATGAGAAGATTAATAATCAGTACAGTCATACTACTGTACACCTGCACCGCAGCCGCCCAACAATTGCATTTTACTTCCCAGTATTTATTGCACAACAGTATGTACAATCCTGCAGCAGCAGGTATGACTGGTAAAAACAGCCTCGGAATGAGTTACCGTAATCAATGGTCTTCCTTCCCCGGTAACCCAAAAACCTTTATGCTTTATGGCGATTTCGCCCTACCAAAAATGAATGCCGGCTTGGGAGCCTATTTATATCGAGATGTAACCGGCCCCACCAGCAGAACTGGTGTGCAAATGGCCTATTCCTATCAAGTAAAACTGAATGATGACAAGGCCAGACTAGGACTGGGCTTAGAATTCAGGGTACTTCAATTTGCCATAGACAAAGGCAAATTAACGGATGCACTGGCCAACGATCCCGTATTATCTGGTGCTAGTAATAAAATTGCACCCGACGCTGGTGCTGGCATCTACTATACCAACGGAAAATTAAGTGCAGGCCTTGCCGTTAGTCAATTAATTGAATCTAAATTAACATTGGCAAATGTTAGCGGCACCGATTTAAGGGCTAAACTATATCGTCACTATAATTTTTCCGCCAGTTACCAATGGCAAACAGGTGAAAACATTTACCTCATTCCAAATTTTATGTACCGCGTAGCCGAACACGCCCCTGCTGAATTAGACTTGGGTTGCAAACTCGACTATCAACAAAAACTTTGGTTTGCATTGGCCTATCGCAACAAACAATTCTGGAGTGTACAAGCCGGACTTAGTATCATGAATAGAGTCGGACTGGGATATTCATACGACTATTACCTAACGCCTTCTACATTAGAAAATGGAGGCTTTTCAGCGCATGAATTCAGCCTACGTTTCGACTTGAAAAAATAAATCATAGAACCTAAACCTTAACTAATTGAAATGTTTAAAAAATCATTCAAATTCTTCCTCCTATACACATTACTTCTTCTTTTAATAAGTAATCTACAGGCTCAGTTCGTGCCTGTAACAGTTACTGGTTTTAATCAAGATGGTATAGCAGAAAGCGGCACTAGTTCTTTAACCAATACCAGCCTGGCCATGGATGCTTTTCCAGCTTCTAATAAAGTGATGTACACACTTGGCTTTAGAACATCAGCTGGACTAGGCGGAGGCGGCTTGCCCAATAACGGCACCATCACCGACGCCGCAGGCTCCTACCAGCTTGCACCCTTCGACGCGAGTAATGTATTGCTTGTACAACGCAACCAAAATGCCGATCTAACACTGAGCAGCCCTGCCTCTTTTGGTACTATCAGAATTCTGGCATTTACCACCGAGGGTACTTCTTTAGTAAATATTAAACTTTATTTTTCAGATGGCAGCATTACCAATGCAGTTACTGGTTATTCATTGGGCGATTGGTTCAATGGCACCACTAACTTAGTATTATCTGGTTTTGGTAGATGTACCCGCGCCACCCCTGCATCTGGTGCAGATGGCTATAGTACCAATCCTAGAATGTATTTTATTGAAATCCCTTTGACCTGTGCAGACAGAAATAAAGTATTACAGAAAATAAATTTTGCCAACCTAACTACGGCTGGTAGTAATGCCCCCTATCCCAATAGCATCTTTATGGCAGTATCGGGTAAAACAACCAGCCCTACAAATATTAGTGCCGCCATCACGCAAGCAACTTGCAGCAATAATGGTGCTGCCACACTTACCATCACAGGTACTTCAACACCTTATGCTGTAAGCTGGAATACCAACCCGGCACAAACAGGCCTCACTGCAACCAACTTAACCCCTGGCAATTATGTAGCTACTGTTACAGATGCCAATAGCTGCGTTTCTACTTTACCGGTAGCAATCACTTTAACAAATAATTTAACCATGAACAATAAAGCAGATACCAGTATTTGCTTTGGCGCTTCTTTTAATGCCAATATTATCAGCAATGCAAGTGCCTATAGCTGGACGCCTAGCACAGGTGTTAGTAATAGTACCATTGCCAATCCGGTATTGTCACCAACGATCACCACTACTTATACAGTAACCGGCACTGCTGGGTCTTGTACCATCAACAAAAGTTTCATTGTAAATGTAGCACAAGCCATCAATGTAAATGCAGGACCGGATGCCAGTATATTAAGTGGAAGTAGTACTCAATTAATGGGAGCTGGACCAGTAGGCACTTATGCATGGACGCCTGCTACTGGTTTAAATGCAAGTAATATTCTTAATCCAGTGGCAAGCCCTGTTGCTACCACTACTTATACATTGCGCATTACTACCGCTGGCGGTTGTACGAATACAGACAATGTACTCGTTACAGTAATTCCCTATTGTATTAAACCATTGAATGCCTTTTCTCCCAATGGAGATGGCATCAACGACAAATGGTTTGTTACCAACGGCAACTGTACAAAAAATATCAAAGCAATGGTGTTCAATCGCTATGGCACCAAAGTATACGAATCGAATGATTATAAAAATACCTGGGATGGCACTTACAAAGGAAAGGCATTACCAGATGCCACTTACTACTATACATTACAATTCACTTTATTGAACGACGCAGTAATAAGTAGCAAAGGCGATGTAACCATACTTAGATAATGTAAAATACTTCCTGTAAAAAATAAGCCCTGTAATGGACTGAACCCCAAAAGTTGGACAAAATTAGTAATTAAGATTTAAAGTGATGAGCTCGATACTGTTTCGGGCTCATTCCATTTAGATTAAGTTTGATTCTGTCGTTGTTATAGTATTTGATTTATTGGTTGATTTCTTTTTTTAAGTGAGTAATTGA
>CAIOIZ010000138.1 GCA_903858475.1 uncultured Bacteroidota bacterium
ATTAAGCATCCGTAAATTTATAACCTACTCCTCTTACGCTGTGGAAATATTTAGGGTTGCGGCTATCTGCTTCAAAATACCTCCTGAAGCTTAGTACAAAGTTGTCGATTGTTCTTGTGGTAGGATATACATTGTAACCCCAAACAGTGTGGAGTATTTTTTCGCGGGCAACGGTTTCATTTTTATTTTCAATCAATAATTTCAACAACATCAATTCTTTCTTCGTAAGTGAAAACTTATTTCCATCTTTATCGAATCCTTCTGATGCGTTAAAATCGATTTTGTTTTTACCAAATACATATACATCAGGAACGGGCGTTTTGCTTCCTAATTTTTCGCTTTTTTTAATCAGCTTGTTTACCCTTAATAATAGTTCCTCTAAATTAAAAGGCTTAGTTAGGTAATCGTCAGCGCCTTTTTTTAAGCCAAGAATTCTATCTGCACTTGTATTTTTAGCACTTAAAATTAAGATGGGTATATCGGGGTTGCTAAGTCTGATGGTTTCGCATACAGTAATGCCATCAACTTCTGGTAACATTACATCTAGTACAATTAAATCGAAATGTTCGGATACAAAAGCCTTCAAAGCTTCCGCGCCATCATATGCACTGGTTACTTCATAGTTCTCCAGTTCAAGATTTAGCTTCAAGGCCTCCTGTAGATTTTCTTCATCCTCTACTAGTAAAATAGATTTTTTGCTCATGATGCGTTGGCTGTATTTAATTGGATGGCAAAAATACTTCCCTTTGGTTGGTTGTCGGTTAAATAGATTTTTCCCTTATGTTGTGCAACAATCTTCTTGGTTAAATATAGGCCAAGTCCTGTTCCCTTAGCTGATTTGGTAGAGGCGTTGCCTATTCTATAGAATTTATGAAATACCTTGGCCTTCTCTTCTGCTGCAATTCCTTTGCCTTCGTCTATAACTGACAAAGAAATTTTTCCATGTACTTCGGATAGATGAATGGCAATGGGCAAATCTTTTGGAGCATATTTTAATGCATTGTCAATTAAATTATTTATTGCCATTTGTAATAAAAGCAAATCTCCCATTACATACACTTCTTTTTGTATAGTAGCTTGAATAATCCTTTGAGGAAACCGTACGATAAAATCATGAATGCATTGGTTGACTAACTCACTAAAATCCGTTTCCTCCATATTAAGTTTATAACCTCCAGCTTCCATTTGAGAGGAAAGCAATAGATTGTTGCAAAGGGCATTTAAACGGTTGGCTTCTTGTAAGGTATTTTGTATTAATTTTTTCTGTTGTTCTTCATCCAACTTTCTTTTCTGCAGCGTTTCCAAATTTAATTTGGCAACAGCAATGGGTGTTTTTAATTCATGCGTAATGGCCATCATGAAATGCTGTTGATTCTGACTTTGTTTGAGTTGATTTCGTACAGCTCCAAAAATAAATACTGCTCCAGCCATGATTAACAGAAAGAAGATAGATCCTTCACCTAGGTATTGTGTTGTTTTTCTTTTTTCAGCGTCCATGATTTTGCTTGCATAATCTTCGTATTGTGCACTGTTAGGATTCAATTCATTGAGTTTGTAATTGGCCATTTGGTGATTTTGGTTATTCAGTGCAATGAACCACCAGGTAAGGGCTGCGAGAATATAAGCTAGTAAAAACCAGTAAAAAAAGTAAATGTATCGAAGATGTTTGGCCTGTAATTGCATGTTGCCTGTTGATTAATCTAGAAAATTGCGTACATTAATTTCTTTTATCCAAACCCCAGCTCAGTTTATTACGGAGTGTTTGCAAAAAATTATTTTCATTCAGGCGAATAAGGTTTATTCCAAAACTTTCTTTCTTAACTGCCAATTGAATTTCTTTGGTTACAATCTCTCTGCGGCTGTCTAAAGTGCAGAGAAAGCCATCTGTTCTACCCTCAATTTCAAATGAGATGATATTACTATCGGGTACTACAATGGGACGAATGTTTAAATTATGTGGCGAAACTGGGGTAATAACAAAGCATTCATTGTCGGGAAAAATAACGGGTCCTTGACAGCTCAATGAATATCCTGTACTACCAGTAGGTGTTGCCACAATAAGACCATCGGCCCAATAAGAATTCAGGAACTCGCCATTCAGGTAAGTATGAATTTTAATCATGGGTGATGAATCCTTTTTATGAATTGAAAATTCATTCAAAGCGTAGGGCGTTTCGCCGAATAAAGACATATTGGCATCTAAGTGTATCAATGATCTTTTGTCTGTTACAAAAGTTCTGTTGACGAGTGCGCTGATTGCATTTCTCAATTCCTCCTTACCAATACTGGCCAAGAATCCAAGTCTTCCATAATTGATGCCCAGTACAGGAGTACCTTTGTCTCTTACTAGTGTAACTGTATCCAGTAAGGTGCCATCGCCTCCTAAACTGATAATACTATCAATGCTTTCATCAAGGTCTTCGTAAGCATTAAAAGTGGAATATTTTTGTGTAATATCAAATGCTGAATAGAATTGATTGAAGAAGTCTTGGTAAAAAACAGGTTCAATCTTATGCGCAGCCAGTTCCTCCAACAATAATTGCATGTCGTTCTGCTGGTTGTTTTCAATGCCCCTGCTATAAATGGCAATTTTCATAAAGCACTTTCATTTATGCTAACTGTAATAAATTTAAAATCCGCCCTGTGTATGTAAAAATAAACCCTTTTCTCCTAATTGGTTAAAACTGTATTCAAACCTAAGATTTACATCGTATAAAGTAAGTAAGTCGATGCCAATTCCACCAGCGTATAGTAATTTATTATTAAGAGACGCCTTGAATTCATTTTTATTGAAGCAATAGCCTATATCTCCAAAGGTTTTGGCAAAAAAGGTAAAGGGAATATAGGGGTGTGATTTCGATTTAAAGGGGAAAGGAACTTTAAATGCTAGCAATTTATATTTCAATGTTGTTTTGGCCAATCCAGTGGCAATGCCATCAATTACATAATATTCCAATCCCCTCAGGTAGGTGTCGCCATAACCAAGTCCACGTTGATTGATATAGGCTTGGTGAAAAGGAAGTTTTACCATGCCTGATAGTTGAATGCTACTGTACCAAGATTTGCCAAGGTCGTAAAACTTACTAAAATTGCCATTTAGAGTCAGTGAGTTGATGCCTCCAGTAAGCCGTAAGCCTCTTTTTGAAATGCCATATCCCAGGGCAGTTCCTTTTAAGGGGTAGGCCACATTATTTACGTTCAGGTATTGGTATGAATAGGAAAGATCTATAAATCCTTTAGCATTGGTAGGTTCATTAAAATAATTGGGATTGAATTTATTGGTTACAATGGAATCATATACTTTCAAATAATTGTAGGTCAAATAAAAGTTATGCTTTCTGTAATAGCCTCTTCTAATAGAATAGGCAGCGTTGATGTTGAGGCCATTTCTTACAAAATCACCTACTTCTTTTCTAATGGAATCAACCGGATAAAATAGCACTTTGTTATTATAACTCGTCTTGTAGGAAATCTCTCTGTTTTGCGTGTATCCTGCTCCGATAGTAAATCCTTCCGTGAGTGCCGAATTGCTATAGGGGGCAGTATAATTGAATGAGAAATTGCGGCTATAGCCATTCAATAGGTAGATGCGCAATTGGTCTCTTCTGCCACTTAAATTGTAGTGAACAAATTTTAACCCATAGTTTACCCTGGTCAGGCTGGCATTAAATGTTTTTACCCAATCATTCAGATTGCGATCAATCAATTGAAATTGTGGTACTGGGAAGATATACCAGCGTTCCTTGACTTCTACTACAAGGTCAATGTCGTAGGCGGTAACAACACTTACATCCACTTTTACTTCGGTGAAGAGGGTGGTGTTATAGATAAGTTGTTTCGCTAGTTTTAAGGCGTCCTCTAGTTTACTCACTGGGATGGAGTCGTTTCTTTTCAGTTGCATTTCACGCTCAATCAAGTAAGGCTTTGTGTTTTTATTTCCTTTGATGATTACATTGCGTATATGCAAATGGCTATTAAGTGTAAGACTGTCAGTAGAATAAGTATTTTGTGAGAAGCCTGTAATACAAAAAAACAGTAAACAGTAAAAGCTAAATATTTTCTTTATGAACATCATCAAATCAACGCTTTATTTCAATAGGAGCGCTTGTAAAAATAACTGATATAAAGCATACTGGGGCAGGAGTAGGTGAATTCACTGTTAAATATCCAAATAATTCATAAGGTGCCTATAATTGCTATGAATTTCGTTCTCAAATTGCTCGTTTCCGAAAAAGTAAATCACATCATAATCATAGCGTTCAAAAGTGGCCACTGTACTGGCTATTTCCTTTTTATTGAGGTGAATGGTTACTGTAAGCATCCCTGTTTCGGGATGTACAATGGTATTGAGGTGAAGGATGGTGGCATCATTACTTTCGGTAATTCGACTGATTTCGCTGATAGTAAACTTGCTTCTTTCCATTTC
The DNA here is from genome assembly GCA_903858475.1 of uncultured Bacteroidota bacterium. Taxonomy (GTDB): domain Bacteria; phylum Bacteroidota; class Bacteroidia; order Chitinophagales; family Chitinophagaceae; genus Ferruginibacter. The sequence continues at coordinate 4,427 of CAIOIZ010000138.1, forward strand.
CAATACAATCAGTCCGCCTATTTCCTTGGCGCCATTGAACTCCCCAATAATCTTCAAAAGATCGGTGGAAGTAATAACACCCATCAATTCGTTTTCTTCTCCTACTACAGGTACAATGCTAGTTGTAAACTCATTGCAAAGATGTATCGCTTTTAAAAAATGTTCGTTTTCGTGTACTGCTACCTTTAAAAAAGTATCCTGTAATATTTGAATGGGTAATTTGGAATCTTCTGCATCCAATAAGTCATCTTCACTTACAAGGCCAAGGAATTTATCATCCGATACCACGGGTAGGTGTGTCACCCTGAAATCATTAATCAGCTGCAGCGCTTTTTTAACACTGTCTTGCAATTGTATTTGTGGAATACTTTGATTGATGAGTTCTACTGTTAACATTACTGCTGAATCCTTTTAAGGGTCAATGTTTAAACTGATAACGGATAAATTCGCTATTAAGTATTAAGACAAAAAAAATTATCAAATTGTTGCAGCGGGCGTCTTTAATTTTTGTAAAAACCCTTCCAAAATTGCATTGAAGGCTTCAGGTACTTCCAGCATTGGTGCATGCCCACATTTTTCAATAAAATGCAATTCACTATTAGGAATTAAGCGATTGAATTCTTTTCCAACAAAAGGTGGAGTGATGGTATCGCTGGTGCCCCAGATCAAACAAGTGGGTTGTTGAATTTTTCTAAGATCTTCACCTAAATTATTACGAATAGCACTTTTAGCCAGGGCAATAATTTTTATAACTTTCAGTCTGTTATTGGTGATTTCAAATACTTCATTAACTAATTCATCTGTGGCAATTGCAGGGTCGTAAAAAGTAAGGCTTGTTTTCTGTCTGATATATTCTTTATCTCCACGTTTGGGATAACTGTCTCCCATGCCATTTTCATACAAACCACTACTGCCAGCCAGAATCAGGGATTTGATTCTTTCGGGGTGTTTTAAGATATGAACTAAAGCCACATGGCCACCCAATGAATTGCCCATTAGATGTATATTATTCAGATTTCGGTGTTCTATGAAACGCAACAAAAATTTTTGTAGACCACCAACAGATGTGTGCAAAAGATCAAGTTCTAACAGTGGTAGTATGGGTACAATAACTTTGTAGGTTTTACTAAAATGGGTTATTACTGCATCAAAATTACTGATGGCTCCAAATAAGCCATGTAATAGCATCAAGGGTTCACCCTGACCCACTTCAATAAATTTGAATTTCCCGTCTTGTTGTATTTCGTAACTCATTTGATAGTAATGGTATAGCAATGATTTCAGCTGCAAAATAAATTATTTGCGCCAATTAATGAAGTTTACCTCACAGCTTGCCTTGTAAAGATACAAGGTTTGTGTCAAGGGAATGGCAGTGATTTCAGGTTGTTTGGGGATAGCTTGACAACCAATGCAATTTTTCATTATCCAGCGGAAGCAGACAGTAAGCTGAGCGCTGGGTATTATTTGGCCATTTTACCAAAAAATGATTCTAGTTCTCCAAACATATCCTTGAAAAAGGGAATCACATTTCCTATGCTGTTCATAATAGTTGGGCCCCATGGGCGTATGAAAAGATAGCTAACAGAAGACTGGGTGGTACTGGTTTCTATAAAGTGTAATTGTACCGCATAAAACAATACAATACTGAAGACAATGGCATAAAGGACCAAATACAATAGTATCCCTCCCATTCTATTGACCCAGCCGAGCAATAAGGTTTCCACGGTTTTTTGAATTATCCGACCGGCTAAATTGACCAGGATAACGACTATAAGAAATACCAGCGCAAATGATACAAAGGGGATCCATTTAGCAGAAACACTGCCATTAGCTGATATCCATCCTGCAACCAAAATCGATAACTTAAGTGCAGCAGCTAGTCCAATGATAAAGGCTATAATAGAAAAAAGGGCCAATATAAAGCCCTTGTTATATCCTTTGATGATGGCAAAAACAAGTAATACAAAAAAGCAAATATCAATTAGCATACTGTGATTTTTGTTTTTGCAATGATACATTGCAAGTGATGATTAATCTGAACTACTTATTTCGCTAATAATTCCTTTACAATGGCACTAATTGTTTTTCCATCGGCTTGCCCTGCTAGTTCTTTGCTGGCTGCACCCATTACTTTTCCCATATCTGCTGGACTAGCAGCGCCAGTTGCAGCAATTATTTTAGATACAACTTCTTTGATGGCCTCTTCAGTTAATTGTTTGGGCAAAAATCTTTCAATCACTTCCATTTCTTCTTTTTCCTTGGTAGCCAAATCAGCCCTGCCCTGTTGCTGATAAATTTCATAGGAATCCTTTCTTTGCTTCATCATTTTTTGCAGGAATTTTTGCTCAATGCCCTCATCAATAACACCCCCTGCACCTGGATCGGTTTTGGCTTTTATTATTTCTGCTTTAATAGCACGCAAACTTCTTAACACAGCCTCGTTTTTGGTTTTCATGGCTGTTTTCATTTCTTCCATGATTTGTTGCTCTAATCCCATATAATTATATTTTAATTTGTATAATTGTTTAAGTGTATCCTATTTCGATTGTTCCTGAATTTGCTTTTCCCTGAATTTTTCAAAAAAAGCTTTAGCAAATTTTTTCATATCATCACTCATATCCTGGTATTGGGTAGCGCGGTGAAAAGTGTCGGCCATGGTCATTAATATCTGATAATAAAAATCGGCCATTTCATCCACCATCATATCCTTGCTCCATAAGTCAATACTGAGTGCAGTTTTATCGGTTCCATCCCAAAATGCAACGGACATGGCTTTGGCAATATGTGCCATATCAGCATTTTTATCACTGGCTTTCCAGCTTATTTTTTCTGGAATTTTATTGACATCCAGAAATACATCAATGGTGATAGTAGATTTATTCATATACTTAAAAAGTCTTTTTTTTAATAATGGGCAAAGTTACTCAATTTGATTTTTAGCAGCCCTATTTTTATAGAATGGAAGATCAATGTTGGCTTTATTTTTTGGTTTCAACGGCTTGTAAAATAGACTCCCATAGCAGATCAGCGGTTTTGTCCCAACTAAATTTATTTGATTGCTCAAAGCCTTTTTGGATGAGTTCATTTCTAAGAGATTCGTCCTTAAAGATGCGCATCATTTGCTCCGCTAAATCCGAAATGGAATGCGGGTCTGCCAACAAAGCTGCCGAGCCAGCAATTTCGGGCATGCTACTGGTATTACTTGTAATTACTGGCACCCCCGATTGCATGGCTTCTACAATTGGCACACCAAATCCTTCAAAAAAACTGGGGTATACCAAGGCGTAGGCAGCAGCCGTTATACTTGCTAATTGGTCTTGGGGCAAGTATCCTAGTAATTGAACATCCTGTCTGTATTTATAAGTTTTCAGACTTTCTGAAAATTGTTCATAGTCCCATGCTAGCCTTCCTGCAATTAATAATTGCATATTGCTTTTCTGCCTTTTTTTAAAAAGCGAAAATGCTTTCAGCAAATTCATCAGGTTTTTTCTAGGATGAATTGCTCCTATATATAAAAAATATTCTTTACCTGCAGTATAATTGGATTTGATGCTTTCTTTATCAGCCCAATTGAATGGTTGAAATGCGGAAGCAATGCCGTTGTATACTACATTTATTTTGGAAGCTGGAATGGCATATTGTTGAATCAAATCATTTTTCGAAAATTCCGATACTGTTGCAATGCTTGCTGCTTTACTTGCAAATAAGGGCGTGTTTTTTTTATAATAACGAAGATGGCTTTTTTTAATAAAAGCGGGATGATGCAAGAACGCGAGATCATGTATTACTAGGCATTGTGGTATGCGAGTACGGAGTGAACAAAATCCATCAGGGCTTAACAAAACGTCTGCTTTATATTTCCTTACTAGAGCTGGTAATTTGTAATTGTACCAATATTGCCACAGTATAGGGTGTCGGGCCTCGGGTCCAATTATTACAGGGGTAATATTGCCTGCTGTAATGATAGTAGGGTCAAAGGCTCTATCGAATATATAAAGGAATTGATGTTCGGGATGCTTTTTTGCTAAGCGGCCACAGGTTTCAAAAATAAAATTGCCATAACCCTCCAGGTAGTCCTTCAATAAAAAACGGGCATTCACGGCAATAATCATAATAATATAATTAGGCTATAGTTGAAGGGGCGCAAACTAATGGGCAAGTAACTTGCATTATTTAAGAATTTTTATCTTAACTGTTTCAATTCTAGTGTCGCTTACATGCAGTACTACGAATTCATAATTTCCAATAATAATGCTTTGATTTTCCTTGGGGATTTCTCCATTGTTTTCAATAATATATCCGCTGAGGGTTTCCGCATTTTCTTCTCCTGGAAAAAACAATTTAAATTTTTCTGTGATATAATCCAATTCGATGCGGCCACTGAAGATGAATTCATTGCTTGCTAATTGTTTCTCAACAAATTCTTCTGTATCGTATTCATCTTTAATATCACCGAATATTTCTTCTAAAATATCTTCCATTGTAACAATGCCGGCAGTGCCGCCAAATTCATCTATCACCCAAGCAATGCTTTTTCTTTCTTTGCTGAATTTGTTCATCAGATCGGTAGCGCTCATGCTTTCTGGTACTGTTGGAATGGGAAGTAATATTTCTTTTAAACTGGATGGGTTTTTAAATAAATCGAGTTGGTGTATATACCCTACAATCGAATCGATATTGTTTTCATATACAACCAGTTTGCTGAGCTGAGTATGAATGAATTTCTGGCGAACATCTTCTACTGAGGTGTCAATTTGCACAGATTCAATTTCTCTTCTCGGAATGAGGCATTCCCTGAGTTTGATTTCACTGAGTGAAAGTGCATTTTCAAAAAGCTCTTTATTGATTTCCTTATTTTCTTCCTCTTCCCCATTATTTTTGTTTTGCATCAAGTAATATTCTAAATCCATTTTTGAAAATACTTCCTTTCTTTCAGTGAGGTTTACATTGAAGAAGTATTTTAATATCCATTCAGCGATGCTTACAAATAAAGTAGCGATTCCAGCAAATAAGTAAAAGAAAAAAGCAACGATATACGTTAGGAATCCATTGCTTAAGATTGCATTGTTTCTGGCTTTAAAAAAGGCTTTGAAAATAAATTCAAAAACCAATAAGATAAAAGTTGATGCAAGGGTTTCTATAATGAGGTGTAAATAGGGATTGTCGATCTGCCAAAATTTATTGTACCAAATACCTTCCATGAAACTACTCCAAAGTAATCCATATACGACCAGTATTACATTGAATCCAATTAAAGTGGTGCCAATAAATCTTGCTGGGGTATCGGCAAAACTGCCCCAAGTTTTACCTGTATATGTCCCTTGCTTTCTATTGAGTTCAATGGATAATTTATTCGCCGATACAAATGCTAGCTCGATGCCTGCAAAAAAACCAATCAAGAGTAGGGAAGTAATAATTGCTAAAAGCGCCATCCAGTCCATGCTATAAAAGTAAGAAAGATTTTATTAATGCCTTTTGGCTTGTTTGCCTTACTAATCTTGTAAAAAGTCTCCAACAATTTTTGTTGCTTCTGCATAGGCTTTCTCCAATTGATCGTTGATAATAACCTCGTTGAAATGCTGCTTGAAGGAAAGCTCATAAGCAGCTTTATTGAGTCTAGCTTGAAGCGATTCTTCAGATTCTGTTCCCCTGCCCATTAATCTTTTTTTGAGTTCCTCAACAGAAGGGGGTTGTATGAAAAGGGATAGACTAGTACTTGGAAATTGTTGTTGTACATGAATGGCACCTTTTACATCAATATCCAACACTGGAATTTTGTTTTGAAGCCAAATGCGTTCCAGCTCGGTTTTCAGTGTGCCATAATATTTTCCTTCATAAACCATTTCCCATTCTATAAAGGCTTCTTCCCTAATTTTTTGTTTAAAATCTTCTTCTGAAATAAAATGATAATCTACTCCATCCACTTCTTTTCCTCTGGCAGCACGGGTAGCAGCGGATACCGAAAAGGCCAATTGCGGAAAATGTTGCATCAAGTGTTTTGTGATGCTGGTCTTGCCGGAACCTGATGGAGCCGTAATGATGATGAGTTTATGCGGGAAAGCCATTTGCAAAGAAAGAAATAAAAAACGAATTTGAAAGCAGTGCCCCTAACTATATTCTTTTAATATCGGCCCCTAGGGCTCGTAATCTTCCATCTATGTCCTGATACCCACGATCTATTTGTTCGATATTTTGAATGGTACTCTTTCCTTTGGCACTCAATGCGGCAATCAGCAGGGCTACACCAGCTCGAATATCTGGACTACTCATGGTAATTCCTCTTAAATGCTGTGCCCTTTCCAGTCCAATTACCACAGCGCGATGCGGATCGCAAAGAATAATCTGGGCGCCCATTTCAATAAGCTTATCGGTAAAGAACAGACGGCTTTCAAACATTTTTTGATGAATCAATACACTGCCATGTGCTTGAATGGCAGTTACCAAAATAATGCTGAGTAAATCTGGTGTAAAGCCTGGCCACGGATGATCATAAATAGTAAGCACGCCGCCATCCATGTATTTCTGTATTTCATATCGGTCTTGTGCGGGAATGAAAATATCATCTCCCCTGAATTCCATTTCAATGCCCAATAATTTAAATTTATCGGGAATAATTCCGAGGTGTTCAATGCCTGCATTTTTAATGGTAATGGCACTTTGTGTCATGGCTGCCAACCCAATAAAACTACCCACTTCAATCATATCAGGCAAAATGGTATGTTCGGTGCCTTTTAGTGATTTTACCCCTTCGATAATTAAGAGGTTGCTGCCTATTCCTTCAATCTGAGCGCCCATTCTATTCAGCATGCGACAGAGTTGTTGTAAATAGGGTTCACAGGCCGCATTGTAAATTTGGGTTGTTCCATTGGCCAATACGGCCGCCATTAAAATATTGGCAGTACCCGTTACGCTGGGTTCGTCGAGTAAAATATTAGTTCCTTTGAGTTCGTTGGCTGTCAAATGAAAAAAGCCATCTTCATTATAAGCATAGTGGGCGCCTAATTTTTCAAAACCAATGATATGGGTATCGAGTCTTCTTCTTCCTATTTTATCGCCCCCAGGTTTGGGAATAAATGCCTTTTTAAACCTTGATAACAAAGGACCTGCTAACATAACGGAACCGCGTAGGCGACCACTTTTTTTATGGTAGCCTTCACTCTGCAGGTAGTCTACTGCAACATCATCGGCCTGAAAACTGCAGGTATTGCGATCGATGCGCTCAATTTTCACATTCATATCCGACAGCAATTCAATCAGTAGGTTGACATCAATAATATCGGGAATATTGTGAATGGTTATTTTTTCGGAACTTAATAATACTGCAGAAATGATTTGCAGCGCTTCATTTTTAGCACCTTGTGGGCTAATATTACCTGATAAAATATTGCCTCCTCTTACTTCAAATGAGCCCATGTTATTAAATTGTATGGTGTATAAACTACTCGCAAGGTAAAAACAAAAAGGTTGAAACAAATTTCAACCTTTTTCAATTATATATAATATGCAGTTAATATCTTTTCTTGAAACTACGGTTGTTGTTTCGGTTGTCTCTGCCACCACCTCTATTGTCTCTACCACCACCACGATTGTCTCTGCCGCCACCTGCATTGTCACGGCTACCTCCACCATTATTGCGACCGCTAAAATTCTTTCTGAAATTATTTCTTCCGTTGTTACTGGCATAATCATCCCTTTCTGGACGATTATCGGCACGGTGTTTTACAAAAGGACGGTTATTGAATTCCAGTTCGCCATCTGTGATACTTTGTAATTCAGCCTGTATGTTTTCGTCATGCACCAATTCCTTGTGCCAATTGCTATACGTTAGTTTCATGTAGTAAGCAACTGCATTGGCAAACCCTTGTTTCTTTTCTGGATTTTCTTCCTGCAATGCTTTGTCGATAACGATTTCAATATTCTTGCCCAGGTGATTAAACTTGGGATATCTTTTCGGATAACGAAGCGGCTCAGGCCTGGCTTTTAAAGTTTCTCTGGTAGGAATGGGATAGGGGCTTTCTACATCAAGTGTAAACTCACTGATTAAGAAAAGATGATCCCATAATTTATGTCGGAAATCCTCCACATTTTTAAGGTGAGGATTTAAAAAGCCCATCAGTTCAATGACTGCGTAAGCATTTTTTTGTCTTTCTTCTTTGTTTTCTAATGAAAGTAAATACTCAACCATTTTTTGGATATGGCGACCATATTCCTTCATACTTAAATGATTTCTGGTTGTATTGTATTCCATGTTTTCGACATTCTCCATACTACAAATGTAAGGTTATTTTAAAAATTGCTTTGCGGACACCCAAAGTGCTAAAAAAGCACCGATACTATCGGCGGCAAAATCCAGTAAGTCGAAACTGCGCCCCGGTACAAAATATTTTTGAATGAATTCGGTAGCGAGTCCCCAAATAGCCACGGCGAGGGCTATTTTTATGAAGAAATTACGTAATTCATAGCCTTTTAGGGCTGTTTTGCTTAAAGGTTGCATGAACAAATAGGCCAATAAAGCAAAAATACCGACATGAATAAGCTTGTCACCATAAATGAGGGTAAACCAATTGTCTATTTTGGGCAAATCCTCGCCGGGCAAACATATTAATACCAGAATAATAAAAAACCAGGCGATGCCTGGTATAAATCGACGCATCTGTCCTCTTAAAGGAGCATTGATATCGCTCATATTATTTTAACCTACTAGTTGGCTATAAGCTGCAGCATCCATTAGTCCGTCGATATCAGCAGGATTGGCAACGGTCATTTTAACCATCCAACCTTTACCATATGGGTCGCTGTTTACCAACTCGGGCTGTGATTCCAATATTGGATTTACTTCGTTAATGGTACCTGCAATGGGTAGAAACAAATCACTCACTGTTTTAACTGCTTCTACACTTCCGAAAATATCTTCCGCTTTCAGTATTTTACCTACACCACTTATATCTACATATACAATATCACCTAGTTCTCTTTGTGCAAAATCGGTGATTCCTACGGTAGCAGTATTGCCTTCCAAAGCAACCCATTCGTGGTCCTTGGTATACTTTACATTGTCAGGGTAGTTCATACTTCTTAGTTGTGATTTGTGATAAATTAATTTGACTGCAATTTACAAATTTTTACTCATCTCCGATTGAATTACTCCATTTGGAGCATTACTGTTTGATGATTTCCATTTTCATTCTTACATCTCCCAATGGTCGGTCAAATTGATTTTTGGGTACGGTTGCAATTTTATCAACGACTTCCAGTCCTTTTTCTACTTCTCCGAATACAGTATAGTTCATATCCAAAAATGGCGTTCCACCTTTTTCTTTGTATACCATCCTTTGAATTCTGGAGAATTTACGGCCGATTTGCATTTCTACTTGGTTCAATTCAGCGTCGGTATATTTTTTTCCTTGTACAATATAAAATTGACAGCCACTGCTGGATTTTTCAGGGTTGTTGTTTCTTGCTGCAGCAAGGGCTCCTTTTTTGTGGTAAAGCGTGGTATCAAACTCAGCCGGAATCATATAGCCCACATCGCCGCCACCAAGCATCATTTCATAACTGGCATTTTTACTGCCGGGATCACCACCTTGAATCATGAATTCATTAATCACCCGATGAAAAATCAAGCTATCGTAAAAATGTTCACCTACTAATTTGATGAAATTGGCTTTGTGTTGTGGTGTTTTATCATACAATCTAACAATGATAATACCACTGTCTGTAGTAATTTTAATTCTAGTGCCAGCAACGGGTTTTACAGCGGGAGTCTTAAGGACAGGTTTTGCTTTTACTGTAGTTGGCTTTTTGGGAACGATGGCTTTTTTTACCTGGGCAAAGCCGGTAACAGTTAACACACTTAATACAATTGGAATCAATACACGTTTCATTGTTCTTCTATTTAATCAATAAATTTTTGTTGTTGAAAATAAAGCAAGATATGGTCTTTTAAAAAATTTTCCTGGTCTATTAATTGGTAGTCTGGCAAAGCTTTTAATTGCTTAAAATGTGGCCATCCCTCCTCATCCCTTCCTTCAATGCTATAATAACCGCTGGAGGATAAAATCGAACAAACTGCAATATGCATAAGGTCCTGCTTTTGTTCTTTAGTGAAAGTTTGGGGCCCGGCACCCAGTTCTTGCACCCCAATCAGCAATAAAATGCCATCCATGTCTGGCTTGATGCCAAATCTTTCCTTTAATAGGATGCGTAATTTGAGCCAACGAATAGTAATATCTTCCAGCGCATGATGCATATGGCCGCAAAGATAGGGGGCTCTGTCTTTCTGAAAAATTGTATTCCTGATAAAAATGCGTTCATCAAAGCAGTATCTTTGGCGAAATTTTTTAGAAAATAGATGTTACAGATTAATTATATCAGGCAGCATGCCGATTTGGTAAAAACGAAATTAAGTAAAAAGCATTTTGCCGACCTCGGTTTAGTGGATCAGGTGATTGCCCTTGATGAGCAATTGCGCAAATTGAAAAATGAAACAGAGAGTCTTCAGTCTGCAGTCAATGCAGCCAGTAAGGAGATTGGGGTATTGATGGCCAAAAAAGAATTAGAAGCCGCTGAAGCCAAGAAATTGGAAGTAGCCCAACATAAAACCAGTTTACAGCAACTGAATCAGCAACTGGCGGATACCGAAAAGCGCTTACTGGATGATATTATTAAGTTGCCAAATTTGCCCAACGATGACGTGCCTGATGGAAAAACACCAGCCGAAAATGTAGTGGTAAGAACTGGTGGAGAAATGCCAACACTTTACGATGGCGCTACCCCACATTGGGATTTGATAAAAAAATACGACCTAGTTGATTTTGAAACCGGCGTAAAACTTACTGGAAGTGGCTTTCCATTATACAAAGGCAAGGGCGCAAAATTGCAAAGGGCACTGATACAATATTTCCTTGACTTCAATACAACCGCAGGTTATACAGAATACCTTCCGCCTTTAATGGTAAACGAAGCAACTGCTTATGGAACCGGACAGTTGCCTGATAAGGAAGGACAGATGTATCATGTAACAGAAGACAAATTTTATTTGATACCAACTGCAGAAGTACCTGTTACCAATATTTATCGCGATGAAATTGTAAAGGAAACAGATTTGCCTATAAAGATGACAGCCTATACGCCTTGTTTTAGAAGAGAAGCAGGTAGTTTTGGTAGTGATGTTAGGGGTTTAAACCGGGTGCATCAATTCGATAAAATTGAAATTGTACAATTGGTTCATCCAGAAACAAGTTATAGTACCTTGGATGAGATGGTGGCGCATGTTGAAAAATTATTACAAAGTTTGGAATTGCCTTATCGCATTTTAAGATTGTGCGGTGGAGATATGAGTTTTGCTAGTGCTATTACGTACGATTTTGAAGTATTCAGTGCAGCCCAACAAAAATGGCTAGAAGTAAGCTCCGTAAGTAATTTCGAAGCTTTTCAAACCAATCGGATGAAAATACGATTGAAGGATGCCAGCGGAAAAACGCAATTATTGCATTCGTTGAATGGCTCTTCTTTGGCCTTGCCTCGAATTGTTGCAGGTCTTCTCGAAAATAAACAAACAGCCGAGGGTATTGTATTGCCCAAGGTATTGCATTCCTATTTTGGGGCAGCTATTATCATGTAATCATATTAACTAAATACATTCCTACACATTTTCAAACCTACAATTATGAAAAAAATGATGGTCATTGTTGCAATGACAGTTTTTGTGGCCAGTTGTTCTCCAAAGTTGAAGCCAGCTGCTACCACTACTATCCCAAAGACAGAAGTGAGTCCTGTTGCTGAAGTAAATCCAGTGGCAGTGCAAATACCTGTACAAACAGAAGTAAAAGCCGATATTCCTGCCAGTCCAACCGCTTTAGCTGATGGAAAAATTACTTACGAAGCAAAATGTGGTCGTTGTCATGCATTGAAAAATACTACTGATTTTGATGCAACCCGTTGGGTGAAATTGGTGAATTGGATGGCTCCTAAAGCAATGTTAAACGAAACGGAAAAAATCAATGTGTTGGCATACTTACAAGCCAATGCTAAGCAATAATTTGTTAAAACTTTATAAGTGGGCAGGGTTAACCCTGCCTTTTTTTATGCCTATATGAGTGTTTTATGTAGAAAGGCTAGCAGAAAACGAATTTATTTTTACTATTCTATGAGAATTATGTAAGCGAACTGAAAAGTTGAATAATACTTTGCAGCAATCAACTTTACCTATTAATTATTCAAGTTTGCTGCTATATCAAGACGTATTTAGTTAGTCATTGGTTTGTTCAAGCAACTTAACTTTCTTATTCATAACATAAAACCATGCAGGCGGAATTAAAGCCAGTATCATACTGCCAGGATACCCTGTTGGTAACTGCGGAGCATCGGCATGGTGTTGTAATAGCTGGTATTTTCTACTGGCCAAATAATGATGATCACTGTGGCGACTTAATTCAAATAACATCAATCGGCCCAATGGATGGCTACTGTTCCAACTATGCCTGGCCAGCGTTCTTTCATATTGGCCAGGAGCCGTTTCCTTTCTTTGTAAGCCATAGTGCTCAATATAATTTACTGTCTCTAATAAGGTGATGCCAATAGCAGCAGCAGCTAAAAAGTATAATCCAACCAGTCCGCCAAAATGCCAAAAAATTAAACCCGTAAAAGCAATTTGTATCAGGTGCGCCAGTATCATTTCGTTACTGAAATGCCAGATTGATCGACCCTTTTTCCTTTGTTCTGCATTGGCTATTTTCCAAGCTGATAAATAGGCGAAAATGATTGTTCTAAAATAAAATAGATATACTACTTCATTGTACCTGGCACTACTGGGGTCCAATGGGGTGGCTACATTTTTGTGATGTCCTTTATTGTGTTCAATAAAAAAATGCTGATATAGTGATGTAGTCAATAATGCTTTTGCTAACCATTGTTCCATCTTATTAACCCGATGCCCCAATTCATGACCAACATTAATTCCAAAAGTGCCGCATAATAAACCCATTGTCCAAACTCTTCCACCAATCTCCCACCATTGCAAGTCGGTTTGTGTAATACCCGATAAGAATATATACAGTGCTACAAATTGAAATGGAACGATGATATATAAGAGGTAATCATACAGGCGGTCTTTCTTTGCCATTTCCTCTTCTGCCGCATTCATATTTTTAGTATCTGAGGGAATGAGTAGTTCCAGTAGCGGAACCAAAACCCAGGTATACAATAAGGGGCTCCAGGTTAACAATCCATGTTGGGTAAAAGCCAATAAGGCCATCACGTAAATGGAAAGGGGGCTTAGGTATTTTATTGCTTTAAATCGCATAAGAAAAATTCCTCAGCAAGGTACTGAAATGATTCATTTTGTTGGCTAGTTTGATATTTATATTACCCATTTTATTAGAAAGGGGGTATTTAATTTATAAATCTTAACAAAACAATGATTAAACTATCCGTAATTTAAGAGTCTAAAATCCATTGTGTATATCTACTAATATTTTCAATATGTCAGTTTCCCCTCGATTAAAAAATCAGCACCTCCTATGGCGAGCAGCATTTGGCCCCATGGCTGAAAATATTGCTGACTTAGAAGGCATCAACTCCAAAAAATTATGGGAGCTGCTGCTAAAAACCTCTGCCAAAAAACCCGATAAAATCGAAGTAGCACAAAATCTTGCGGATGGCTTATATAAGGGGGTACAGGATATTGCCAAAATGGAGGCAGCAGAAAGAAGAATAAATCAAAAAATTATTCAAGATCAATCGAGGGAAGATTTGAAAAATCTCAATATTCGCTGGCTGGATGAAATGATTAACAGTGAAGCCCAGTTAAGAGAAAAGATGAGTTTATTCTGGCATGGTCATTTTGCATGCAGGGTAGTGAATAGTTATTTTCAACAAGAGTTATTGCAAGTGATACGAGAAAATGCGTTGGGGAATTTTGGAGATCTCTTAAGGGCAGTTAGCAAAAGTCCTGCAATGATTTCCTTTTTGAACAATCAACAAAACAGGAAAAGGAAGCCCAACGAAAATTTTGCAAGGGAAGTGATGGAGTTGTTTACAATGGGTAGAGGGCATTATACCGAACAGGACATCAAAGAAGCTGCCCGTGCATTTACCGGTTGGGGTTTTAATGTGAGTGGTGAATTTGAATTCAGAATTAATCAACATGATGCAGATACTAAAACAGTATTGGGTAAAACCGGAAACTTTGATGGCGATGCAATACTCGATTTGTTATTAGCGCAAAAGCAAACTGCAAAATATATATGCAGTAAAATATATCGATTCTTTGTAAATGAGCAAATTGATGAAGTGAAAGTAAATTGGCTCGCCGACCGATTCTTTGTCAATAACTACGATATTAAAAAATTACTGGAAGATATCTTCTCCGCTAATTGGTTTTATGAAGAAAAAAATATCGGCACACAAATTAAATCTCCCATTCAGCTATTGGTAGGCATAAGAAGGTTATTGCCCATGGAAATGGACAATGATCAATCGCAATTATTGCTACAAAAAATATTAGGACAGATTTTATTTTTTCCGCCCAATGTAGCAGGCTGGCCAGGGGGTAGAAATTGGATTGATAGCAGTAGCCTAATGCTAAGGTTGCGTTTGCCACAGCTCATCACTGCCAATGAAATAGTAGAGCTGCGTCCCAAAGCAGATGACGATACACAAATGGGTATGATGGAAATGGCTAAAAAAATAAAGTCAGCGGTAAAGGGGGGCACCGCTACAATTGATTGGACATTATTGAATAAAACAGTAGCTACTGTACCCAGAGAGCAGCTGTTGAATAAATTAAAAGAAATGATTTTGCAAGCTAAAATGAGTGTCCCTAATTCCATCATCGAAAAATACCTCAATAAGGAGAGCCGGGAAAATTATATAAAAAGTACAGTGGTCAATCTGCTGTCTACACCTGAATATCAACTTTGTTAGTCAACTTTATTATTCATCCATATTACTGAAATCATGGTAATTAAACGAAGGGCATTTATACAAACAGGCGCATTGGCAACCGCCACCTTGATGCTCCCTAAATTTTTAAAAGCTTTTGAAAAACCCCAGATGGTTCCACCTGGCAATAAGGTGGTAGTAGTAATACAATTAAGTGGCGGCAATGATGGCCTTAATACGGTTATCCCTATACGAAATGATATCTATTATAAACAAAGGCCTAAGCTGGCCATTGAAAAAGACAAAGCCGTTTTGTTAACCGATGAAGTGGGGTTAAATCCAGCCTTGGAAGGGTTCAAGCAATTATTTGATGAAGGTCAATTATCTATCCTCAATAATGTAGGATATCCCAATCCGGATCGATCCCATTTCAGAAGCATGGATATTTGGCATAGTGCCAGCGCCAGTAATCAATATGTAAATACGGGATGGATTGGTCGCTACCTAGATGCACAATGCAATGGATGTAGTAAGCCTACCCAGGCCATGGAAATTGATGATGTGTTGAGTTTGGCTTTAAAAGGAGAAAATAATAAAGGACTTGCATTTACAGATCCCGCGAAATTATACAATGCCAGCAATGAAAAATATTATAAGGACATCAATGCAGCTCATCAAAGCGGTGAAGCAACGGCAGATTATTTATATAAAACCATGAGTGAAACATTGAGTAGTGCCGATTATATCTATCAACAGAGTAGGCTACACCCTACGGGCGCTGTATATCCTTCCTCTGCATTGGGCCGCGATTTAAAAACCATTGCATCCCTCATTTTATCTGATATCAATACAAAAGTATACTATGTAAGCCTGGGTAGTTTTGATACCCATGTTAATCAAGAAGCACAACAAAAAAGATTGTTTACCGAATTAAATGATGCGGTGAAAGCCTTTACAAACGATTTGAAAAAGAACAATCGTTTTGAAGATGTATTGATGATGACTTTTAGTGAGTTTGGAAGAAGGGTTGCACAAAATGCCAGTGGCGGTACAGATCACGGAACAGCCAATAATCTATTCTTACTGAGTGGTGGTTTGAAAAGAAAAGGCATCCTCAATGCACTTCCGAATCTTACTGATTTAATCGATGGTGATTTGAAGCATACGGTGGATTTCAAAAGCGTTTATGCCACGGTGTTAAATAAATGGCTAAATGCTAATGATCAATCAATATTGGGACATCAGTTTGAATACCTTGATTTTATATAATCGCTTAGCTATCGGCAGAAAAAATTATTTTACTTCATGCATTAGCTTCTTAATGAAGGGTGAAATCAATAATAATACTGCCCCTCCAATTAAAGCATAAATAGCCAATTGTCGATACCCATTTGTATAGGCAACAAGTTTCTCTGTTAGTGTTGCATTTTCGTTGGCAGTAGTCATGCCTGCTCCCAGAATGCCAGCAGCATATTGACCATAAGCACTGGCCAAAAACCACATACCCATCATAACACCCCACATCGGCTTGGGTGAAAGTTTTGTCATGAGCGACAAACCAATCGGCGATAAACAAAGTTCTCCAAAAGTGATAACTAAGTAAGCGACAGTAAATACATTTAAAGATGTTTTGCCAGTGCCATCAGCGAAAAAACGAGTAAAATAAAATACATAAAACGCCCCCGCCAAAAATAAAAAGCCAATTCCGAATTTGACTGCTGCATTGGGTTCAATTTTCTTTTTACTGAGCCAAAGCCAGAGAATACCTACTATTGGACTGAATACAATTACAAAAAATGAATTAGAAGTATTGTTGATTACATTCGGATCGATGGTAAGTCCGGCTACATTGTCATGCAAATTATACAAAGCAAATAAACTCAGTGAACCACCTGCTTGTTCAAAAAAAGCCCAAAACAAAACAGAAAACAATATAAATATCAATGCAGCAATTAATTTTTGTTTCTCCTGCTTTGAATATTTTCTCATTTCATAGAAAATATAAATAAGGGTTGCTGGACCAATTATGAACATGAACAAATCGGTATAGCTGGTATTGGTCACCAAAATTTTAATCAAAGGGATAGCGAGTAAGGAGCCTACAAATACGGCATATTCAATTAATCTTCTTTTAGACGCTTTCATCTCTTTCAGGGGAGAGAGTCCAATGGGCCCCATAAATTTCTGGGTAAAAACAAAAACACTTAATCCAATAATCATCACAAAGCCTGCCATAGAAAATGCTAAACTCCAAGAGTAGAATTTCCCTATATAAACGCAGACCAAGCCTCCAAGGGTGGCGCCGATATTGATGCCTGAATAGAATAATCCAAATCCTGCATCTCTTCTGGCATCCCCTTCTTTGTACAAGGCACCCACCATGGTAGAAATATTCGGTTTGAAAAAACCAGTACCAATGATGGAAATACAGGTGCCGATATAAAATAAATCTTTGGGGGCAATAGCAATAATAAAGCTACCTGCAATCATTAAGAGTCCACCCCAGAAAAGTGACTTTCTAAACCCTAATATTTTATCAGCAAACAATCCGCCAATGAAAGTAAAGGCATAAATAAATGCCTGAATGGCTCCATATTGTAGGTTAGCGGTTTTTTCAGCGAGGAATAATTGCGTTACCATGAAAACAGTCAACATGCCACGCATACCATAGAAACAAAATCGCTCCCACATTTCTGATAGAAATAAATACCAAAGTTGTTTTGGATATTTGCCTTCAAAATTTTGAATTTCTTCTAGGGTAATTTGCTTTGCCATGGGGTATTTTTAGAATTCAAGTGAAAGGTAATAAAAAAAGTCAAGGACCTTTTCAGTTGTAAATGCTATTAAACATTTGTTTTATTAATTAATGCCTTTTTCTTTCATCACCTTGTTCAGCCATTTCAATAGTATAAAAAGAAATAGTGCAGCTGCTCCCAACAAAATAAAATTGAGCTCGAAATAATCAGCTTTATTATCATATTCATCCCATTTGCTAGCAAGGATGCCACTTAATTTGTTCCCAATGGAAGTAGATAAAAACCATCCTCCCATCATCAGGGAGGTGATTCTAACCGGACTTAATTTTGAAACCAAGGACAAACCCATAGGGCTTAAAAAAAGTTCACCAATAGTCACCACGCCATAGGTTCCCACCAGCCACCATACACTTACCTTTTCAGCTCCATTCTGTCCTGCTTTCACAGCTGCGATCATAACAAGAACCGATAAGGCAGAAATTAACAATCCTAATGCTATTTTGGTAGGAGTAGATGGTTCTTTGCCTTTTCTGCGGAGCCAGGAAAAAAATGCAACTACTAGTGGGGTGAAAAATATTACCCAAAAAGGATTGATGGATTGACTTAAACTTGGCAACCATGCTTTAATGGTTTCACCCTCCTTTGGTTTTTTATCGGCTGTAATGTTTTTAAAATAGGAGGGGTAGTCCAATACTTTTACTTCCTTTCCATTTTCTTTTATTTTTCTAAACTGGTTGTCCAATTTTGTTACACTGTCTATTTTGTATGTTGTATTGACTGGCTTGTCTGTTTGTTTGAGCGCTTCTAAAATATTGCCAGTATTTGCACTTACTTGTCGATCGGTATACCTGCTTGCCCATGTATTAAGTGCCGAACCATTTTGTTTGAAAATTGCCCAAAATAAAATTACAACAGCAAATATAGAAAGCATGGCTCCCATGGCTGGCCTTTCTGCTTTATTGCTTTTAATAAATAGGGTGGCATAAAATACCAATACCGGAATACAAGCAAATATGAATGCATCTGTAGAGTTGGAATCAAATATATATCCTTCTGTTCCTTTAATAAACCACCCAATAATTCCAAATACAAATGAAGGAACAATTACCATTGCAATTATTTGCCAAAGCGGCATGTCTCCTGGTTGCAATGGCTTTCTTACATCATAATCTTTGTAATATTTGGTGCCACTTATAAAAGTGATTACACCTATAAACATGCCTACACCAGCAGCAGCAAAGGCAGCACCCCATCCTACCATGATGTAAAGTGCAGCACCAAAAAAATTACAAACGAATGCACCAATATTGATGCCCATATAAAATATATTATAGCCCTCATCCTTTTGGTGGAGATATTGTGGTGTAGAATAAATATTCCCTAGTAAAGTAGAAATATTGGGTTTAAAGAAACCGTTTCCTACGATGACCATTGTCATAGAAAAATAAAGCATGGTTTCGTTGTGTATGCCCATACAGCAATAACCGATGCCCATTAATAAACCTCCGATGATAATTGATTTTCGATATCCCAAGTATCGGTCGGCCATTAGTCCACCCAAAAAAGGGGTAAAAAATACCAGTGCAATGAAAGTGCCATAAAGGCTTGCAGATTCTTTCTCATCCATATTGAAGCCATCCACGGCGTCTTTCAAGTAAAGCGTGAAAATGCCGATCATTAAATAATAACCAAATCGCTCCCACATTTCACTAAAAAAAAGAAAGGGCAAGGCCTTTGGATGCTTCTTCCACATAAAAAATAGATTTAAGCTAGTAAGTTAATAAAATCAGCCATAGGGTAATTAAAAAAGCTGGCCAATTGACCAGCTTTTTAAAAATTAAAAGTTTACTTATCCAAGTCCATGCATCATTTTCCTAAGCTTGGAGCTCAACAGGAATAAAATACCTGCTGCCAAGCCTGTCATGATAATGAAGAGCATGAAAAATTCGTAGAGATTGGTTATTTGGAACCCAAGGAAAGAAGGAATCTTAATAGGCTCTGTTGCTTTTGCAATATCATCCGCACTTGGTGGAATTAATGCACTTAATGTGCCTGCAAATTTATTTGCAGCAGCATTGGCCAAAAACCAAGTTCCCATTAGTAAAGAAGAAAGGCGAATAGGAGCCAGTTTAGATACCATTGATAATCCAATGGGTGATAAACAAAGTTCACCCATGGTGTGAATGATATATAAGGCAAAAAGCCAAACCATGCTCACTTTGTCTGTGATGCCAATGCCTTTTACAACAATTGCAATAACCAAATACCCCAAAGCAACGAGTGCAAGACCAATGGCCATCTTTTTAGGAGAATTAGGTTCTAGTTTACGTTGATAAAGGAAGCCCCAAATAATGGTAAAAATGGGTGCCAATAAAATAACGGCCAATGGGTTTACAGATTGAAACCAGCTGGCAGGGAATTCATCTTTATTGAAATTGGGGATATAACCTGTTAAATAAAGACCAAGTAAAATCGCAGTTACCACTGCCGTAACAATTAAGCCTGTGTTTTTCTTCCAATCAAAAAACCAAGCAAGGCCCTTTGAAAGAAAATAACTGATGGCTACGCCTGTTGCAAGAATGAGCCAGCCAGGTATAAATATCTTAATATCTCTGTGTACTTGTCTGTCTGCAAAAAGAGTCAATGAAGCACCAGCTTGTTCAAAAGCGCCCCAGAAAAAAATAACAAAAAAGGCTAAAATGAAAACTACTATAATTCTGTCTCTTTCCTCTTTTGTAAGGCTTTTGTCGGTAAGTATAATCAAAGGCATAATCACCATGGCGCTATAAATAACATAGCCTATAATGTCAACATCTGTTTTGAACATGGTCTGGAAATTCAGCATAAAAAACACCAGCCCGATAGAGCCAATAATTAGTAGAATGTTTTTTAGATCAAGGGCTTTTACAGGCAAGCCAATTTCTTTTCCTTCCTCAGATACCAGGTATTTCTTTTGTAGCAGAACGAAGGAAACAAGGCCAATTAACATGCCGATACAAGCAGCGAGGAATCCCCATTTATAATCCATGCTTCCACAAACCAGCGGCGAAAAGAAGGCACCTAAGTTGATGCCCATATAAAATATGGTGAAAGCGCTATCAATTCTACGATCTCCAACAGGGTAGAGTTGGCCTACCATGGTGGAAATATTTGGCTTGAAAAAACCATTTCCAATGATCAGTGAAGTAAGCCCAATCCACATCAAAGGAATGCCACTCTCGCCGGCTGAGGCACTTAGAAACATAAAAAATTGACCCACAGCCATCAGAAATCCTCCAACGATAATGCTCCTTCTATTTCCTAAAAAACGATCGCATAAATAGCCACCTAATAAGGGGGTCAGATAAACTAGGCCGGTATAACTTCCATAGATAGTAGAAGCTTTTGAATCGGACATCAATAACACTTTTGTCATAAACAAAATGAAGATGGCCCTCATTCCATAATAACTAAATCTTTCCCACATTTCTGTGAAAAACAGAAAGTATAGCCCCTTGGGGTGTCCATTGGTTTTTACTTGATCATTCATACAGCTTGATTTTAGTCCTTTAAAATATTGATTATAAACACCAAAATACTGATTTTCTATTAAGTATTGATAAAATAGAGTCGCCAATTTGTTTTAAAGCCCCATTTTAAATTTCTGGCTAGGATAAATTATTCTTGCAGCCGATGCCTTAATTTTACCCTCATATAACTAACCCCATATACATGAATATTCTCATTATCGGTTCTGGAGGAAGAGAGCATGCATTCGCATGGAAATTAAAGCAAAGCCCTCGTTGCGGTCACCTTTTTATTGCGCCTGGTAATGCAGGAACAGCATTGTTGGGCACCAATCTTCCAATCGGAGTTTCTGATTTTGAAAATCTGGCCCAAGCTTGTGTTGAACATCAAATAGCATTGGTACTAGTAGGCCCCGAAGAGCCATTGGTAAAGGGCATTTATGATTATTTTAAAAAGACTGATGCTGTAAAACACATACATGTGATTGGTCCAAGCCAAACAGCTGCTCAGTTGGAAGGTAGCAAGGCTTTTGCCAAAGGGTTCATGAAAAGGCATCAAATACCGACCGCGTCTTACAAAAAATTTACTGTTGATAATTATATCGAGGGAGCCGAATATATTAAGGCACACCCCCTTCCGATTGTGCTTAAAGTGGATGGATTGGCTGCTGGCAAAGGGGTGGTTATTTGTGAAAATGTTATTGAAGCATTGGCCGAGTTTGAATTGATGCTTTTGCGCAGCAAATTTGGGGAGGCAGGCAAAAAAGTAGTAGTGGAGGAATTTTTGACAGGCATTGAAATAAGTGTATTTGCCCTGACAGATGGCAAAAATTATGTTTTATTGCCCGAAGCCAAGGATTATAAAAGAATTGGCGAAAAAGATATCGGATTGAATACAGGCGGCATGGGTGCTATCAGCCCTGTACCATTTGCAGACGAGGCTTTCATGCAAAAAATTAAAGCCGAAATCATTGAGCCCACCATCCGAGGCCTACAAGCCGAGAAAATGGAGTACAAAGGATTTGTGTTCTTTGGCTTGATAAATGACAATGGCAATGCTAAAGTCATTGAATATAATTGCAGGATGGGCGACCCTGAAACGGAAGTAGTCATTCCCCGATTAAAAAATGATTTCCTTGAATTGTTACTGGCTACTGCCGAACAAAGGCTAGATCAGGTGCAAATAGAAATCGACCCAAGGGTGGCGGCTACGGTAATGGCAGTCAGCGGAGGTTACCCAGGCGAATTCATGAAAGGCATACCCATCAAGGGTTTGGACGAAAAGGCAATTGAGGATAGTTTTGTTTTTCACTCCGGCACCATGGTAGAAGAAGACAGAGTGGTAACCAATGGGGGGAGGGTGCTAACAATAACCTCTTTGGGGGATACCATCAACGAAGCAGTCGAGCAATCCAATTACATGATGGAACAAATATTTTTTGCCGGCATGTACAGTCGTGGTGATATTGGGTATGAATTCCGCAAATAACGCTTCAAAATCCGCCTAGCCCAATAATAAAAATATTTGGTAAAACCCTTAAAAATAAAGGGATTGGCGTTGTTATTTCAAATATTTTACATCAACTTTGCTGCATTATTTACTAGATACTTTTTTCACTCAACACAATGGGACTTTTTAATTTTTTCACACAGGAAATTGCGATTGACCTGGGTACTGCTAATACCCTTATTATACACAACGACGAAGTGGTGGTGAATGAACCATCCATTGTAGCGTTGGATCGAAACAATCCAAAAAATATTTTAGCCGTAGGCAAGAAGGCATTGATGATGCACGAGAAGACGCATGAAAGTATTCGTACCGTTCGTCCATTGAAGGATGGTGTGATTGCAGATTTTAATGCGGCTGAATTAATGATTCGTGAATTAATCAAATTGGTGTATCCCAAAAAACCATTGTTTTCTCCTAGTTGGCGAATGATGATTTGTATTCCTTCTTCTATCACTGAAGTTGAAAAGCGTGCGGTGCGGGATAGTGCAGAACAGGCAGGTGCAAAAGAAGTTTATTTGATTCATGAACCCATGGCCGCTGCATTGGGTATTGGTATCGATGTAGAAGAGCCCGTTGGTAATATGATTATCGATATCGGTGGTGGTACTACTGGTATCACCGTGATTGCATTAGCTGGAATTGTTTGCGATCAAAGTATTCGTATTGCAGGAGATGAGTTTACAGCAGACATCATGGAAGCATTGCGTCGTTATCATAGTTTATTAATTGGTGAACGTACAGCGGAACAAATAAAAATTCAAGTAGGTGCTGCTATGAAGGACCTTGATAATCCTCCTGAAGATATTCCTGTAAATGGTCGTGACTTGGTAACGGGTATACCCAAACAAGTTATGGTTAGTTATCAAGAAGTGGCAGAAGCATTGGATAAAAGTATTTTTAAAATAGAAGAAGCTATTCTAAAAGCTTTGGAAGTAACGCCGCCTGAATTGGCTTCTGATATTTATCGCAGAGGCTTGTATTTAACTGGTGGTGGTGCTTTGCTTAGAGGGTTGGATAAAAGAATTGGTGCTAAAATAAAATTACCTGTACATGTGGCCGATGATCCATTGAAGAGTGTAGTACGCGGAACAGGTATTGCATTAAAGCATTACGATCGTTATCCTTTTGTGATGAGGTAGTTTATTTAAGTCAGACTTACTACTTAAAACTGATTGGTGGAAAGTGGTAACTATTAATGTAGGAATTTTAAATTGGTACTTAGCATTCACAATCGTATTTAAACGTCTCCACCTTGCGTAACGTTTTCTTTTTCATCAGAAAGTATTTTACATTTTTTTTCTTCCTGTTTTTACAGGGGTTATCTGTCTATTTAATTGTTCGGTACAGTAATTATCACAATGCCATGTTTAGCAAAACAGCGTTGGAAGTAACTGGCAATATCAGCAGCAGATACAATAGAGTACAATACTATTTCTTGTTGGATAAAACCAACGATGAATTGTTGAAGGCCAACGAAAGATTACTCAATCAACAAAAACAAAACTTCAGTCAGCCCGATACGGGCAATTTGCTATCGGCAGGTCCCGGTATAAATGATACACTTTCTGCTAATCGCAAGTGGTTATACCATGCAGCCAAAGTGGTTCAACAAAGTATTATCCAACAAAATAATTATGTAATTATTCATCGCGGAAGTAATCAGCAATTAAGAAATGACTTAGGCGTGGTGGACATTAATAATGGGGTTGTGGGTAAGATTGTTGAAACAAGTGAAAATTTTTCGGCGATCATGAGTCTTTTGCACAAAGACAGTAAGGTGAGTGCCAAACTTTTTAAATATCCTGATGTGGCGGGTACCATTTTCTGGGATGGAAAGACACCCAATATAGTAGAGTTGATTGGCATACCTAAAAGCCTCAAGGTCGCTAAAGGCGATTCTGTTATTACCAGTGGCTTGACTGCTACTTATCCGGCTGGTTATATGATTGGACAGGTTGCGGAAGTATCACCCGATAAAAGTTCTAGTAATTATCAGATAAAAATAAAAACCACCGTTAATTTTTATAATGTTCAGATGGTATATGCCATTGACAACTTAGAACAGGATGAAATTAAGGCGCTAGAGAAAAAATTAGAAAAGAAAAATCATTGAGCCCGTTAATTAAAAATATTATCCGATTTGCGCTATTTGTGCTGATACAAGTATTTGTATTAGACCGTATTCATTTACATCAATTGGTAACACCCTATCTATATTTCTTGTTTATTTTATGGATGCCCTTTAAAATGAATCGTTCTTGGCAAATGGTCATTGCTTTTTTATTGGGAATTACCCTCGATGCATTTCATCACCATCCAGGTTTTCATGCTGCGGCCTGTGTGCTGATCGCCTTTATTCGACCCTATCTTATCAACCTCTTTATTCCTCAAGAAGGAGCAGAAAGTAATTACAATGAACCTTCCGTTAAAAGTATGGGAGGCTATTTGCCCTATTTTATTTTTGTTACAGTGCTTACTATTATTCATCATGCCTGGTTGTTTTTATTAGAAGCTTGGCAATTTGGTAACCTTTGGTATTTTTTTGGTAACACTTTGTTTTCAACTGCTATTAGCTTACTGTTGATTATCATCACGGAATTATTATTTGTACGTAAGCAAAAATTTAAAACGAATACGATATAACAGGATTTTTAATCATTGAATCTATCATCAAGTGTCTGTCTTTAATCAATCCAGGAAAAATGTAATCAGGCTAATTTTTGTAGTCCTCTTCCTTGTTATCATAGGCAGGCTTTTTACTTTACAATTATTCTCCTCCAAATATCGAATTCAAGCCGATGACCAGGGTACTTTTCGTAAGGTGGTTTATCCCGATAGAGGAATTATTTATGACCGAAAGGGAAAGGCTATTTTAGAAAACACTACGATTTATGATCTGATGGTGATTCCTGGAAAGATTAAGGGAACTGATACCTTGGCACTTTGCAATGTATTGGGTATCGATACCGCCGAATTCCATCAACGAATCATTTCAGCAATTCTCAAAAACAAAAGCTATCGGCCATCAATATTCGAAGCTATGCTGACCAGTGAAAAGCTGGCTAAGCTGAATGAAAGCATGTATAAGTTCGAGCCTGGTTATTATTTGCAGGAACGCCCTGTTCGTAGTTACCCTTTTGATGCAGCAGGTAATATATTGGGCTATTTGTCTGAAGTTGATTCTGGTTTTTTGAAAAACCATAAAACAGAAGGTTACCAAATGGGTGATTATGCTGGTAAAGTGGGATTGGAAAAAAATTATGAAAAAGTATTGATGGGACAAAGAGGTATAGAGTTTTGGAAAAGAGATAAGATGAATCGCCTTACTGATCGTTTGGAAAATGGACGCTTTGATACCATGGCCATTGCTGGACAGAATATGTATAGTGCCCTAGATGTTGAATTACAATTATTGGGTGAAAAATTAATGGAAAACAAATTGGGCTCCATTGTAGCAATTGATCCCAAATCTGGCGGTATTATTTGTATGGTGAGTAGCCCCAACTTCAAACCGAAATTATTAACAGGGGCCGATCGAAAAAAACATATTACAGAATTACTATTGAATCCAGCACTTCCTTTATACAATCGTGCGGTGAGTGCCACTTATTCGCCTGGTTCCACTTTTAAAACATTGCAAGCATTGGTTGCATTACATGAAGGTGTTATTACCACACAAACGCAGGTAAGCTGCAACGGTGCTTTTTATGGTTGTGGTACTGGCAAGCCGATGAAATGCCTTGATTATGGAACATTTAGCATGCAATCGGCTATTACCAAATCGGATAATACCTATTTTGCTACCGTCATGCAAAAAATTATTAATAATCCAAAATATCCAAACATTGATAGTAGTCTAGCTAATTGGGATCGTTACATGTATGCGTTCGGGTTAGGGCATAAATTAGGTGTGGATGTGCCATCAGAAACGAAAGGCAATATTCCTACGCCGGAATATTTTAATAAACCTAAAATATTTGGCCCAGGCAAATGGAATTACTGCAGCTTTAGATCGGTAAGTATTGGCCAAGGCGAAGTGAATGTAACTCCCTTACAAGTGGCCAACGAAATGGCTTATATCGCTAATAAGGGTTGGTATAAAATTCCTCACATGATTGACTCTATTGAAGGAGGTGATAAATTTGATATGCTCACCAAATTCAAAGTAAGACAAAATGCAATTGATATTCCTGATAGTATTTTTGAAGTAGTACACAATGGTATGCAAGGGGTGGTTGATGCTGGTACCGGCACCGGTGCAAAAGTGCCTGGTATTAATATTTGTGGCAAAACTGGTACCGTTGAAAACTATGAGCATGGTGTAAAGCAACCCAATCACTCATTTTTCTGTGCATTTGCACCACGTGAAAATCCGAAAATTGCCATCATGTGTGTGGTTGAAAACAGCGGCCGATTTGGCGGCACCTATGCAGCACCTATTGTAGGCTTAATGATTGAAAAATATTTGAAAGATTCTATTACTGATAAAGGAAGACTAGCCAAAATAGAAAGCCTATCTAATTTGAATTTGATTCCTGCTAGAATTTATCGAGAAATACGCCGACAGGATTCTTTGTTACATTCAAAAGATGCTGATTATTTATCAGAAAAAGGGATTATCAGAAAAGCCAAAGATACATTGGGCATTGAAGTGGATGATGAGGATAAAGAATCGCTGGATAAAAATAAAAAAGATACTATCAACAATGGAACAATTCCTACTAAAAATAAGGAAGTAAAATTACCTTTGAAAACAGCGGCAATCCTTCCTGACCAAAAAAAGAAACCAATTCAAAAAGATTCCATTCAACCATAGTTAAATAAAGTTTAGAAGTTACCGCATATGTATCAACAGAATAATCCAACCATTTCAAAAGGCGTCGATTGGCTGATTATTTGGCTGTATGCCGCCCTTTGTATTATTGGATTGATTTGTATATTTTCTGTTGAATATAGAAGCCCTGACAGTGTTTTACAAAGTTTTCTTGGGTTCAAAAAAAATTACAGCAAGCAGCTTTTTTATTTTGCAGCCTGTATTCTTATTGCCATTTTTATTTTGCTCACCGATAGTAAATTATTTACAGCCACAGCAAATCTTTCTTATCTATTGGGTATTGTTTTGATATTGGCCACATTTGTATTTGGTAAAGAAATAAAAGGATCTAAAAGCTGGATTCCGTTAGGATTTATGAACCTTCAAGCTGTTGAACTTTGTAAAATATTCACTGCCCTGGCATTGTCAAAATATTTGTCAATGCAGGAAACAGATTTCCGAAAAAGACAATCTCAACTTATTGCTGCAGCAATTGCATTTGCACCGGCTGCATTTTCCATATTACAAGGCGAAACTGGACTAGCACTCGTTTATTTTGCATTCCTCATTCCAATGTATCGCGAAGGGCTACCTGCTTTTTACCTCATATTTGGCGCAGCCATGGCGGTATTATTAATTGTTTCATTATTATTTTCTACCAAGTCGTTGTTGATTAGTTTCGCTGTTATGGCTTTCTTGCTAATCTATTTCAATCGACGTTTAATCAAAAGAAATAAGAATATCTTCTTAAGTATAGTTGCTGTATGGATATTTTGTTCTGCCTTTGTAGGTGTTGTCGTGCCCTTTGTTTTCAAACACGTGCTCAAAGGGTATCAGTCTGATCGAATTTTTAGCATGGTAGGGGTGGATAACCCGTATACCGATAAAACGGCAGTGCTAACAGATACAGAAGAAAAAGAAAAGAAAAAAGAAAAAGACAAGCAGAATTACAACGTAAAACAATCTATTATCGCCATCGGGTCGGGTGGATTTGCAGGAAAGGGTTTTATGAAAGGCACTCAAACCCAAGGCGATTTTGTACCCGAGCAGCATACCGATTTTATCTTTACTTCAGTGGGCGAAAACTTTGGTTTTTGGGGAAGTGCACTTCTTATGTTGATTTATCTTGGGTTATTATTAAGAATTGTAAGTATTGCTGAAAGACAAAGAAGTACATTCAGTAGGGTATATGCTTATAGTGTTGCCGGAATTATTTTCTTTCATGTGGCAGTTAATATTTGTGTAACCATCGGATTGGCTCCGGTAATTGGTATTACACTTCCATTAATGAGTTATGGGGGGTCCTCGATGCTGACATTCACAATTTTAATTTTTATATTGGTGAAACTAGATGCCGATCGCCAGATGGTATTAAGATAGTTGTTCGAATTATTTAAAGTAAGCAATGAAAATTATCCCACTCAGCGAAGGTGCTTTTACAATTGATGCCAGTAAAAAATTCATTCCTTTTAACAAAGAAAAGGACGATCTTCAAACGAGGCCCATAGGTAGTTTGTTAGTGGAAATTCAACCATTTTGTATTATTACCAACAATGATATTATTCTAATTGATACTGGCCTCGGGTTTACAAATGAAAAGGGCGTTTTACAAATACATCAAAATTTATTGGATCATGATATCAATCCAATGGATATTACCAAAGTACTAGTGAGTCATTTACACAAAGATCATAGCGGTGGTATTGGCAAGCAAGATGCATTATTACAGCAAGATTTTTTTAGCTTTCCCAATGCTACTTACTATGTAAATAAAGAGGAGTTGTCTTATGCATTGCAAAAAGCTACACCCTCCTATAGCATAGAAGATTTTCAATTATTACTTGATTCAGATAAAGTGGTATTGCTCGACGGAAACGGTATGCTGGATGGATATATTCAGTATTGGGTAAGTGGAGCTCATTCTCCTTTTCATCAGGTTTTTTTATTGGAGGAAAATGAGGAAAAAGTATTTTTTGGTGGGGATGTAGCACCCCAATTACAACAAATGAAAAGTCGGTTTATAGCAAAATACGACTTTGATGGAAAGCGTTGTATGGAATTAAGGAAATTATGGTGGGAGCAGGGGAAAAAAGAGCATTGGACTTTTCTCTTTTATCACGATATTAAAACACCTGTTTTTAGCTTTAAATAAGCAATTTATAAGGTAGGGATAAAAAAAAGGCCTGCCCTAGAAAGGGCTGGCCGTTGCTAACCTATGAAAAACACCTACCGCAAATTTAGAGTAAATAATTAAATTATCAAGCAATTTTGCATTTTTCTTTCAATCTGTTTTATTAGGGCATATATGCCAATAAAAAACCCTCTTTTATAGATAAGAGGGTTATAAATATTAGGTGGTGAGTAAGTTTTATACTCTTCTTATTGGTTGTCTGAGCCTGTTTTGATTTGGCCTATTTTTTATTCTATCGATCAATTTCCTTCTAAATTCACCATGTAATTTGTAAAATCTTTCTACTCTTTTGGGATTGTGTAATACTTTGTTGAACCGAGGCTCAAATCTCTTTTTAATATCTAAAATTCTTTGTTCTTTTTCCAGTTCGGGCAACTGATGGTCTACCCCCCTTACTTCCTTTTCAAACTCATTATGAATAGGCCAAAATGCTTGGGCCTCCTCAGTAGTTAGTTCAAGCTTTTGGGTAATATAGGCAGTATATACCGCTTCCAGTTGTTCTTTCTTAGGTTGATTGTCATCTGGCACTTGTGCATAGGTAAATTGCAATCCAATGACAAAGGCGATGAGTATTAATATCTTTTTCATTTATTAAAAATTAATTTTATTTGCTGTCACAGAGTATGGCCTTTATTATTATGTTCGGTTAGTTGTAACAGATTTTTATGGCTATTTACAATTAGAAAATTTAATTCATGCTTTTCGTTTCGTCTAGTTGATTCAGTAATTCATCTATTTCATTACTTTCTGCATCACTCGACATGCTCACATTAATACGATCGTTATCTTGAACAGCAGCAAATGTAAGCGCAGCCTCTACATCAACGCCATCCTTAGTTAAAAAACCAATAATTTCTTCATCTGAAACCTTGGCCAATTCCTCTTCTAATCTATTTTCCTTGGCCATTTGTAATCCCTGTAATTGCGCTGCAGTTAAAGAGGTATTAGCTACACTTGTTAAAGGTATAAATTTAAAAACACCCAAGGCCATGAACCCGGTAAATAGGGCTGCTACAGCATATCGCATCCAAACTTTACTTGATTGTATGCTAATCAATTTTGCAGCAGGTGCAGGTTGTATTTGATGCTGTAAGTCAGTAGCAAGCGAGTCGAAATATCCATTGGGTACTTCATATACCCTTTCATTTTGAATACTATATAGCATCGGTGACAAGCTTCTTAATTCATCAGCAGCACTAGGTACTTCAATATTTGCAAGAATATTGTCTGAAAGCTTATCAAAATAGCCAATTGGCGTTTGATATACAGCAATGTCTTTTAATGACTGAAGGGTTGATGATAAGTCATCCTCCTTACTATCCGCTGCTTTTATTTTTACTAAAATAGAATCAGCCAGTTGATCAAAATAGCCTGCTGGTAAAGCATGAGTAGGAAGTTCGATGGCTACCCGATTTTCTTCGTCTTTTGCCTGCGATAATAACATCGCTGGTAATGAATCAAAGTAACCCTGGGGCACCACATATAAATGGCCAAAAGGGATAGTCGCTAAAACGGGACTTATTTCCTTTATTTCATTCAATATGGGAATTCTATTTTTCATTGCTGTATTAAGACGGGAAATGAGGGCAAAAGTTTAACGATTTAGTATAAAATCTTCAATTTTTTTTACTGCATGGTGATAACTGGCTTTCAAAGCTCCCTGACTGGTTTCCAAAACCCTACTCATTTCATCGTAAGGCATTTCATCATAATACCTCAAATTGAATACAGC
The DNA here is from genome assembly GCA_903858475.1 of uncultured Bacteroidota bacterium. Taxonomy (GTDB): domain Bacteria; phylum Bacteroidota; class Bacteroidia; order Chitinophagales; family Chitinophagaceae; genus Ferruginibacter. Next base: position 35,821 of record CAIOIZ010000138.1, read on the forward strand.
CCTTTGTTTTTCAGGCAGTTGCTGTATAGCAATCTGTAGTTTCCATTCTAATTTATTGGCGTCAAAATGCTCACTGGCCCTTACCTTATTGGCAAGGCCATTGTCCTCATCACTTATAGATATTGACGATCTTTTCTTTCTTTGTTCCAGAAAACTAAGGCTTTCATTAGTCGCAATTCGATATAGCCAGGTATACAACTGACTATCCTCTCTGAAATTTTCTAACCCCTTCCAAACTTTGATAAACATATTCTGCAATACATCATTGGCATCCTCATGCTCTACCACCATCCTTCGAATATGCCAATATAGTTTTTCCTGGTATTTTTTGATAATGCGGGTATAGCCTCGCTCTTTAGTGGTAGGGTCTTTAAATTCAGAAAGCAGTTCCTTATCATCCAAGTGCTCGGCCATATATTAAAGTTGTATGTATAAATTTAAAAAAACCAATCGGTAAGATTGGTTTTTATTCTTAAGGTTTAATGCGATTATTTTCTTTTTATTACTTTTTCGGCTGCCATTACAATATCCTCCGCATCCAATCCGTATTTTTTCAATAGTTCAGTAGGAGTGCCACTTTCACCAAAAGTGTCTTTTGTACCTACATATTCAATAGGGATGGGCAAGTGTTTGGCTGCTACCTGGGCAATACTATCACCCAAACCACCAATGATATTGTGTTCCTCAGCTGTAACAGCACATTTCGTTTTTTTAATAGAGGCAATAATGGCTGCTTCGTCCAAAGGTTTAATAGTATGAATATTGATAACTTCCACACTGATACCTTTCTCTTCTAAAATTCTTCCTGCTTCAATCGCTTTCCATACCAAATGACCACAGGCAAAAATGCTCACATCGGTGCCTTCAGAAAATTGTTGTGCTTTGCCAATAACAAAATCTGTTTCCTTGGTAAAAATGGGCCAAACAGGTCGGCCAAATCTTAAGTAAACAGGACCTTCGTAATCTGCAATTGCTTCAGTAGCGGCCTTGGTTTGGTTATAATCAGCAGGCACTATTACAGTCATTCCTGGCAACATTTTCATTAGTCCTATGTCTTCCAATATTTGGTGAGTAGCGCCATCTTCACCTAAAGTAAGGCCTGCATGACTAGCACAAATTTTTACATTTTTTCCGCTGTATGCAATGCTTTGCCGTATTTGATCATACACTCTTCCTGTACTGAAATTGGCAAATGTAGTGGTATAAGGAATTTTGCCGCCAATGGTAAGTCCTGCTGCAACACCCATCATGTTCGCTTCAGCAATACCACATTGAATATATCTTTCGGGAAAGGCCTTCATAAAACCGCCTAACTTTAAAGAGCCCGCCAAATCAGCAGTTAAAGCTACAATTTGGTCATTTTTTTTGGCTGCTGCTAAAATGCCATCACCAAAACCACTTCGGGTGTCCTTGTTTCCGGTTACTTCTATATTCTTTAGCATAAAATAATTTATACTGCAAAGTAAAAGAAAGATTTGATTAAGGCATTGGCAAAGTTGCTCACAATAGCTGTGAATATTTATTCATCTCTCTGTATACAAAATCCAGTAAGAAGTAAAGCAGGCTATCGGTACGAAAAAATCTAATTCAAATCTGGGTTTTGTGCCTCAAAGATTTGTTCCTCTGCCTTTATTTTTAATTCCCATTTCCAGGCAGTTTCCATCATCTGTAATAAACTGTATTGGGGCTTCCACAATAATTGCGATTTTGCTTTTTCATTGTTGGCATAAATGGCTACAACATCTCCCGCACGGCGAGGTCCAATTTCATAATTTAAAGCAATGCCACTAACCTGTTCAAATGCTTTAATGGCTTCCAGTACTGTGCAACCATCTCCTGTGCCCAAATTAAAAACGGTACATGCTTGTTCGGTTTTGTTGTCAACTAAAAAATTCAATGCAAGCGTATGTGCATGTGCGATATCAACTACGTGAATATAATCTCTAAGACAACTTCCATCTCTTGTATCATAATCCGTACCATATACTTGCATGGTGGGTAATTTGCCGATAGCTGTTTGTGTAATAGCGGGAACCAAATTAGCCGGCCTTCCTAAAGGCAATTCACCAATTAAAATGGAAGGATGTGCACCAACAGGATTAAAGTAACGGAGCAGAATAGCTTTACTGCTTAGTTCCTTAAAGGCATCTTGAATAATTTGCTCTCCCATTTGTTTAGTGGCACCATAGGGAGATGCTGCAGGTTTTTGTGGGGTTTCCTCAGTAACAGGTATTTTATCAGGGTTGCCATATACGGTGCAAGAAGAGGAAAATACAAAATGCGGAATTTTAAATGCAGCAACGCATTTTAAAATATTGAACAGGGAGTTGAGATTGTTATCATAATACATCAAGGGTTTTTCAACCGATTCTCCCACCGATTTATAGGCAGCAAAATGAATGATACCAATGATGTCGGGGTTTTCCTGAAAAATAGCATAGGTATCATCCAATACACATAAATCAATTTTATAGTTTTTTATTTTCTTACCAGTAATTTTTTCAACCCCCAGTAATATATTTTCATTGCTACGCGAATTGTTGTCGGCACAGATTACTTCATAACCATTCTCCACCAAGTCTACAATGGTGTGTGATCCAATGTATCCGCATCCTCCAGTTACTAGTATCTTTTTCATAAACTTTTTTTTAATCCAACTCAAGTATCCTATCCAACTTAAAAAGCCAGTAGGAATGAATTGGTTGAATATTTCTACTGCAAAGAAAACAAAAAATCACCCATTTTCAGGGTGATTTCGCAGATTAAACTTGGAATCAAGTTATTTGGAAAATAAAGTTGTAATATAATAGACAAGTGCGGCTAATAGTCCACTTACAGGAATGGTTAAAATCCAAGCCCATAAAAGGTTAATAGTTACTCCCCATCTTACTGCACTAAGTCTTTTGGTGGCGCCTACTCCAATAATACTACCAGTGATGGTATGTGTTGTAGATACAGGAATACCCATTTGACCGGTAAAGAAAAGAGTAAAAGCGCCGGCTGTTTCTGCTGCTACACCTTCTAGTGGAGTAACTTTGGTAATCTTGGTGCCCATGGTTTTTACAATTTTCCATCCACCACTCATTGTTCCCAAGCCAATTGCCAGATAACAGGAAATTGGCACCCAGTTAGGCAGGTCAGAGAAATTTTGAATATTACCACTGGCAATTAAAGCCGCTCCAATAATACCCATTACTTTTTGAGCGTCATTTCCACCATGGCCAATACTAAATGCAGCAGAACTAAATAACTGTAATTTTTTAAACATGTTCGCTACTTTATAGGCCGTGGGGGTTCTGATTTTTTCTACATAGAGATATACTAAACAGAATAATAAGGCGGTGAAAACAATTCCCCATACAATGGTACTATTATCGGCTTTTTCAATGTCTTTCTCAAATGCTTTTTCTATGCTGAAATCGGTAATCTTTTTTAAAACCTTGGCTTTATTTTCAGGGGCAACTGGATATATATTATTAATTAACACCAAGAGGCTATCCGCATTGATTTCTTTTTTGCAAAATAATTTTATTGGCTCTTTGTATTTTTCTGTGATATCCTTTGCTTTGGAGTAAATTGTTTTGACAGAATCATTTTCTACAGAACCAGCTTCCAGTATTAAAAATCCATTCGAATTGCGTACATCGTCTTTTAAACGGCTGGCTTCAATATCTTTCAACCATCCTTGTGCATAGGTTTGTTTGGCAATAGCAGTTGCACCCAAGTTATCATAGTCATCAATCAATGGCTTTATCTTTTCATAATTGGGCAATGCTTTTGTTAATTTTTCATTGGCAATAGCAGCTGCTTTTTGAAGCGTAGTGTCATTGGGAGCAACGGCTAATTTTTCTTTAGTGTCGTTTACCTCTTTTTTGTATTTGTCAATTTTTAAAAACTTTTGAAGATTCTCTGTCATCTTATTGCTTTCAAAGCGATCAAATACAAAAAAAGTAAGGACGGTGGCAGCTGCAATAATGGCCATCCTCGCCCATACATTTCGCATGATGGTTACTATACTGATGAATATCGAAATGCCCATTCCTATAATAGGGGCTAAAAATATAAATAGTACTGTGCTAAGAATGATATCCGATTCTACTACTTTTCCCCACGAAATATTTACACCCTTTGTCATCATTGCGTGGGCGATGGCGGCACCTGCAAATCCTCCGATTAAAGTATGGGAGGAGGAGGAAGGAATTCCATACCACCAGGTAAGCAGGTTCCAAAAAATAGCAGCTATCAAACCCGATAATATTACGGGCAAGGTGATAAATTCCTTGTTGACAGTTTTGCTTATGGTATTGGCAACTGCATGATCTTTGAAAATGAAAAAAGCCACACAGTTGAAGAAAGCTGCCCATACTACCGCCTGAAAGGGAGTTAGTACTTTTGTTGAAACCACCGTGGCAATAGAGTTGGCGGCATCATGAAAGCCATTGATATAATCGAATATTAGTGCTAGCGCAATAATGATAATTACTAAAGTCATGTCTTTTTGGTTGTTGGTTCATGCCGAATGATGCAGGGCTTCATTCAACAGGGTAAGCGATTAAGCATATTTCACTATGATGCTTTCAATTACATTGGCAGCATCTTCACACTTGTCAGTAACGATCTCCATTACCTGATAAATTTCTCTCTTCTTAATAACTTCTTTCGCATCTGGCTCTTCAGCAAACAAGCGCTCGATACTCATATCAAAAATATCATCAGCCTGGTTTTCGATACTATTGATAGCTACCAATGCATCGGTGATCTGACGCATATTTTTCATATTGCGCAATTCTACTACAGCCTTGTGAACTGCTACACAACCCTGCGCAATTACATCTGCCATTTTCTGAATGCCTATATCATTGGGATTAACTCGGTAGAAATTTATTTTTTTAGCAGAAGCCTGAATATAATCTGCAATATCATCTAGTGCTGTAGCTAAATAGTGAATGTCTTCTCTGTCGAATGGAGTAATAAAATTTTTACCCAGTTCAGTAAATATCTGGTGGGTATAATCATCATTTACATGTTCCATATCTTCTACTTCTTTGATGAGTTTTGCTCTTTCATCAAAATCGGGTTCATTTACTACTTCTTTAAGTTTTTCACCCATTTTTACCAATACATCGGCAACATTTTCAAATAATTGGAAAAATACCCTGTCTTTGGGTAAAAAGATTTTTAAAATTGAGTTGAGGCCTGCCATAATATACTTTTTTTGCAAAAGTAGATTATACTAGTTTGACTGCTTTAAATTTGCGAATGGTAATGATTTCTTAACATAAGAGTAGTCATTTTTTTTATTATTATTCTTCAATTTCTTTATATGTACAAGAAATACTTGATTGTACTCTTTATGATTACAATGTTTTCTACAGTCAAAGCTCAATTTTTGATGGATTTGGTGGATACATCTACTGATATTGGTAAAGGGATGCTTGCTATTTATAAAAAATTTGACAATATCAAAATTGGTGGATACATCCAGCCTCAGTTTCAGGCTATTCAATTAAAAGGGGGTAAAAGTTTTAATGGCGGAGATTTTGCAATTAATCAAAATAATCGATTTATGCTTCGCAGAGGCAGGATTCGCTTTGATTATATACATTTTGCGGAAATAAAGGGCCCCTCTGTTCAATTTGTATTTCAATTCGATGGTACAGAGCGGGGTGTTTTTATTAGGGACTTTTGGGGGAGGATATTAGAAAATAAATACAAAGTATTTGCCTTAACTGCAGGAATGTTTGCCCGCCCTTTCAGCTATGAATTAAATTTATCGAGTAGCGATAGAGAGAGCCCAGAAAGGGGACGAATGAGTCAAATATTAATGAAAACAGAAAGGGATATGGGTGCCATGATTAGCTTTGAACCTCGCTTCAAATCACATCCACTACGTTACCTTAAAATGGATGCTGGTTTATTCAATGGACAAGGACTGGCCGCTACTGCCGATTTTGATAGCCACAAAGATTTTATCAGTCGTATCGCCCTGAAACCTTATCCAATTGGAAAGAAGATTCAATTGAGTATGGGAGCTTCCTATCTTAATGGAGGAATGCTTCAAAATACCAAGTATGTATATACCAACACTACCAATAGTGCAGGAAAAACCTTTGTTGTAGATTCTTCCAGTGCCAACCTCGGCAAAATAGCTCCTCGAAAATATTATGGAATAGATGCTCAATTGAAATTTAAAACAAAAGCAGGATTCACTGAACTAAGGGCAGAGTTAATGTCGGGTAAACAAACGGCAACAGCCGGATCCTCTGAAACACCAGGAGCTTTATTAACTGGCCAAGAAGGCTACTACGTTAGAAAATTCAATGGCGCCTATTTTTACTTGTTGCACAATATCTTTTCCCGTCATCATCAATTGGGAATAAAATATGACTGGTACGATCCAAATACCAATGTAAAAGGTTTAGATATTGGGAAGTCAGGCACATCAATAAATGCCACTAATATCAAATATAATACCCTAGGCTTTGGTTATATAAATTATATAAACGATAACCTGAAATTGGTTTTGTGGTACGAAAAAATTACCAATGAAAAAACGCAAATAGCTGGATTTACGCAAGATGTAAAGGATGATGTATTTACTTGTCGCCTTCAATTCAGGTTTTAAGCAAACTTTCTAAATTCGCTTTAGTTTATAAAAATTTCTTGATTCTTTTATTAATGAATTGTTATGAATCATCATTGATTCATTTCTTAACTTTTTCTTTGCCTTTACTTAACATAGTGGAAATTATTCCTTAATACTGCGCTTCTACTTTTGTTGCTCAAAATTAAAAAAAGCATTTATGAAGCAATTAAAGTACAAAACCATTCGGGATTTTGTTTTAACTTTTTTCATATTGATTTTTCCAGTTGCATTATTTGCACAATCCAATTTGCAAGTAAAGGGTAAGGTTTCAGATGCAATTACGAATAAATCGTTGGAAGGGGTAAGTATTAATATTAAAAAATCGCAGACAGGCACAGTTACTAATTCTACCGGAGAGTTTAAAATTAGTCTTCCAAAAGGGGAAAAGATTATTGTGAGTTTGAGTGGATACCAAGAAGTACGACTTACAGTTACTGAAGAGAATGTAGATATTAAATTATCGCCCCTTGCAAAACAAATGGAAGATGTGGTCGTAACGGCGTTGGGTGTACGAAAAGAAAAGAAAATAATTGGATATTCCTCACAGGATATCAAGGGGTCTGATCTTGTTAAGGCCCGTGAACCAAACGCAATTAATTCATTGGTGGGCAAAGTAGCTGGATTAACAGTAGGCTCCTCGGCAGAATTATTGGGGAACCCTCAGGTTTTATTGCGTGGTGGTAATATTAATTTATATGTAATTGACGGAGTACCTATCAATTCCGATACCTGGAATCTAAGTCCCGATGATATTGAAACTTACACAGTGTTGAAAGGGCCTGTGGCATCTGCACTATATGGATACCGTGGTCAGAACGGGGCTATTATCATTACAACAAAGAAAGGAACCAAGGATAAGCGTGGTTTCTCCGTGGAGTTCAATAGTAGCAATATGATTAGCAAAGGATTTATTGCACTTCCAAAAACCCAGGATCTCTACGGGCCTGGTGATCATGGTCAATATAAATTTGTAGATGGAAAGGGTGCTGGCGTAAATGATAATGACTATGATATCTGGGGGCCACGATTTGATGGACAGTTAATAGAGCAATATGATAGTCCAGTTGATCCAATAACCGGCATTCGTTCAAAAACGCCATGGACAGCTCGTGGTAAGGACAATTTGAAGCGGTTTATTCAAGCTGGTATTTTGTCTACCAATAATATTGCTGTTTCCTCCAGTGGCGAAAAATATGATTTGAGATTTTCGGTAGGACAAACCTATCAGCGCGGATTAGTACCCAATACTAAATTAAATACCACCAATTTCAATTTGGCCTCCACTTTGAAATTCAGTAAAAAATTATCATTGGATGCTAATATTAATTTTAATAAACAGTATACAGATAATATTCCTGATGTCAATTACGGACCAAACAGTGTTATTTATAATATAACTATTTGGGGTGGTGCAGATTGGAGTATGGATGATATGCATAATTATTGGCAGCCTGGTAAGGAAGGTATTCAAAGTAATTATGCCGAATATCAACGCTATCATAACCCTTATTTTATGAGTTATGAATGGTTAAGAGGGCATCATAAAAATGATATTTATGGGTATGCTAGCTTAAACTACAAGTTTAATAATAATATAGAAATAATTGGCAGAAGTTCTATTACTACTTATGATATGATTCGCACAGAAAAAATGCCATTCTCTGCTCATCCCTATGGAAGAGAAGGTGGATTGGGTGATTATCGGGAAGATAAAAGGTCTTTGTTTGAAAACAATACAGAGCTGATGGTAAAATTCAAATCACCAAAAATTGCGAATTTCCTTGGTATTAATGGTTTTGCAGGTGCCAATATGCGCAACTTTAGTTATGCTTCTAGTTTTGTTACAACTGATTATTTAAATGTTCCCAACGTTTACTCATTTGCAAACAGTTTAAATCCTGTAAAAGCATACAGTTTTAATTCAGACATGCGAGTGCCGAGTGCTTTTTATTCATTGGATTTTTCTTTGGGAAAATATGCCAATATTAATACTACAGGACGAGTAGATAAATTATCTGCATTGATGACTGCTAATAATACTTTTTTCTACCCATCTGTTAATCTGAGTACAGTAGTTTCAGACTATGTAAAATTACCATCCTTAGTTTCCTTCTTGAAATTCCGTGGGTCTTTTGCTCAGGTACGTGGGGGTGGTGCATTTGTTTCAAATTCAATTGGAGCAACACCTGGTAATAGTTATCCATTGGGTTATGGCACGGAGTATACATCGAGCTATGGTGGGCCTAGTTATACGTTTAACAATGTATACAGCACTGGTATAGGGTACAATAATTCAACTGAAGCAAGGTTTACAAGTAATTTGGTAGATGAAAACATAAAACCTGATAATAGAACCAGTACAGAAATTGGCATGGATATGAAATTCCTGAAAAATAGATTTGGACTGGATATAGCCTACTTTAATTATACAGATGGCCCTCAGATTTTTAACAAACAAATTTCGGCTGCAAGTGGTTATTCTAATTATACCATTAATGCTACAAAAACTAAAAAATCAGGCCTTGAAATATCACTTTCAGGCAACCCGGTAAAACTAAATAATGGATTTAGTTGGGATGTTCTACTAAACTGGTCAACCTTTAAAGAAAAGTATTCAGAATTGCCTCCAGGTGTTGCAACAATTGGCACTTTTTATAAAGTTGGTAGTAGGGTGGATGAAGTTTATATTAGAAAATTTGCACGAACTCCAGATGGACAAATTATTAACGATGGAGGTGGACGTCCAATAGTATTACCAGTTGCACAGTTTGCAGGATATGCTAATCCAAAATGGGTTTGGGGCTTTAATAACAAATTCAACTATAAAAACATTTCACTCAGTTTTCAATTTGATGGCCGTGTAGGTGGTGTAATGGAAGATTATGTTCGTAAGAAGACCTTTCAAGGTGGACGTCATATTGAAACAGTTGAAGGAGCGTTTGGTACTTCTAGGTATGATGATACCAAAGGTGTTAAATCCTATTTAGGTGAAGGTGTTCAGGTTTCAAATGGTACTCCTATCAGTTATGATCCGGTTTCAGGTGTAATTACCAATTACAATAATTTACAGTTCACTCAAAATGCAACTAAAACCTATGTGCAAGATTATATCAGCAGGGTGCATGGAATACCTGAACCTAATATGATGAGTAAAAGTTATTTAAAATTGAGAGAAATTGTCTTGACATATAATTTATCTGACAAAATTTTGAGCAAAACATTTATCAAAAGCGCCAATATCTCCTTTGTGGCAAGAAATGTTTTATACTTTATGAAGGATAAAAAATTCAAAGATGTTGATATCGATCAGTTTGCGGGAAGTCAATCAAGTACCAACTTACAAACACCTACCACCAGAAACTATGGAATTAATTTAAACATCGTTTTTTAGTCAACTTATAAATATAAACTAATGAAAAATTTATTTGCAATCATATCATTAAGTGCTTTAGTACTTATTGCATCTTGCACAAAAAAATTCGATAATTTACAAATAGATCCAAATCGTACAACCAGTGTTCCAGCAAACCTAGTGCTGAATAGTGTTTTGTCTGATATTTATCAAAGTCCGTTTAGTCCAACTCAGCGGTGGAACCAGTTTTACGCATGTAACTATGCTTATTATGGTGATCAGCAGTATACCTGGTCGGGAATTTCTTTCGGCACTTTTAATACACTTAAAAATGTAATTAAAATGGAAGAAGAAGCTGCTAAATCTATTCCTGCTCCCAATGCTTACAGCGCATTAGGTAAATTTTTGAGAGCCTATTTATTTTACAATTTGACAATGCAAACTGGCGATATTCCTTTGTCAGAAGCATTAAAGTCTTTAAACAATATCGCACCTAAATACGATACTCAAAAAGAAGTGTTTAAGCAAATTCTTACTTGGTTGGAAGAAGCTAATACTGATATGACTGGACTAATTACTAAAGGGGGCTATATCTTATCAAGCGATTTTTATTATGCTAATAATCTTTCAAAGTGGAGAAAAGCAGTAAATGCTTTTAAACTTCGTGTATTGATTCAGTTAAGTAAGCAAGACGCTGATGTGGATTTAAATATTAAGCAAAAGTTTGCTGAAATTTTTAATAATCCTTCAAAGTATCCTTTATTTGCTGACATGACAGAAAACATGGAATACACTTATAATACACAGTATAATAAGTACCCAACTAACCCCGAAAGTTTTGGTTTTGATGCAGCCAGGTATAATATGACTTCCACCTATTTAAATACATTAGTTGGAATCAGTGATCCCCGTACATTTTATGTGGCTGAACCCGCTGCGGCTTTGGTTGCTGGTGGTGCTGCTTCAAATAGCTTTGCAGCCTTTGCAGGAGCTGGCAGTGGCGAAGATTTGGCTACTATGAGCGCAAATGCAGGCTTAGGCAAATATTCATTTATCAATAGAAAAAGATATTATAGCACATTCACTGCTGAAAAGACTATACAAATTGGTTACCCAGAAATGTGTTTCAATATTTCAGAAGCTGCTAACAGAGGATGGATTAGTGCAGATGCAGAAGATTGGTATAAAAAAGGTATACAAGCAAGTATTGGGTTTTATGGAATAGTGAATGGTAATAATGCAGTTAATTTTCAAAAAATCGGTGGTACCTTGAATGAGTATAACACTTATTCAATTAATTACGATTTTACAACTTATTATAATCAATTGTCTGTTAAATACAATGGCAATAATTCAACAGGCTTACAGCAAATATTAACACAAAAATACCTTGCTTTCTATCAAAATAGCGGATGGGAAGCATATTATAATTGGCGGAGAACTGGTATTCCAACATTTCATACGGGTCCTGGAAATGGAAACAGTAATCGAGTAGCTTTACGTTTTCAATATCCAAGTTCGGAGAAGTCAATTAATCAGGCAAATGTAAATGCCGCTATTCAAAGTCAATATGGTGGGCAGGATGATATTAATGCAAAAATGTGGATTGTAAAATAAGTTTTAAACCTTACCATTGAACCTTAAGTGATGGGGCCTTTAGGGGCTCCATCCACTATTTAAAATAATGTATGTTCAAACTATTTAAAAATATTGTTCTAACCTTTTTATTTTTCACTTTAGCGAATAATGTGCTTTCACAAAAGCTACAATATTTTACAACTTTACAAGTACCTGGTAAGGATAGTTTTTGTAAAATCAATACTACTGGAGTCTCTATTTTACCAAGCGGTAGATTCGTACAGCCTGCTGGTTCAGTTATTCGAATAACCAACGATCCGTTTGGAATGGCCATTGCACCCAATGGACAAAAAGCAGTGACATTGCATAATGGCGTTTTTACAATTATAGATTTAGTAACCATGCAAGCTGTTAGGGTGCCCGATTATTCCGGCAAAACTAATTCGCCATTAGCACATTTTCCAATCACTGATTCAATTTCATATACAGATAGCATAAATGCTGTTGGTGCAAAATCGCCTTTATCAAAGGGTTCTTTTTTAGGTGTTGCTTTTGCACCTGATTCCAAAAAAATCTATTTAAGTGGTGGAGATAATGGAGCTGTAATAGTTTTTGATATTGAAAAAATGCTTCGAATAGACTCCATTTCTTTAAATGGTAAAATGGGAAACGATTATTTTGATGATAGCTTCACATCGGATTTATTATTACTTGACAATGAATTATTGATTTTAGATCGAGCTAATTTTCGGATGGTTCGATATGATATTGTGGCAAAAAAAATGATTGCTTCAATCCCTGCTGGCCGACAGCCCTTTGGATTAGCCATTAGTCCGGATAAAAACACTGCCTTTGTAGCCAATGTCGGAATGTACGCCTACCCTTTAATTACTGGCATGGATTCATCCAATTATAATGAAATGATGATAAGCCATCATCCCTATGGAAATAATACAAAGGAATCTCGAGAAGGAACTACTATTGATGGTAAAAAAATTCCTGGTCTTGGTAGCCCTAATGCACCTGAAGCAATGAGTGTTTTCAGTATCGATTTGATAAAAAATAGGGTTAGTCATATTTATAAAACGGGATATCAAATTGGAGAAATGGTGGAAGGTGTTGAAGTTGTGGGAGGTGCAAGCCCCAATTCAATTGCTGTTGGTAAATCATATGCTTATGTATCTAATGCCACCAATGATAATATTGCTGTTATTGATTATAGGCAACAAAAAATTATTGCGCACATACCTATCAAAGTGGATAAGGAGTTGGATAAGTATCGTGGTTTACTACCTTTTGGTCTTACGCTCTCCAAGGATGAAACAAAACTTTATGTTGCATTACTGGGCTTTAATGCAATTGCTGTTATTGACCTCAATTCCAATAGAACAATTGGATTAATACCAACAGGTTGGGGTCCAACTAGGGTAAAATTATCAAATGATGATAGTGAAATCTACGTCGTTTCATGCAGAGGACTTGGTGCAGGACCAAACGGCGGGCTCGGATTTATTGCACCTCCTCAAGGCACTTATATTGGAGATATTCAATTGGGCAGTTTTCAAAAATTAAAAATGCCTACGGCCAGTCAACTAACATCTTTTACTCAAGTAGTTATTAATAATACCTATACCAAAATACAAGTACAACAGCCATTAGCCAATCCTTTACCAGTATTGCCGGGTGTATCAAAATCACCCATAAAATATATTGTGTATATAACAAAAGAGAACAGAACATACGATGAAGTATTTGGCCAATTGAAAAATGCAAATGGAGATAGCAGCCTTGCTAGGTTTGGTGTTGACTGTGAATATGTATTGCCCGATAGTATCAAACCCCATTTTCCACAATTAAAAATCACACCAAATCATCATAAAGCTGCAAAGCAATTTGCATTTAGTGATAATTTTTACTGTGATAGTGATGCCTCCATACATGGACACCATTGGATGATGGGAGTTATACCAAACGAATGGGTGGAAGCAAATTCCAGTGTAGATAAGACGGCTGCCTATTTTTCAAAAGCCCCTGGCCGTCGGTTTCCAGGTTCAACTGGAAGCATGGATCCTGAAGATTATGCTGAAAAAGGCGGACTATGGGAAGCTTTAGAAAGGAAAAAATTAAATTTTTACAATTTTGGAGAAGCAAATGAAACCGCACATGTAAGAGAAGAATGGAGTGATACAGCTACCGGTGCTGCACATGCAGTAATGGTGCCAATGCAAAAGGCATTGTTTACTAGAACGAGCAGAGAATATGCGGGATATAATACAAATATTCCCGATCAATTTAGAATGAATCAGTTTGAAAATGTATTTACCAATAAATGGATTAAGGGGAAAGAAAAAATGCCTTCTTTAATTACTGTTCAAATACCTAATGATCATACAGCCGGACCAAGACCTGAAGATGGTTACTTTACCAGGAGCTCGTATGTTGCTGATAATGATCTAGCGGTTGGTAGGATTTTACATTTCTTATCAAGAACAGCTTATTGGAAGAATATGCTGGTTATTATTACAGAAGATGATCCACAAGGAGGCGTTGATCATATTGACGCTCATAGAAGTATCCTCATGATGGCAGGTCCTTATGTTAAAAAGAGGTATATTAGTCATACACATGCCAACTTTGGATCAATTTTGAAAGTAATTTATAATATATTAAACGTGCCATATGTTAATCAATATGATGCGACCGCTTCACTTTTGCAGGATTTTTTTACCAATCAACCAGACTTTACTCCATACAGCTTAGAAAAGCATGATACTAGAGTTTTTGATATCGATAAAGCGATGAAAAAATATCATCAATCTATTGATTGGCGTAAAATTATGCAAGGGCCCGCAATGGATAATCCAACTGATATGAAAAAAACATTTCTTCAATAAATACCTATCAAATGACTAACAGTGCTGGAAAATGGCTTTGCCTTATTTTATTAATTAGTTCGACAACTGTATTTGCTCAGTCAACTAAAGAGAAAAAATTACTACCAAACGGTTGGATATTGTCTCCTGCAGGCCGCAATTTGTCTTTAGGGGATTTGCCCTTAAATATGGCATTAAGCAATTCCGGAAAATTACTGGCAGTTACCAATAATGGACAAAGTGTTCAAAGTATTCAGTTAATTGATCCAGTACAGGAAAAAATACTGGACAATATCGTGGTGGCAAAATCCTGGTATGGATTGAAATTTTCGGCCGATGAAAAATATTTATATGCGAGTGGCGGCAATGATAATTGGATATTGAAATATGCAGTAAAGGACAAAAAATTAGTGTTGGCGGATTCAATTGTTCTTGGAAAAAAATGGCCCAACAAAATATCTGTGGCAGGTATTGATATCGATGACCAATCCAATACTTTATTTGTTGTTACTAAAGAAAATAATTCATTATACTTAATTGATTTAATCAGCAAAGCAATCCTGTTTAAGGATACCCTAAATGAACCTGCCTATGCCTGTAAGCTATCGTTCAATAAAAAGGAACTGTATATATCATTGTGGGGTGGAAAAAAAGTGCTGGTCTTTGATATTGCATCCAAAAAAATGGTCTATAGTTTTGAAGTAGGCGAAAATCCCAATGAATTATTATTGTCTTCAAATGGTCGTATACTATATGTAGCCTGTGCAGGAGATAATGCCGTTTATGTAATGGACACCAAAAAACGAAAGGTACTGGAAGTGCTGAATACTGCATTGTACCCCAATGCACCAACGGGCTCTGCTGCAAATGGACTAGCCCTAAATAAGCAAGAAAATACTTTGTATGTAGCCAATGCCGATAATAATTGTTTGGCAGTATTTGATGTATCAAAACCTGGCAATAGTTTATCCAAAGGCTATATACCTACTGGTTGGTATCCTACCAATATTAAAGTGGTCGGTAAAAAAATATTTGTTACCAATGGCAAAGGTTTTTCCTCCTTTCCAAATGCAAAAGGCCCCGACCCCAGTAGTGCCAATCAGGAAGTAACCTATCAACAAGGTGATTATAAAAAACAACAAAGCAAAATTCAATACATCGGCGGATTGATGAAAGGAAATATGAGCATCATTGATATTCCCTCTCCAAAACTACTGGGTTTATATTCCAAGCAAGTATATGAGAATACACCATACACAAAAGAAAGAGAATTATTATCAAAGGGTGAAATGGGCAATCCAATTCCAATGAAGCTGGGGGATAAATCGCCCATTAAATATGTGTTTTATATAGTAAAAGAAAATCGTACCTACGACCAAGTATTGGGTGATATACCAGAAGGGAATGGGGATACTAGTTTGGTCTTGTTTGGAGAAAACATCACACCCAATCAACATAAATTAGCCAGGGAATTTGTATTGCTCGATAATTTTTATGTTGATGGTGAAGTTAGTGCCGACGGACATAACTGGAGTTTGGCTGCTAATGCCAACGACTATTTAGAAAAAACCTGGCCTAGTAGTTATGGTGGAAGAGGTGGTAATTATGATGCAGAAGGCAATCGGGAAGTATCGAATCCTGATAGAGGTTTTATTTGGGATTATTGTAAAAGGGCAGGCATTAGTTATCGGACTTATGGCGAATTTGCAGATGGCTATAAGCCCAATATACCGGTTCTAAAAAATCATTTTTGTCCCTATTATACAAGCTGGGATGAAAAAGTAAGAGACACTACCCGTTTTTATCAGTGGAAAAGAGAATTTGATTCTTTGCTCTCTCAAAATGCAGTACCCCAATTTAATTCTCTTCGTTTTATTAACGATCATACTGAAGGTGCAAAAATTGGCCGTCCTACTCCATTTGCCCATGTGGCAGACAATGATTGGGCAGTAGGTCTTTTTGTAGAATATTTGAGCAAGAGCCCCATCTGGAAAGAAACGGCCATTTTTATTGTGGAGGACGATGCGCAAAACGGTCCCGACCATGTGGATGCACATCGTACAACTGCCTATGTTGCGGGTGGTTTTGTTAAAAGAAAATTTGTTGACCATAATATGTACTCCACTTCTTCGATGCTGCGCACGATTGAATTAATTCTTGGTTTGTCTCCTATGAGTCAGTATGATGCAGCAGCAGAACCAATGTGGAGGTGCTTCCAAACCAATCCTGATTTGCAACCATTTCTTTCTGTACCTGCCATGGTTGACATTACTGAAAAAAATACAAAACATACTTCAAGTGCAGTAATCAGTAGTCAGTTTGATTTAAGTAAGGAAGATCAAATACCTGATTTAGAATTCAGTCAGGTAATTTGGAAAACTGTAAAGGGGGAACACAGTATTATGCCGGCACCTAGAAGAAGTGCATTTGTAAATACCAGTAATAAGTAAAACAATAGTCAAGTTTGTGAGAAGTTTTTTTATTATTTCTTTATTGCTTGTTTTGCCTTTGTTTATATTGTCTCAAGAGCAGCGACAATATCCTAAGGATTCTCTACAAAACCTGGATGAATTAGTGGTGATTGCGCAAAAACAAATACGCAATAAATTACTTGTACCCTATAATGTAAATTCAATTGGCATTAAGGAAATGAATGCTCATCAGTTTAGAACGGTTCCAGAGGCATTGTCAGGAATAAATGGCGTTTTTCTTCAAAAAACAAATCATGGTGGAGGTGCACCCATTATAAATGGAATGATGGGAAACCAAATATTGGTATTGGTTGACGGTATACGATTGAACAATTCAACTTTTCGATATGGGCCTAATCAATATAGCAATACTATTGATGTTTTTACAGTACAAAAAATTGAAGTAGCAAAGGGTACAGGCGCTGTTCAATATGGAACGGATGCCATGGGTGGCGTAATTAATATTGTAACTAAAGATCCCACTTTCAGTACTTCTAAACCTATTTTTTCTGGATCTGCCATTGCAAAAATTGTTTCCTCAGCTATGGAACAATCGCTAAGAACTGAGGCTGGCTGGGCAAATCAAAAAATTGCGCTTTCAGCTGGTTTTACCAAAAGAAATTTTGGCGATTTAATTGGAGGTGCCAACACAGGCAAACAATCGCCTACAGGATATAAAGAATGGGCAACAGATTTTAAAGCAAAGGTTTTATTAAAGCAAAATATTGTTTTAACCTTTAGTCATAATTATCTACAGCAACAAAATGTTCCCGTTTATCATAAAGTGCAATTGGAAAATTATTTTATCAACGAAATGAATCCCCAGCAGCATAGTTTGACATTTTTGCGCTTTGTTGCAAATAGCAATAATAAATGGATTAAGGAAAAATCAATTACGTTATCCTATCAAAAAGCAGTGGAAGGGCGTTCTAGTATAAAAAATGGTAGTACAATTTTTAGAAATGAAAGAGATGAGGTTAAGACGGTAGGGCTGACTACAGATTTTTTTACAGGTTGGGGTAAGGTTTGGACGGCTAATTCGGGTATCGAAGCATATTGGGATAAAGTATTTAGTACAAGAGAAGATATCAATTCGATCAGCCACGAGTCAATTTCAAAAAGAGGTCTTTATCCTGACCAATCAAAATATAATAATTATTCTATATATAGCTTGCATCACTTTAATGTTCGAAATTGGATATTTGATGCAGGGTTAAGATTTAATAAATTTAATGCTGTAATTAAGGATTCATTATTAGGTAAACTTAATTATCATCCCAGTGCATTTGTTGCAAATTTTGCCATTTTAAAGAAAATTGGTAAAAATCAATCCGTTTATGTTTCATTTAGTAACGGTTTTAGAGCGCCCAATATTGATGATATGGGAAGTCTTGGAATAGTAGATTTTCGCTATGAAACACCTGCATTTAATCTTCGGCCAGAAAAATCACGCAATGTTGAATTGGGATACAAATTGCAAAGCAAAAAAATTGCTGCAACCATTTCAATTTACCATTTGCAATTACTCGACCTGGTTACCAGAATCAAATTGGAAGGGCAAATTATGAATGGGTATCCGGTATATAAAAAGGAAAATACGTCCTCAGCTTATGTAAATGGATTGGAGACTTCTATCAACTGGGTGATTAATAAAAACATCACTTGTAATTCCATGCTTGCCTATACATATGGTCAAAATATTACCTTAAAGGAACCGCTTCGAAGAATCCCACCATTAAATGGAAAAATATCGAGTGCTTATAATAAAAATATTTGGAGTGTAGGAGCTGTATTCCAATTTGCTTCAAGGCAAACAAGGTTGGCACAAGGAGATAAAGAAGATAATCGAATTGGGCCAAATGGTACTGCAGGCTGGAAATCATTAAATCTGTTTGGTACGGCTACGTATAAACAAATTCAAATAGCAGCAAGTTTAAATAATTTATTTAACGAAAACTATCGGACTCATGGTAGCGGTATTAATGAAATGGGAAGGAGCTTATCTGTAACCGTTGGAATTAAATTATAAAAATGAATAAGCAATCCATAAGTCAAATTGTTGACGAAATTCTTCAATTATATCAAAAATTTGGCAATCAAGATTATATTGGCGAAAGCATATCTCAAATTGAGCATATGTCGCAGTGTGCACAACTTGCTGAGGCAGCAGGAGCTGATGACGAGATAATACTTGCTGCTTTTTTCCATGACATTGGCCATTTGTGTGAGTTTGCCTTTCCCGAAAAATCATTTCAGCACATGGATAGTTGCGGTATAGTAGATCATGAAAAATTGGGTGCTGCGTATTTAATAAGTAAAGGGTTCTCCGCTCACATAGCCAATCTGGTACAAAGTCATGTTGATGCTAAACGTTATTTAACTTATTGCGATCCTACCTACTATCAATTATTATCTGAAGCCAGTAAGAAAACCCTTTCTTTCCAAGGCGGCCCTATGAATTCTGAAGAAGCCAAAATGTTTAAGGAAAATAATTTATTTAATCAAATGTTGGCAATTCGACATTGGGATGATCAGGCGAAATGTACAAATGTTCCACTGCCGGATATGCAAAAATATTCAACAATGATGGCGAAGCATTTATCAACTCAAGCGCAATAGAATGGATATCAAACTGGTTGTTTTGGATATAGCAGGTACAACTGTCGACGAAAATAATATTGTCTATAAAACTTTACAGAAAGTAATTAATAATGCTGGGTATAAAGTGCAACTAGACGAAGTGTTAATGAAAGGCGCTGGGAAGGAAAAGTACAATGCTATTATTGATATAATTAAGAATGAAGAATATCCAGTTAATAGCATGGATGCCAAACGAATCCATAGTGATTTCAAAATTGCACTCGCTGAGGCATATACTTCATTTTTGATAAAGCCACAGCCTGGTGTGATGGATTTGTTTCACTATTTTAAAAAGAATAATATAAAAGCTGTTTTGAATACTGGTTATGACAGGCAGACTGCCATTTCTATAATAAATAAATTGAATTGGGTTATCGGTGAAACCTTCGACGGATTGGTAACAGCATCTGATGTAAATAGAAATCGACCATTTCCAGATATGATTTTTCTTGCTATGCAACAGTTTGGAATTACTGATCCAAATAAATTAGTTAAAGTAGGGGATTCCTGCATCGATATTGAAGAAGGAAAAAATGCAGGATGTGCTTTAAGTGTAGGTATTACTACGGGAGCACAAACAGCCCCACAGCTTTTAAAAGCAAATCCTGATGCAATCATTACTCATTTAAATGAACTGTTACCACTCATTCAATAAGTATGACAACTTCATTTGCTGTTAAAAATGAGCGCAAAAACAATCTTCGCCTTAAGAACTCACCACTCTTAATTGTTATTTATATTTCAGTTTGTGCTTTTGTGATTTATAGTTCAATGTATGGATTTCGAAAACCTTATACTGTTGGGGAATATGGAACCCTGCATTTTTTTGGAATTTCTTATAAAGTATGTTTAGTAATCGCCCAGGTATTGGGCTATATGTGTAGTAAATTTTTAGGGATACGCTTTATTTCTTCTATGAAGCCTGAAAATCGCCTAAAATATATTTTGTTATTTATAGGCATTGCATGGCTGGCATTATTGTTATTCGCTTTAATACCGGCGCCGCTTAATATACTTTGTATGTTTATCAATGGACTTCCACTAGGGATGGTTTTTGGATTGGTTTTCGGATTTTTAGAGGGTAGGAAGACTACAGAAATAATGGGAGCTATACTAGTTACTAGTTTTATTTTTGCTGCAGGAGTAGCCAAATCTTTAGGTAAGTGGTTATTGCTTGACTGTAATATCAATGGCAATTGGATGCCATTTGTAGCGGGTGCATTTTTTATAATACCCTTACTTGTTGCAGTGGGGCTTTTGCAGTTTGCTCCTGCCCCAAATCAAGAAGATATTGCCCTGAGAACAGTTAGGAATCCGATGACTGCCACTGAGCGGAAAGCATTTATTCGAACCTTTGGTTTTACCCTGATTCCTGTGGTCCTATCTTATGCTATTTTTACCATCACCAGAGATTTTTGCGAGGATTTTGTTAATGAACTTTGGGCTGAAACTGGATTTAAGAATAACGCTTCCATTTTTACACAATCAAGTAGTATTATTTCCTGTATTGTATTGGTAGTGATAGCTGTTTTTTTTCTTATTAAAAATAATTTACTCGCATTTAGGTTAACCCATTTTTTAGTAATGATTGGAATTTCCATTTCCGCAATTTCAACCTTTCTTTTTAATGCAAATTTTATTGGCCCTTTTAGCTGGATTTTATTTGCAATTTCCGGCTTGTACCTTGCCTATCTGCCCTTTAATTGTTTATATTTTGAAAGAATGCTTGCCTTACATAAGATTAAAGGCAATGTTGGTTTTGTTATGTATATCGCTGATGCATTTGGGTATCTTGGTACTGTCAGCGTATTACTAATAAAAGAGTTTATTCCCCTTCAATATAACTGGGTAAACTTCTTTTCATTTTTATTTTATACAGCTGCAATTTTGGGTTTACTATTGATGGTGCTTACATTGAAACTACACAATAATCTAATTTTAAAATTATGGAAAAAAGAACAGCCATTGTTATAGGCGCTGGAATAGTTGGACTTGCAACTGCAAGGGCCTTAGGTCAAGCTGGATTTTCAGTTAAAGTATTTGAGCGGAATGCTAAAGCTATTGGGGCCTCTATAAGAAATTTTGGTATGGTCTGGCCAATTGGTCAGCCAATGGGGAAATTATATAAACGGGCTATGCGTAGTCGCGAAATATGGATGCAAATTTCTAAGATAACAGGAATTTGGTCGCATGCATGCGGAAGCTTACACTTGGCTTATTCTTTGGAAGAATGGCAGGTGTTAAAAGAGTTAGCAGAAATATTTAAATTGGAGGGGCGGGATGTTCAATTATATTCAGCAGAAAAAATTCAAGCTGAGTACGAATATGTGCAATTAAATAACTTATACGGAGGATTGTTTAGTGCCGATGAATTACTTGTTGACCCTAGAGAAGCACTGAATCAAATTCCAAACTACCTCAGTGAACAATTCGGGATTGAATTTTATTGGAATAACTGTGTAAATAAAATTGAAGACAAAGTTGTATACATTGGCAACAAAGCAGCATATAGTGCAGAAATAATTGTTGTTTGTAGTGGCATGGATTTTGAAACACTTTACCCTGAGGTATTTGAAAGTGCAACAATAACAAAGTGTAAACTTCAAATGTTAAGATCAGTTATACAGCCCAACGATTTTAAACTTCGTACGGCTATTTGCGGTGGACTTTCACTTCTTCACTATACAAGTTTTAAAGCAGCCCCTTCTTTAGCAACACTACATAAAAAATTAAAAACTGAAATGGACATTTATCTTTCAAATGGCATACATGTGATGGCTGCACAAAATGGCATTAATCAAATAACTATTGGCGACTCTCATGAATATGGGCAATCCTTTGACCCTTTTGACAAATCTTATATCAACCAATTAATATTAGATTATCTACAAGGAATATTGAAGATTCCGAATCAGGCAATCGAAGAAACCTGGCATGGCATATATCCTAAAATGACCAATGGAGATACGGAAATGTGTCTTTCACCTGAGCCTGGCGTATTTATCATTAATGGATTGGGGGGGGCGGGGATGACCCTATCTTTCGGATTGGCTGAAGAATTGATTGGAGAAATCATTGGGAAGTGATTGTCATCGGTTTAAAATATTTTTTAAGCCATACTTAAAGCTCCCTTGAATTTATTTTTGAAAAACCCGGCGGCTTAACATTCCCGTAACATACAGGTAACATTAGCGTAACCTTTCATTCATCTTCTCGTAACATACAAGGCTTCTCTTTGCACAAATATTATTGCATGAGATTCCTATTAATAGTTACCAGTTTATTCCTTTCCATTTCAGCAATGGCTCAGAAAGGAAGGATGGAAGGTAAAATCACTGATTCCAAAACCGGAAGCCCATTGGCAGGCATATCGGTTATCATAAAAGAAACAAACAATGGGGTTGCTACTGATGTGAGCGGAAGATTTAGTTTCAATATTGAAATTGGTAAGAAATACACATTGAAGATTAGTGCGACCAATTATATAGGAAAAGAAGTAAACGAAATTGAAACAGGAACAGATGGGATTGCACATGTAGACATTGTATTAGAATTGAAATCTAAAACCAACGAAGAAGTAGTAGTTCGTTCTAGCTCTTTTAGAAAAGAAACAGTCAACGCCTTGTTGGGCTTTCAAAAAAATACCAATACAGTTGCTTCCGTAATTTCATCAGAAGCTATTCGCAGAAGTCCAGATAAAAATACCGGCGAAATTTTAAAGCGTACTCCAGGCGCCAGCGTTCAAGAAGGTAAATTCATTGTTATTAGAGGGTTGGCCGATCGTTATAACCAGGCTATGTTAAATGGCATCTTATTAACTAGTACAGAGCCTGACCGCAAAACTTTTTCGTTTGATATGATTCCTGCCGCCATGGTAGATAATATCATTATCAATAAAGCCTTTGTTCCTGAATATCCTGGCGAGTGGGCGGGCGGATTAATTCAAGTAAATACAAAAGACATTCCTGCTAAAGGTTTTTTTAATATTCAATTAGGAACGGGGTTTAATACCCAAACTATTGGTAATAAATTTTATAAGGACCAGGGTGGTAAATTGGATTGGTTGGGCATAGATGATGGGGCCAGAAATTTGCCAGCTGATTATACTAGAAAAGCCGAGTTTGATATTTTATCCCCAGCTGCTAAAACTGCTATTGGAAAAAAAATGAGAAATGCTTGGAGTCCTATTGAAACAGATGCTCCATTAAATGCCTCCTTTCAGGCAAACGGTGGTTTTTCCACCAAGCTTTTTGGAAAGAAATTCGGTGGTATTTTTGGAATAACCTATAGCAAAGCAAGTAAAAACTTGGAATTGTTGAACAGGTCTAATGCAATTGATGAAATCACCAATGTAGTAAGTGTTGTTTCCGATTTTAATGACAGACGATATCAAAAGGATGTTACAGTAGGTGCATTGGGTAGTTTTAGTTTACAATTTAATCCGCGCAATAAAATAGCTGTAAAGACAATCGTGAATGTTAACTCAGCTAATTCTGTTTCTCAACGTAATGGGGTTGATTTCTCTAGAACTGATCAGCTAAAGGGCAATGAATTTACTTTTAAAGAAAATACTTTCTTTACCGTACAGGCTTCAGGCGAACATAGCCTTCTTAAGCCATTGAAATTAAAATGGTATGGTGCCTTTAATATTTTGGATGGATATATTCCTGATCAAAGGAGAATTTTATATTCTAGAAACAATGGAACACAAGATCCATACAGACTGATTATCTCCAATACGCTTTCTCAACAAAGCGGGAGCAGGATTTATCAAACATTGAATGATTATATCTACACAGGTGGCGGCGATTTATCTTATAATTTCAAGTGGTTGAATCTTTCTCAAACCATCAAGGCTGGTTATATGTTGCAAATAAAAGACCGTTTGTTCGATGCACAGCTATTTGCCAACTACTTGCCACTAGATAATCCTACACTTCGTTTGGCACAGCCTACCGTAGTATTTGCCAGTGCAAATTTTGGCAATGGCACAGGAGGCAATATAGCTTTTGATGCCATTAAAGGAAATACATTCCGCTATATGGCCAATACCATTTTGAATGCTGGCTTTTTACAATTGGACAACCAGTTTACAGAAAAATTAAGAATTGTATGGGGACTGAGAGTTGAAAACTATGATCAATTAGTAGGCAGTGTTAAAAAATGGGACCCTCGTCATACTTATTCAAAGCTGACTGATTTTTTACCCGGTATCAATGTGACTTACAAATTGAATAATAATAGCAATTTGCGTTTGTCAGGATCTCAAACAGTTATTCGCCCCGAATTGCGTGAATTGGCTTCTCTGAACTTATATGATTTTGAGTTGAATGCTTCTGTACAAGGAAATCCTACTTTGAAAAGAACTAAGGTATCGAACCTTGATTTGCGATATGAAATTTATCCTAGAGCTGGCGAAGTATTAACGGCAGGGGTATTTTATAAAGACTTTTCGAATCCAATCGAGCAATTATTTAATGGACAGGGTGGCGGCTCCAGTACTTTCACTTATGCGAATGCAAAAAAAGCAAACTCATATGGCGCTGAATTGGAATTTCGCAAAAAACTTGATTTCAATAGTCGGTTAAAGAATTTCACTTTCCAAGCAAATGCTGCCTTGATTAAAAGTCGTGTAAAGGATGAAACATTCAAATTAGACAGAACCTTGCAAGGCCAATCTCCCTATATTTTAAATCTAGGCTTATTGTACGATCACGAAAAATCAGGATTTAATGCCACTTTATTATTCAACCAAATTGGACAACGTATCTATTTAGTAGGAGATATTCAAGGTGGTGCGCCTGATATTTATGAAGCACCTCGCCCAGTATTGGACCTTCAATTAGCAAAAAAATTATTGGATAAAAAGGCAGAGATTAAATTAAATATATCGGACCTCTTTAACCATGTCCAATATTTTTATCAGAATCCGGGAGGCAAACTGACATTTCAAAAAGGAACGGATGCCTATCGATTCACAAGAAAATATGGCACCAATTTTAACCTTTCTTTCAACTATTCATTTTAATAATATAAAAATCAAAACTAGGATATGAAAAAGTACATTTTATTCGCTGCTGTTGCTCTCATGGCAATCTCTATTTCCAGCTGTCGGAAAATTGAAACAGATGGTGAGATTCAGGTAGTAGTAGTAAATGGTGGAGGAACACCCACTACTGGTGGCCAAACCATTACATTACAAGGACGTATCAATGCTGATACATTATTGCGTAAGACCAACACCTATATCCTTAAAGGATTGGTTTATATGGTCGGTAATCATACCATTACCATTGAAGCAGGAACAGTTATCAAGGGTTCATTCAGTGGATCTGATGTGGCTGCTTTGATCATTACGCGTGGTTCAAAAATCATTGCTCAAGGTACCCCCACTGAACCCATTATTTTCACTTCTGCTTCACCTAATCCTCAGTCAGGTGATTGGGCTGGTATAGTGCTTTGCGGCAAGGCTGGCTATAATTTAAGTTATAATGGTATCAATGGATTGTTTCAAGTTGAAGGAGGTATCGACAATTCATTTGGAGATGGTATAGCTGGTTCTGGCGATGCTGTAGCAGCTACTCCTGTTGACAATGATAATTCTGGAATTCTGCAATACGTTCGTATTGAATATGCTGGCTATGCTTTTCAACCAGATAAAGAAGTTAATAGCTTGACCATGGCATGTGTAGGAAACGGAACTACCATTGATCATATTCAAACAGTTTATGCAAAAGATGACGCCTACGAGTGGTTTGGCGGCAGTGTAAATTGTAAATACCTGATTGCTTATAAAACACAGGATGATGATTTTGATACAGATAATGGCTTTAGTGGTAAAGTACAGTTTGGTTTAATTATTCGTGATTCTGTTATTGCAGATATCTCTACTTCTGAAGCTTTCGAAAGTGATAATAATGCAACTGGCACAACAGCAAGTCCTAAAACGAAGGCGATTTTTACAAATATTACTGCCATTGGCCCAAGAGCTACTTTAAATAATTTTGGTAATACATTATTTCGTGCGGGTGCTCAGATCAGAAGAAATTCAGCCATCTGTATTTTCAATTCAATCATCATGGGATGGCCTCAAGGTATTTTAATTGATGCTACTACGGGTACTTCTACTGCTTTAAATATCGAGGATAGTAGTTTGAGACTAAGAAATGTAACCTTGGCTGGTAATACCATCAATATGAAGTTTTCTGGTACTGCAGGAGCCACTATTAATTCTGATGCAGCATTGACTAGTTGGTTTACCAATAGCTATTATAATAATGATATTCTTACCAATACATCGGATGCAAAATTGATTCAACCATTTAATTATTCAGCTCCTGATCCTACCCCTTTTGGTGGTTCAAACGGAAACCAGAAAATTATCAACGGTGGTGATTTTTCTGATCCAAAATTCGCTGGGGATACTTTTTTAGATAAAACAGTAACATTCCGGGGCGGTATAGCTCCAGCAGGTCCTTTGGCTAGCTGGTGGAAAGGATGGACTAAATTCTAATAACCATAAACCTTATCTTAAAGGCATTCAGTATTTACTGAATGCCTTTTAATTTAATTGATATTGTATGAAAATAATTGCCTATTCACTTGTATTAATAATGATGTTGGAAGCTTGCCAACATAAGCAAAGGCCACTTGGAAAATTGGATAAACAATGGATTGATTCAATCATTCATGCCAGCGATAGCAATTTTTCAAAACCATATTACAGAACAGACTTTGTAACGGCGATCTATTATTTAAATAAAAAAGATTCCACCATTTGTCAAATAATGAAGGACTCTTCTAACAATATTCGTCAGATTACTGTCATGAATAAGGACCAAAGAACTTTCTTTGGACAATATTATAAAAACGGAAATATGCTGGCTGATATTCCACTTGATGCATATGGACAGTTTCATGGGAAAGCGCTTTATTATTATGAATCGGGTATAGTTCAGGCCCAGGGTCAATTTCTGCATGGGGTTAAAATAGGGGAATGGCAATATTTTACCCCTGCCGGAAAACCTGAAAAGAAAGAGTCATACGATAAGCCAGCATAATTATCACAATACGAAATGGTATATTTTAAAGATAATGTTTACATAATCTTCAGATAATCATAGGTTAACAATGTCTTCTGAATTTGCACTGTAATATTTGAACTATAACAAAAATTTCCTTAAGCAAAAGCAAGTTTTTCTCATGCTTGTATCCACCTGGTAGTCTTGCCGGGTGCTTTTTTTAATGTTACCAAATTGTTACTATGCACATTTAAATCACATTCTTTTTCACAGCTAGTTAATAGGGGCTATAAGTATTATTTTCACTAGCTATTATTAAAGGAACTACTTGTATTTTATAATGCTATTTTGTTTTAAATAAGTCAATTTAACTATATAAAAACATTCATATGAAATGGGTAAGCGTTAATAGCAATTCAACGAATGAAAATTTTGAATTGTGGAAACAAGATCAAAAGCTAGCTACTGTTTCCTTTAGTACCAAAACACATATTGTAAGGTTAGTGAGTAACTTGGGAAAGCGCTTATTTTTCTTTGAAAAACGCGGACTATTGAATCCACGTACTGTTATTGCTAACGAATATGGAATTCAGATTGGCAAATTTGAATTAGATATGTATACTCCTCAAAAAGGAGTTGTTGAATTAGATGGTAGAAAATATTGTTTTCAGAAAAACCCAAATAATGCAGCGGAGTTGAGCGTTTATGATGAAGAAATGCAAAATAATTTAATTGATTGTAGTTTTAATATGGTTACCAGTGGGCTTTCAAAAACCAAGACTTTATTAGACGCTAAATTCCCTTCTCTACTGCTTTTAGTTTGTTGGTATGCCTTAGTTCCTCATCACTCTCCTTATTCAGAGGTGGCTGCTTAATTCTATCTACTGATATTTAACCTGACAATATTTGTGTTGCAGGATTATCTTTGCATAAAACAATGAAGTACATCCTCTTTTTACTATTAATAATGTTGATTTTTTCCTGCAAGCAAAAAACCGGCATACAACAAACCCTTATCGCAGCTGATAGTGTGGCCATTAATTATTTCAAGGGTGATGGTAGTGCAGATACGGTTGTGAAAATGATAATGCTAAAGGATAAAGCACAGGTGGTACAATTGTCAAAACTTATTGATGCTACTATTTGTAATTCCGAAAGATGTGGATTTGACGGAACTATTCATTTTTTTATAAAGGACATGGTGCTTAAAGATGTTGGCTTTCGAATGAATGATAAAGATTGCAGGCATTTTTCCTTTCAGTATGAGGGTAAAAATTATAATACATTACTCTCTGAAAAAGCAGTCGAGTTTTTGCAGGCAGCAAAAAAATAACCATCCTTCTCAATAACTTTAAAATAACAATTTCTATACTTTAGGATAATATAGGGCCTGTTTCTTTGTGAAACACTTCACTTTGAGAAATTCTATTTTTATTTTTTTGTTCTTTTTCCCCTTTTCACTTTTTGCTCAGTCTACTACAGCGCCCAATATTATTATTGTTACCACGGATGGGTTTCGGTGGAGGGAAATATTTGAAGGGGCAGACGCTTCCATACTAAACAATAGTAAATATGTAAAGGACACCGCACTATTACGTCAACTATTTTGGAATGATAATGAAACAGAAAGAAGAAAATTACTAATGCCATTTGTTTGGAATGTGATTGAAAAGCAAGGGGCGATTTATGGCAATAGGAATTTTGGCAACGAAGTATCCATCTCCAACCCATATAAGTTTTCATACGCAGGCTATAATGAATTATTTACTGGGTATGCCGACAGAGCAGTCATTGCCAATAAAGAGCGGTATAATCAAAACCAAACTATTCTTGATTTTATCAATGAGCAACCAGCTTATAAGGGCAATGTAGCTGCTTTTACCAGCTGGAAATTGTTTAATTATATTTTTAATAAACCAAGCTCCCAGCTTTTTTTAAACAGTGGGTATTATCCCATTCGGCATGATTCATTGACAATAACAGAAAATTTAATCAATGGAATTCAAGTAGATTTATTTGATTCTGTTATTTCTACCAGGAACGACATGTTAACTTTTTTGGCAGCCAAAGAATATATGAAATCGCATCATCCTAAGGTTTTATACATTGGTTTTGGTGAAACAGACGAATATGCACATCATGGTAATTATGATGGTTATTTACAAAGTGCCGTTGCAGTTGATAACTATTTGTCGCAACTCTGGTACTTGGTAAATAGTGATCCATTTTACAAGAACAATACAAATTTGATTGTAACAACAGATCATGGCAGGGGTGATGGAAAGAATTCCTGGACAAGGCATGATATGTTTACAAAGGGGAGTAGCAATACCTGGTTGTTGACGCTGGGTCCCCAATTTACAAAGCAGGGTGAATTGAAATCAAAAGAAGCAATGAATACTGAACAAATTCCACAAACCATTGCACGATTATTGGGGTTGAATTTTATAAGCAATCATCCTGTGAGTGAGCCGGTTTACAGCCTTTATCAACCAACCATTGATAACATTCCCGTAACACTACGTTAATATTAAAGTAAAGCACAGATTTTATCTTGCCACTTCTAAATTGCTAATTTAAATATGGGCACTACTTTAAAAAATTGCAAATGGTACTTTATATTACTGAATAGTGTACTGTTAGTGGGAATAATTTTATTGCTGAACTATGGCAAGTCGGTAAGTTTTATTACACTGAATGCCTATCATCCCTTTTTACTTAACGTATTTTTTATAAACTTCACTTTTGTAGGGGATGGTATTTTTGCCCTTTGTCTAATATCACTTTATTTATTCTACTTTAAAAAGAAAAAAGAAGGAATTGCTTATTTATACGCCTTTTTATTTTCTGGAATAGTAGTTCAAATTATTAAAAATTTAGTGGATGCACCTAGACCCAGACTTTTTTTTGAAGCTGGGCAATACCTGCATTTTATAGACGGCGTTAGTCTTGCTAATCATTCAAGTTTTCCTTCGGGACATACTGCTACTGCATTTGCCATCGCAACCGTTTTTATATTATTTCATCAGGGCATTTATTCACAGTTATTTGTTTTACTAACTGCCATATTGGTGGGATATTCTCGGATATATTTAGCGCAGCATTTTCTTTTGGATGTAATGATTGGCGCAGTGATTGGGTCTGTTACTGGCTTAATAGCATTTATATTAGTAAAGCATAGTAAAAGAATTGGGAAGTCTATAAAAACAATGCATCAATTCTCGCCTCAACAAATGTCGGCTCCATCTAGTATTCAGCCTGTATGAATTACCTGGTAGATATCCATATCTTGAAGTTCGGATTGGTAGGTATTATGGGGATGGGTATTGATTTTGCAACAACATGGATTTGTAAAGAAAAATGGGCCTTCAATAAATTTCTTTCTAATTCAATCGGATTTACTCTTGCAGTAATAAATAATTATTTACTTAATGCATATTGGACTTTTGGTAATTCAAGCCATACCTCTCATATGCAATTGCTGTTTTTTTTGATAATATCAATCGTGGGTTTATGTATCAATAATGCATTGCTATATATTTTTCTTCGCTACATAAACAACCGCTTCTATTTATTAAAAATTATTATTGTTGGGTTGGTATTTTTCTGGAATTATTCAATTAACTATTTTGTCACATTTAGATAAGGCAAATTGTCCTACAGGAAGCGAACTATTCTTTTAATTTTATTTTTTTCTATCCTGCGTTTAATAACAGCAGGCGCTATTGAATTGGGTAACGACGAAGTGTATTATAGAATGTATGCTCAATATCTGCAGTATAATTATTTTGATCACCCCCCAGTGATTGGTTGGTTAATCAGACTCACGACACTGAATTTGTGGATCGATAATGAGATTAATATAAGGTTGGGGGCCATCATTTCCTCCGCTGCGGTTACCTGGATTTTTTATCTAATGGGTAAAAAATTAGGCAACGCATATACTGGTTATGTAGCTGCTTTGATATATTCAGTTACTTTTTATGGTTCCATTATATCAGGCTTGTTTATTTTGCCCGATGCTCCCCAAATGGTTTTTTGGTCGTTGGGCCTATATCTGCTAACTGATATAGCTTGTTATACACATATTAATAGGAGCAAAAAAAGAAAAGTTTTGCTCTTTGGTCTTATCATTGGGCTGGCGATGATGTGCAAAGTAAGTAGTGCTTTTTTATGGGTAGGCTTCCTGACATATATTGTTTTATATAACAGGGCATGGTTGAAGGAGCCAGTGCTATATGTGTCAGGCTTATTAACCCTGATTTTATTTTACCCGGTGATACATTGGAATATAGAAAACCACTTTGTTACTTATCTATATCATAGTCATAGAGTAGATATAACAAATGGTAGTTTTAGTTTAATGGCTATTATAAGTTTTTGGGCTGGTCAGTTTTTTTATTACAACCCAATACTTTTTGTTTATATGGCGATCGCATTAAAAAAAGCCTTTTCAAACGATTTGCCAATATTAAATTCACAAAAGCGCCTCTTGCTGCTTTGCAGTTTACCCTTAATTGCTACTGCTTTTTTAATTTCGCCTTTCCAACAAGTATTGCCACATTGGACAGGCCCTGCCTATAGTGCTATTATTTTATTAACAGCTAGCTATTTTACTTCAAAACTTGTTCCTAAGTATAGACCAGTTAAGCGATTGGCTGCGCCACTTAAATTAGCCATTGCTTTCTTTATGTTCATCTGTTTAAGTGCAGTGGTATGTATCAATTACTTTCCTGGTACAATAGGCGGGAAAAGGAATCCTAATTACGGCGACGGTGATTTTACCTTAGATATGTATGGCTGGCGAGATCTAAAATATTCTTTTCACGAAATTGTTAAATCAGACATTGAAAATAATTCGATGCATCAGCCTACAAGCATTATTACTACCAATTGGTTCACAGCCGCACATCTTGATTATTATGTAACTAAGCCATTAGGATTAAATCTTGTTGCGGTAGGAGATACTTCAGCAATTCATCAATATGCTTGGATAAATAATATGCGTCACCCATTAAATTATGGCGATGATGCCTATTGTATTTTGCCATCCAATAATTATGTCAATATTCAGGTGGCATTCGCTCATTATTTTTGGCAAATCGACTCGCCCACTATTATCGAGCAAATGCGAGGTAATGGCATTTGTAGGAAGTTTTATGTTTGGAGATTGCGTCATTTTTTAGGAATAAAAACCCCGGCGCTCAAGTAGCCGGGGTCCGCTTTTTAACTCAAAACTAACTTGCTCTAAAAAAACTATGCTGTTATGATGTAAAAGTAAGTGGTCTATTTAACTGATACGTAAAGGCTGTGTTAAGCTACTATTATATCACTCAAAATGCTCATTATTTTGAAGCTCACTAGAAGCGGTAAGGGTATTTTGTAAAAAATGACTATACCACTTGCCTGAGTTTTTTACAATCCTTTCTTGTGTGTTAAAGTCAACATATACAATTCCGAATCTTGGATGAAAACCTTCTGCCCATTCAAAATTGTCAAGTAAAGTCCAGACAAAATATCCATTTACCTTTACTCCTTCATTTTTGGCTAATAAAACTTGACCAATATAATCTTGTAAAAATCTCACTCTTTTATCATCGTTAATAGTGGTTCCAGTTATTTGATCAGTGAATGCTGCTCCATTTTCTGTTACAATGATTTCTTTAATATTTTCATATCGATCATATTGTTTTAAAGCTTCATAAATACTAGGAGGATATACTTCCCAATCCATTAAAGTGTAATTGGTCACTCTTTTACTAGCTTTGATGATTTTTGCTTTAATAAAAGGCATGAATGGATTGTGTTGTACAATTTCTCTGGTATAATTTTGTAATCCAATAAAATCCATATCAAAGGCCAGTTTCTTTTCGTCCTGTGGATACATAAATCTTTCAATTCGTTGGAGTAAGCGAAAGTCATTTGTTGGATAGCCCATGCCTAACAAGGGTTCTATGAAAAATCTATTTATTAAGGCATCTACTTTTTTTACCGCCCTATTATCTTTATCATCGGTTTTTCTGGCAGGTTCAATATGCGAATAAGAAAAGGTAGTTCCAATTGATGAATCAGTTCTTAGGGATCTCAGAATTCTGCCTCCTTCCGCTTGGCAAAGCGTAGCATGGTGGGCAGCAGCTAAAAAATTACTTAATCCCTTTTTTCCCGGGGCATGTACACCTAAAAAATACCCTGCTCCGGTGAATACCATTGGCTCATTTAAAACCATCCAATTTTTTACTCTGTCGCCAAAGTATTTGCTGCAGGTTGCCACATATTCACCAAACCAGTCCACTATTTCTCTGTTGGTCCAGCCTCCCTTTTTATGTAAGTAATCTGGTAAGTCCCAATGATAAATAGTAACCCAAGGATCGATGCCTACTTCCAGGCAAAAATCAATTAGCCTATTGTAGAAATCAATTCCCTTATAATTGATGGATCCTATTCCCATAGGAAAAATGCGACTCCAGGCCAGCGAAAATCGAAAATTGGGGATATTCAATTTATAGAGAAGTGCAATATCCTCCGCATAGTGATGGTAAAAATCACAGGCAATATTGCCATGATCTTGATTGAGTATTTTTTTTCTTTTTTGAACGAATGTATCCCATATGGAGGACCCTTTTCCATCTTTGGCATGCGCTCCTTCAATTTGATAGGCAGCTGTAGAGACCCCCCATTTGAAATCATCTCCAAAATCCTTTCTTGTAAAGAGCATAGAATTAATCTGCAAGTTGATTTATGATGGTACCAAGACTTAGTTTTTTCAATTTTTTTACTGAGTGTATACCATCGCCAAGTTTAACTTTCAATATTTTATCAGTGCCTTGCTGCATTTTAATAATTTTATTAATTATTTCTTCTGTGTTGTTAGGATAGTCAACTGGTATAGATTGATTTTCTTGTGTCCAGTTGCGCAATGTTTCTAAATGTTTTTTCTTCAACGATTTTATAATTGGCACACCCAGGGCCTTTAGTGCAGCAGCATTGCATTGTTGTTCGTACTGCCCCTTCATTGGAATGGCCAATAGTTTCTTTTTTAAATACAAAGCTTCAGCAGGTGTCTCAAAACCCGCACCACAAAGAATGCCAGTGCAATTGAGTAGGCTTTCTACGAATTTTTCGTTGTCGATAGGGCGAATGAAAATATTTTTATGTCGATATTCTTTTTTGCTGTGTTTGGTAAATACTTCCCATTGAATTTCTTTTAACTCGCCCAACACTTTGATGATTCTGTCGTCACTATAGGCTGGTAAATAAACAGTATAATATTCCTTTGTTTGGGGGCTAGCCATCCTAATCTGACTTCTAATTACAGGGGTGAATATATTTCGATCATACGATTCAAAATGAAAGCCTAGTGCATAATCAACAGGCGCATAATTATCTAAGATGGCTTTGCCAAGCGGATCAAGACTTTTTGGTTTGGGCGATTTTTTATTAATAACGGCTGCTTGATGACTTAAACCAAAACATGGTTTATTTTTCATCTTACAGGCCCAAGCACTTACTGGTTCAAAATCATTAATTACCAAATCGTAATTTTCAACTGGTAAGCTTTTGATTTCTTTATAAAGTAGTTTTAAATTACTTTTTCTATAGGTGGAAATCAAATCAATGCCACCCTTCTTCCCAAAAATAAAACTTAGTCCTTTAAATCGATATTTTATAGGGAAAGGTAAGTTTACATCCGCTTGTATACCACTGACTAAAATATCTACTTCCGCCTTTTGCTGCAAAATTGGAATGATATCTCTTGCTCTGCTCAAATGACCATTTCCTGTACCCTGTATAGCATACAATATCTTCATGATATTTTTAATAAATTAAATTCTTCTACTAGGTTATCAAAAAGTTGGTTGTTATTCAGCTCTGTTTCCTCTTCTTTGTTATGTAGCATCATGTCAAGCATTTCCTTTTCGTCAAAATGATATAAATTCCATTTCCCCTCTACATATTCCAAAGCGGTAAGGTTTTCAATCCAATCTCCACTATTGAGGTATTGAATACTCCCATGTTCGTTTGTAATTTCCTTCATCTCAGGTTGATGAATATGGCCACATATTACGTAGTTGTATTTTTTATCAATTCCAATATCTGCAGCAGTTTGTTCAAAATTATTGATGAATTTCACAGCGCTTTTCACACTGTTTTTTATTTTTTTTGAAAGTGATAATTTCCCTTTCCTAAAAATCTTTTCTGAAAGAAAATTGGCAAAACTATTTATTAAAATCAAAGTATCATAGCCAATGGCCCCTAATTTGGCAAGCCATTTACTATGCTGCATGGTTACATCAAAAACATCGCCATGAAAAAACCAAGCTGTTTCATCATTCTCCAGTTTTAAAATTACTTTATTCACAATTTGAAATGAGCCCATTTTAAAGCCAACGAATTTCCGAAGCATTTCATCATGATTGCCAGTAATGTAATAAATCTTCACGCCCTTGCTCATCCACTGCATAAGCTGTTTGATGATTTTCATGTGGGATTTAGGCCAATAGCGTTTACTGAATTGCCAAATGTCTACTATGTCGCCGTTTAGTATAACCGTTTTTGGCTTCACCGATTTTAAATAAAACAATAATTCCTTGGCATGACATCCGTAGGTCCCTAAATGAACATCGGATAGTACCAATATGTCCAATTTTCTTTTCTTTGTTTTATCCATTAATGGACTTTATGATATTTAAGTGGGGGATAGAATGCAGAAAGCATTGGAATAAACAACCTAACAGTTAATTGTAGAAAAAAGTAATGAATATTTTTCATAAAAATTTCTTTATGTAAAAGCCTTCCTTGTAAAATAAAGGCATTGACTTAAACAAATCTTTAAGGAATCGTTATCTAACTGTTAAGGGGGTGCGCTGGAAGCAATGGAATTAGTCCTTGTTTTTTGGCAATGTAAATCCAAATGTAGTACCTACATCAATTGAGCTTCTTACATGCATGGCTTCTCCATGTGCTTCAATAATATGTTTGCAAATAGATAAGCCCAAGCCACTGCCACCGGCTTTTCTACTTCTTGCCAGATCGGTGCGGTAAAATCGCTCAAATATTCTAGGTAAATGTTCTTCTGAAATGCCCGCTCCATCATCGCTGATTTCGATCAACACTCGCTTGCCATCGATTTTATAAAAACTACTTTCAATGGTGCCGTTTTCCTTGCCATATTTGATGGCATTCTCTACTAAATTGATAAACACCTGCCTGATTTTTTCTTTGTCTGCAAAAACGGAGAGCGGTTGTTCACAACCTTTTTTAAGAACACATCTAATGCTCTTTTGTTCTGCATTGATGGCCAAGGATTCATATACCTCTTTTAATAAATCTTGAATAATAAATTGTTGACAATTTAATTGTTGTTGTCCACTTTCCAATCTCGAAATTTCATCCAAGTCATCTACCAAATTCACCAGTCTATCGATATTGCGGGAAGTGCTTTGCAGAAATTTTATATTCACTGCAGGATTTTCCAAAGCACCATTGAGTAAGGTGTCCACGTAACCCTGAATGGCAAAAATGGGGGTCTTCAGTTCATGACTCAGATTTTGTAAAAACTCCTTGCGGTAAGTTTCATTTTGTTGCAGCAATTCAATTTCATCTTTTCTTTGAATAGCCCATTTTTCAACATCGTCCCTCACTTCCTCAATCGTTTTTTGCGGTAAAAAATTTTTATAATAAAACTCCTCCCGCTTGCTGGCCTTTGTTTGATAGATCAGCTTGTATATCAATTTTATTTTGCGGTAAATAAATTTTTTAATGGTGTAGTGAATAATGGAATAGCTGCAGCCAAAAATAAGTACCGTGAAAAGCAATGCTATCCACCAAACTGGGTGAATGATATAAAAGGCAATTCCAATGGGAATAGACAATGCAAGGGCTGTATTGGCCGATAATTGTTGTGGCGATAAATTCTTTTGTGAACTCATTTTTAGTATCCTGCAATTGCCTAATTAGCAATGCAGTTATGCGAAAGTAAATACTATTCGGTAAGAATAAGGGGAATTATATCTCAAATTTATAGCCAACACCTTTTACCGTGCTGATACAATCCATGTCTAATTTTTGGCGAATTTTTCTAATATGAACGTCGATGGTTCTGTCGCCTACAATTACTTCTGTTCCCCAAACAGTATTGAGGATTTCGTTGCGTAAAAAAACTTTGCCAGGCTTGCTCGCTAATAAAGCCAATAATTCAAATTCTTTTCTGGCTAAAATAATTTCCTTTCCCTTGAAATTGATGTTGTATTTTTCTCTATCTATTTGCAATTCTCCAATGTGAAGTATTTTGCTGTCTTCTTTGGTAAGTCTTCTGAAAAGGGCATTTACCTTACTCGTCAGCACTATTGGACTGATGGGCTTGGTGAGGTAATCATCGGCACCCGTTTCAAGTCCTTTTACTTCGTTGCTTTCATCACTAAGGGCAGTTAGAAAAATGATTAAGGTGTTTTTAAAATCGGGTTGTTGCCGAAGGATGCCACATACTTCCAACCCTGTCTTGCCTGGCATCATAACATCCAGAATAATTAAATCAGGTTGATGTTGTTTGGCTTTTTCAATGGCCTCATTGCCATTTTTTGCAGTAAAAACTGTATACCCCTCGGCCTCTAAATTATACCGAATAATCTCCAAAATATCGGGTTCGTCGTCAGCAATTAGAATTTTATTAACTGTACTCATAAGTAGTAATCTTTGCAAAAATAGCGTACATATTCAGTATTCAGGCAAATGACTGACTGCTATTATATTATTAAATTGTTAAGCAGGTGCAGCGCTTTAACAGTCACTTATATCTAATCCGTATGCTTTTGAACGAATTTTAAGCATCTTTGTACCATATATGAAGCGTAGATCATTCATTACTCTCCTTTTTTCCTTCTGCAGCCTATTTGCATTGGCTTCCGTTGATAGTGTGGCCAAGCCAGAGAAAAATTATTTATTCAATTTAAGGGTGGATGAGGCACAGAAAGAAACAGATCTGCTCGATAAAAAATTAGATGGCAATATTCACCTTACCAATAATGAGGAAATAAATTTACAGGTTACGGATGCTTTCACAAGGCAGGTTGATGAACTTCAACTCTACATTGAAAGAGATACTCGGCTAAACAGTACCAATGAACAAGTGCGTTGCATTGTGTATTTGAAGGAAGCCATCCTTGCATTTAACGCCGCGTTTAGAGCCAAGGAAATTCCGGCTTTTATGGCACCAGCATTCATCAATAATTTCAAAAAAATTATGAATGCCCAAATTGAGAACCTCAGTATACAGCCATTTATTGAGGAAGCTCCTTATGAAATAGGAAAAATAAACGCCGAAATTTTCAGCGTCAATTTCGGTTATGCGGCCAGTAAAAAAATCCTGTATTTGAAATTTAGCCAGCTTTACCCCGGCAAAATATTACAATCCATTGCCCCTTTTGCTGCAGAACCCTTTGCCGATAGTTTGATTATTGTAGCTTGTCAATATAATCCCGCTGCTTTTTATAAATATGCACAAAATAAAGAGTCTTTGGTTGGCATGCTCATTCATCGTAGCACAAACCCTATGGTGAAAGCAGTAGCAGAACTTAGTACTAAATCTACTGCGCTTTTTTATTTCCCTTTCTTAGATGATATTTTAACTGGCAAAAAAAATGTTGATAGCTTAGTAAATATCATTGGAGATGGCGAACAAGGATATGATAGCGTGGCCTATTTTAAATTATTAGTACAAACAGAAATTGAATATAGTAGGCGCTGCAGTAGGGGCGATACGCCGATTGTAATGTACGGTCCCAATGGCTTGCGAGATGTATTACAACGAAAAGCCAATAACCATTTTATTAAGTGGATAAATGAATTGCATGAAAAGCCAGAAGCCATTAGAATGCGTTCGGTAGAACCTCTTTCGAGTATCGAATTGTACTATATGATAGTGATGGGGGAGGCTGATATTTACACCAGTAGCTACAAACATAGTTTTACCCGCTTACTGCAAAGACTAGGAAAGAAACCTCGAACAGATTCTTTGCTGATGAATGTAAACTTCGACTACTTTAAAAAGTTTACTAAGATGGCGGCTAATTTCAATCGATTAGATACTTTTCTTAGCGCCATGCCCCCGGAACGAGCCGAAGCATTAATGAAGGCATTTGTAGGTAATCTTGATCGAACGAGCAACTTAGAAGATGCTGTTGATGTGGCGGACGCGTTCAGCAGTATTAATGATAAAAAATTACAACAATCAATTTTACGGTATGTGGATGCGAATGAAAAAAGATGTGTAGCAACCAATAATGAAAGAGGCAAATTGATATATAGTTTATTGCAAACTATATTTTTAAGTGCAGACAGCGTCAATAAAATTGATCTTACCAGTACCATTGGCATTCCTTCTATTTATGCCATTGATACCAATGAATTGGTAGATGATAGCGGCCGCATTGTTGAACAGGTATTTTTTTATGGCGATGCAGATGGTAAACTTTTTTTCAATGCATTTAAAAGTGCCTTCTCTCCGAAAGAATGGAAATTAACCCTAAAGCCAGAATGGTTGGAAGCGAAATCGCTCAAGGGAAATATTTATTTGTATGCCAATCGGCCCTTGGATAATAACCAAAACCTTGATGATTCAGCACAAATACACTTAAATAAGTACCTCTGGCAACAAAAATTATATCCCTCTATTATTGTACACCGCGGACATAGTTACTGGCTCGAACGTACGTTGGCCAGGATGCCAGGTGATGCAAAGATTGTTATACTGGGTAGCTGCGGCGGGTATAAAAATTTGCATAAAATAATTCGTGACAATCCAGCTGCACACATCATTTCTACAAAGGAAATAGGAAAAGGAGATATTAATACACCCATTTTAAATACGCTGAATCAAAATATACTCAATAATAAAACGGTTGCCTGGCGCAATGTTTGGGCAGCACTAGGTCGTATTTTTTCAAAGGATGGCAATAAAGAAGTAAGAGAAAGCTGGGAAGCCTATGTTCCACCTTACAAAAACTTGGGTGCTATTTTCATCAAGGCATACGATAAGAAAATGGATGGAGAATAAGAATTTTTTGCCTCGCTTAACATAATAGGTCAAGCGGTTAACTTTGTGTTATGCGTCCGAAAACTGCTTCCAAAAAAATATTCAATTTTGTTTTACTCAAAAGAGTGTTTCGTTTTGCGGCACCCTATAAAAATAAATTTTACCTCTCCTTAGTTTTATCCATTGTTTTAGCCTTGCTTTCTCCTTTAAGACCATGGCTGATTCAATTAAGCATCAATCAAGGAATACGAAATAATAGTACGGCTCATTTCATTGCAGGCCCAGGTGGGTTTATTATAGAAATCACGATCATTCAGTTGCTGCTTTTATTGGTGGAATCGGCTTGCCGCTTTTATTTCACATTTACTACAGCTTCACTAGGCCAGACAGTGGTAAAGGATTTGCGCATCAGCACTTATCAAAAGATCCTTCAACTTAATTTGAAACAATTTGATACTACGGCCATCGGCACTTTAACTACCCGGACGATTAATGACGTGGAATCGATCAATGAAATTTTTAGCGATGGATTGATTCCCATTATTGCCGACCTGCTTTCAATTGCTGCGGTCTTGAGTTATATGTTTTATGTTGACTGGCAATTGACCTTGGTTTGTTTGGCGCCATTTCCTATACTGATACTGGCTACCTATTTTTTTAAAGAAAGCGTCAATAAGTCATTTACCAATGTTCGTAATGCTATCGCCCGTTTGAATGCATTTGTGCAAGAACATATTACAGGCATGTCGGTGGTACAAGCTTTTGCTGCAGAAGAAAGAGAATCAAATAAATTCAGGGAAATTAATACCGACCATCGCAATGCAAATATCAAAGCTATTTTTGCCTATTCCGTTTTCTTTCCGGTAGTAGAACTTGTATTGGCTTTATCATTAGGTTTATTGGTTTGGTGGGCTGGTGGACAAAATGATTTCAATACTGCAGGGGTGATTACTTCTTTTATTCTTTGCTTGAATTTGCTTTTCAGACCATTGCGGGTGTTAGCCGATAAATTCAATGTATTACAGATGGGGATGATTGCAGCAGAAAGAGTGTTTAAAGTGCTCGACAATGATGATACTACTCCTAATAATGGGGTGTACAACACATCCCTGCTGCAGGGGAGTATCTCATTTGATAAAGTATGGTTTGCTTACAATGAAGGGAATGATGTATTGAAGGATATCAGTTTTTCTATAAAAGCTGGTGAAAAATTAGCCCTTGTGGGGCATACGGGCAGTGGTAAAACTTCTGTGATAAGTTTACTCAACCGACTTTATCCAATTCAAAAGGGCAGTATTAGTATTGATGGGAAAAATATCGAGGCCTATGACCTGGATTTTTTACGGTCAAAAATTGGGGTGGTTTTGCAAGATGTATTTTTATTCAGTGGTTCAATTTTGGATAATATAACACTGCGCAATGAATCTATTTCAAAAGAAGAAGCGGTGCATGCAGCCAAATTGATAGGTATTCATGATTTCATCCTACAATTGCCAGGTGGATATGATTATAATGTGATGGAAAGAGGGGCTACCTTATCGATGGGCCAACGCCAATTACTATCATTCGCACGCGCACTTTTGTACAATCCAGCCATATTAATATTAGATGAAGCCACTTCATCGGTTGATACCGAAACAGAGCGTTTAATACAACATGCCATTGATACCCTCATCGCCGACAGAACTTCCATTATTATTGCCCATCGCTTGAGTACCATTCGCAAAGCAGATAAAATAATGGTGCTGGACAAAGGAAACTTGTTAGAGTTGGGAACACATGAGGAGTTATTGGCAAAAAAAGGTCATTATTTTCAATTACACGAGATGCAGTTTGCCACGCAGGAAAAACAGGGATAAAGTG